>CAMAWN010000154.1 GCA_945861865.1 Candidatus Kuenenia stuttgartensis | reverse complement strand
ATCGCGGATCCGAATAACCCGTTGACGCCGCGAGTCATCGTCAATCGGCTGTGGGGCTATCACTTCGGCGAGGGATTGGTCCGCACGCCCAGCGACTTCGGTTTTCAGGGAGGCTTGCCTTCGCATCCCGAATTACTCGACTGGCTCGCCGGACAACTCGTGCATCCGGCCGACGGCCCTGCGTGGAGCTTGAAACGGATTCAACGGTTGATCGTAATGAGTGCAACCTATCGGCAAGGGTCCGGGGTTGGGGGTCAGGAAATCCAAAAACAAAAAACCATCGACGCCGATAACCGCCTGCTCTGGCAACGACCGAGACAGCGACTGGAGGCCGAGACGTTTCGCGACGCGGTGCTCGCGGTTTCTGGTGACCTTGAACTAAAACTCGGCGGCCCCGGTTATCGTGACTTCAAAATATCGAGCGCGGGCAACAACGAGACCTACACCGTCTTCGATGCGGCTGGCCCCGATTTCAATCGCCGCAGTCTGTATCGCACCTGGGTCCGAGCCGGCACAAGTCCGCTGCTCGACACGCTCGACTGCCCCGACCCGTCGGTGCCGACTCCGCGACGATCAGTGACGAGCACTCCGCTGCAAGCGTTGTCGTTACTCAACGACGCAGTCATCGAGCACTACGCCTCACGATTCGCCGAACGTCTCCGACGCGAAGCGGGCGCCGAGGCGATCGCACAAGTCCGCCAAGCCTATGTCCTCTCGTTCGCTCGACAGCCGACGCCAGAAGAGACAGCCTTCGGTCAACGATTCATCGCCGAGCACGGACTGGCTCAGTTCTGCGTCGTGCTGTTCAACCTCAACGAGTTCTTGTTTGTGGATTGAGACCCAGCCATGAACCTCGACCGCGAATTCTCCCGCCGAAATTGGCTCGACCAGTTCGCCACCGGACTTGGCGGAATCTCGGCGGCCATGCTGTTCGCGAGAGATTTGCACGCCGATTCCATTCGCGGTGAAGCGGCTGATCCGCCGCCGCATCATCCGCCCAAGGCGAAGCGGGCCATTCAGATTTTTTTGCAAGGGGGACTGAGTCAGCTTGAGTCGTTTGATTACCGGCCGCAGTTGGAAAAGCTGCACGGCAAGTCGGTCCCCGGCGACGAGAAGCCGCAGGGATTCATGGGCAAGGTCGGGCTGCTGCACCGGCCACACTTCGCGTTCAAGCAGCGCGGCGCGAGCGGACTGTGGGTCTCCGATTTGTTTCCGCATCTCGCCGAGGTCGCCGACGAACTGACGGTGATCAAGTCGATGTGGTCAGGGACCGGCAATCACACGCCCGCGACTTATGAGGCGAACAGCGGCTTCCGCACGCTCGGTTTCCCCGCCGCGGGAGCGTGGGTCTCGTACGGTCTCGGCTGTGAAGTGGACAACCTGCCGACGTTTGTTGTGCTGCCCGACAGTCGATCGTGGCCGACTGGCCGAGCGAACAATTGGTCGAGCGGCTTTCTTCCCGCGCGTCATCAAGGAGTCGTGCTCAACACGAGCGGCCCCGCCGTGCGCAATCTGCAACCGGCGACGAAGCTCGACGACGCCACACAAGCCGCGCGGTTCGCGGCCGTCGCGGAACTCAATCGCCGGCATCTCGAAGAACGCGGACACGACGACGCGCTCGAAAGTCGCATGCGCAGCTACGAGTTGGCTGCGAGAATGCAATTGGCGATTCCGCAAGCGACTGATCTGACTCAGGAGACCGCCGCGACTCAGACGATGTACGGAGTCGATCGCAAAGAGTGTGCGGACTTCGCGCGAGCCTGTTTGCTGTCACGTCGATTGCTCGAACATGGCGTCCGGTTCGTGCAGCTTTGGAGCGGAGCCGCGTTCGGGACCGAAGTCCATTGGGACGCTCACGGCAGCGTGCCGAACAATCATCGCCGCGAGTCCGACAAGATTGACCAGCCGGTCGCCGCGCTGCTGCAAGATTTGCGTCAGCGCGGGATGCTCGACGACACGCTGGTGATCTTCAACACCGAGTTCGGCCGCACTCCGTATTCGGAAAGTGCCGGCGACAAAGTCGGACCCGGCCGCGACCACAATCCCGATGTCTTCAGCGTCTGGCTGGCCGGAGCCGGCCTCAAGCACGGCATCACTTACGGGGCGTCCGACGACATCGGCTGGAAAGTTGGCGAGAAGCCAGTCGATGTCCACGACTTCCACGCCACGATTCTGCACCTGCTGGGCATCGACCACACGCGGCTGACATTTTATCACAACGGCATCCAACGCCGCCTGACCAACGTGCATGGGAAAGTGCTGACCGAGTTGCTGTCTTAATGGGTTGGCAGGACGATGGGAACAAGAAGCGGAATGGCTTTTATTGTTCTGCCCACATCGTTCTGCCAAACCTGATTGGAGAATCTGATGACACGATGTTTTCAATGGGTTGCCGTGTTGCTGTTGGTGTTGTCCACACAGACGCTGATCGCGCAATCGATATCGCATCCGACGCTGCGGCCGTTGCCGGAGGTTTCGCAACGTCCGCTGGGCAACGGGCCGAAGTTTTTCGTGGACTCAGTCAAGGGGGATGACGCTGCGCCGGGCAACGAGGCGGCTCCGTGGCGGACGATCAATCACGCACTGAAGCAATTGGGCGCGAGTGACACGCTCGTGCTGCGCGGCGGCGTGTATCGCGAGAACGTTTATTGCGCCGTCGCCGGCAAGCCAGATGCCCCCATCACGATCCGCGCGTTTCCGGGCGAGCGGGTCATCGTTGATGGCAGCTTTGCGGAATTCTTCGACGAGCCAGCCAAGGCGTGGGAGCCGGCAGCGAACGGCGCGGCGGGAGAGTATCGCTCGGTCAAGGCGTACAAAAACATTCGCGACGTGCTGGGTTTGTTCGGCGATTCGCACATTGCTCTGCAAACTTACTGGCACACGATGGATCTGCGGGCCACGAATGAACTCTGGATCGACGACCCGGAAAAGAAGCTGATGGTTCTGCCGCTCTACTGCGGGCCGGGACTGTGGTATGACCGCGACTCGGGGCACATTCATGTGCGGTTGGCTCACACAAATCTGACGACGCCGGGAATCCCGAACTACAAGGGGGAGACCGATCCGCGCAAGCTGCCGCTGATCCTCTCGCCGTTCGGATCGGTGCCGCTGAAGATCGACATGGCCAAGCATGTTCGTTTTCAGGATGTGGTGATTCGCGGAGCTGGGACCAATTGTGTCGAACTGCGGATGGGGATCGACGTTGAGTTCGACAATGTCACGATCTTCGCGGGGACTTACGGCTTGCGATCGCAATCGACGGGGCCGTTCCGCATGGTGAACTCGGCGATTCACGGCATGATCCCGCCGTGGGCCTGGCGAGATGAAAACAGCCTTTTTACCTATTCGCCGCGGTTCTACGACCCGTTTATCGCGCCGCCGAAGGATCTCGGACGGATTGGAAATCCCTCCTACGAAACGAAACCGGGCAACGCGCGGAACATCGCGCGGCTCAATTCGCACGCGCTGCTCGTCACTGAGGGAAGCTACGAATTCGAGGTCTTCTATTACCCGTACAACCACGACTGGGAGATCGCCAACTGCGAGTTCACCGACGGCCACGACGGCGTGTATCTCAGTGGCCGAGCGATCAACTTCCATCACAACGTCGTCGAGCGTATGCAGGATGATGGCATCTATCTCAGCAGTCCGTCGCGGTACATGAACGACGACATCCACGTTCATCACAACTTGATTCGGGACATCTTCAGCACGTTCGCCTGCAACAACACCGGCGGGCCAATTGGTGAGATCTACATCTATCGCAATTTGCTCGACCAGCGGCAAGGAGTCCCGTTCAGCCGGCCCAACCCAAAGACTCCGGAAGGGGGCCTGCTGCGCGGCCACGGATTCCTGGCTCACGGCAACGATCTGCTGGGCATGGAGAGCCTGCACTTCTACCAGAACACCTTCATCACCGAGACCTGGAGCGGCAGCTACGCCGGCCGCACTTGGACCACCACGCATCCGCGGACGCGGCGCAGCGTGCTCAACAATTTGTTCGTGTACCTCAATCGTTATCCCGATTCGGCGTATCCCGAAGAGCACGACATCCAGATGGACGGCAACCTGCACTGGTGCGCCGCCGCTGACGCAAAGCTCCCCGATGGCTTTATTGAAAAGGTGCGTGAGGCCAAAGGCTCGAAAGCCATCGCCGCTAAATATCCCGGCGGGTGGGAAGCCAATTCGTTCGTCGCCGATCCACGCTTCACCGCGTTCGATCGAGCACCGGCCGCCAAGAACGATTACCGCTTGCTGCCCAACAGCTCGGCGATCGGCAAAGGAGTCGTGTTGCCGAAAGAGCTGTTCGATTCACAACGTCCAGCGAACGACACACGCCCCGACATCGGAGCGATTCCGCTCAACGGCGACGTGCCAGGATTTGGACGACAATCGCGGGTGAAATCGCCAATCGCGGCACATTCAGGACCGTAGCGAAAGTCGCAAGCACTTCTTTTCGGAGACGACCCCATGCCGAAATTCGCTGGCTGGATGAACGTAATCGTGACCGTTGTTGGCGTCGCTTGGTCAGGTTCGCAAGCGGTTGCCGACGACACACCGTTGCAAGTTGGGTCGCGCGTCTGTTTGTTCTTGGATGACCGCTTCCTGGCCAAGCAATCCGGGCTGAAGCGTACGTGGCATCCCGGCCGGCCGCGCGAGGAAGCCGCTATCCGAGCGACGGAGCCATGGGAGAAGTGGCCACATTTGTTTGGCAGCGTGTTTCGCGATCCGAAAGACGGCCTCTACAAGATGTATTACGAGTCGGCGATCTCCCCGTCACTCCGGCCGCCTGACTCATTCACCTGCTACATCTGCTACGCCGAATCGCAGGACGGCAAGACCTGGGTCAAGCCGAAGATCGGTCTCTACGAGCACGGTGCCTCAAAGGACAACAACATTGTTTTCTTTGAGGCCGAATTGGCCAACATCTTCATCGACCCGCGTGAGCGCGAACCAGCCGCGCGGCTCAAGGCATTCGTGTACCTTAAGAATCACAATCCGCATGGCGGACTGGGAGAGTGTTTGTTGTCATCCGGTGACGGCCTGCGTTGGAAGTTCCTAGGCGGCTTCAACAAGCCGGAGTACGTCGTCCCCGAACAAGGCAATTACACCGACTCGCACTCGTTCACTTGGGATCCGCTACGACAACGGTATCTGGCGTACGTTCGGACGTTCGTCAAAAGCCATGTCGCTGAGAATAAAGACGGTCGCCGCCGCGCCGTCGGCATTAGTCAATGCCATGAGTTGAACCGCGGATGGACTCCGATCGTCAACGTGCTCGCGGCGGACGATCATGACGACGCCAAGGTCGCGCCGCTCAGCAAAGACCCCAACAAGCCAGACTGGGCCGAACTTTACGTGATGAACTTCTTCCCGTACGGCAACCAATACATCGGTCTGTTAAGCCTGCTGTACCTCGTGGATGGGGCGGACTCGAACGGCGGCGGCGATCTGCAATTGACGTACAGCCACGACGGTTTGAAGTGGTTTCGACAACCCGAACGAGCGACGTTGATTGCACCCAGCAATGCGGTGGGCCTGTTTCCAACGTACATCAGCACCAACGCACCGCTCGAAATCGGTGACGAGTTGTGGCTGTACTACACCGAAGCCAATGGAGCTCACCCGATCGCACCATTCGAGAAATCGTTCTCGCAAATTCGCGCGGCCGTATGGCGACGAGACGGTTTTGTGTCGCTCGACGCGGGCGAGCGCGGCACGCTCACCACACCGGTGCTCGTGTGCGACGGAGGCTCGCTGCTGCTGAACGTGAAGGCGTCGGAAGGTGGTTCGGTCCGCGTGGCGGTCCTCGACGAAGCCGGCAAGTCGCTCCCTGGATTCGATCTGTCCGACTGCGATCCGCTCACCGGCGACCAGGTCCGAGGCATCGCACATTGGCACGGCAAGGCCGACCTCTCGCCGTTCCAGGGCAAGACCGTACGGCTCAAGCTGGAGCTGACGAAGTGCAGCCTCTACAGCTTCCGTTTCTCGGCCGAGAAGCGGCGATAGAAATAACGAGTTCAAGGAGTTCGAGTTGTGTGTCGTTATGAACGTGGCAGTGGATGCCGTTCTTTCCTCGTCACGCCGCGATCAATTGTGTGCATTGCGCTGCTGCTGGTCGCGGCACCGTTGAGCGTTTGGTCGCAATCGATGCTGCCGGAATTCCAAAACACCGAGCCATTCAACGAGCAAGTGAAATGGAGCCAGCTCGACAGTGGCATTCGCGTGCTGGTCAACGCACCGGCGGCGTTGAGCGACAAACCTCGCGTGCTGGTCGTGTTTGCCACACCGAATGGAAACACGATTGAGCAAACGCTCGGCTGCGCGGCGGCGAGGGAACTCGATTGGCGATTCGACATCCAGCACGTCGCCGCGCAACTTCGACGACTACGTGAGATCGACACCAAGCGAGATCTCGTGCTCACGATTGTGCAAGCTCCGAAATTGAGCTGGCCAACATTTCGCCGCGAGCAAGCCAACGCCAACACGATCATTCGCGGACTGGTTGAGTCGCTGGCGAAGGAAGTCTCTGCCGAACGAATCGCACTGACGTGTCACAGTGGCGGCGGATCGTTCCTGTTTGGCTATTTCAATTCGATCGAGACATTGCCCCCAACGCTCGAACGCATCGTGTTTCTGGATGCCAACTATTCGTATTCGGATGAGGAACGTCACGGTGACAAAATCCTCACGTGGCTAAAGGGAGACGCGCTTCGGCGGTTAGCCGTCATCGCGTATGACGATCGCGAGATCGCGTTCAACGGCAAGAAGGTTGTCGGCCCGGACGGCGGGACATTCCGAGCCTCGCAACGGATGATGAGTCGCTTTCGCCGCGACATCGAATTGACCGAGCAAGACGTTGGCTCGTTCAAACAAACGACCGGCCTCAACGGACAGATGCAGTTTCACGTGCATCCGAATCCCGAAAACAAAATCTTGCACACGGCTCTCGTCGGCGAGATGAACGGCCTGCTGCACGGCCTGACGCTGGGTACGGATCTCGCCGAGAAATGGGGGCCGTTCGGCGGCCCGCGAGCGTACACGAAATGGATTCAGCCGCAGCCGTTCGTTGATCCGTCCGCCGTGCGAGCCACGATCCCTGCCGACGTGCCCGAAGTTCGGATCGCAGTCCCAGTTCGCCCCGCTGACGCACCGCCTGGAACAAGGTTTCGACAGCAGATCACTGAACTGCCGCGTGATCAAAGAGAAGCAGCCATATTACACCAGATCAGCAGCGGGAACATTCCCGAATTTTCACGCCGGTTGAAGCCGATTCGCGTGGAAGCGATTGACGACACTGGAGCCAAACATGTCGCGACCTATTTCGTGATGCCCGACTATCTAGCGATCGGGACCGACGACGACTTCTTCCGAGTCCCAATCACTCCGCAAACTGCCATGACGATTGCCGACAAGTTCGATGCCTCGCTCATCACCGCGAAGGTCTCCGACGATGTCTTCGCCGCTGCTCAAGTCAAACTCGATCCAAAACCACTGACGAAAGACCGAGACGCCGTCGCCACTTTCTGGCAGCATCATCAGATCATCGAGGAGCAACTGCGCGGCAAACCGCGCGGACTGCTCGTGGCCGGCATCAAAAAGGATGTCGTGTTGACCAATCGCTTGAAAGAGAAGCCGAACAAGGTCGCGATCTACGGCTGGCATTACGCCGATGGCCGGCCAATCCAGACGTTGTACGTCGGCCACGTCGATTGGTACGTCGATTACAGCCACGGAGTCCGGCTGATGGCACAGCAGATCATCGTTGATGGTCAGCAAATGACGGTGAACGACGTGCTGAAAGATTCGCGACTGTGTCCGTTGCTCAGTTCGGAAGGTCCGATTGACGCCGTCGAAGTCCGACGGACTTCCGGTTGGGGACAGTAAATCACCGCTCGGCGGACGTAGCCGTCACCGCTCCGCGTGACGAGCCGAACGCTTCCCGCCACTCGATGCCACAGGCAACACCGGCTTGGCACGTCTTCACAGATTCTCTGAAATCTGTCAGACCACGCGCACTATGAGTTACCACGTCACTGGCCTGTTCAGTTCCGCGATCTTTCTGTTGACCATCGGGCGGTGGTCGCAGTTGGGCTTCGTCTGGCAACGTCAGCCGTTGGCCGGCGACCGCGTCCACATGCTTCCCCACCGCCGACACGAAGTCATCCCCATTCGAGACGTCGCTCTTGATCCGCGCCGCTCGCAACCAACGGGCGACCGTCCGCCGCACCTGAGCGAACAGCATCCTCGTCATCAGCACCAGCAACCGCCAACGATTGTCCGCGTGCAACACGAGGCTCAACGGTTCCACCCATTGCGACCATTCCGGCAAGCAACGACACTTCGCCAGCCTTGGCTCCCGTGGTTGTCCTCTGAGGTTGTTCAATCCCACACAGCTTCCACGGTGAGCCTTTTCTTGCAAACATCAGTCATTCGCTTCGAGCGTTTCTCGGAAAGTGCAGTGACTTCAGTCCGAAGCGATGAATTGGGGCCGATCCGGTAATACCTCCCACACAATCATTCCATCTGGCTCTGGGAGTCGTTCCGCAGATGCGTGTTGCCTTTCTCACTTCGGGCCGGCTTGTTCCCAGCAGTCGCTTTCGGGTGTTGCAGTTCGTGCCACACCTGCAACGGCTCGGCCACGAATGTCTGGTGTTGCCGAGTCGTCCAGACAAGTACGCCTCCTGGCCACTGCTCGGCTTCCGGTTGAGCGGAGTCTTCAAACGTTGGAATCGCCGGGCCGACCTCGTCGCACTGGAACGCTGGTCGCCCGACGTTGTCGTCCTCGAACGCGAACTCTTCAGCGATGCGACGTTCGACCTCGAACAAGCACTGCGACGGATCGCTCGCCGATTGGTGCTCGACATCGACGACGGACTGTTCGTGCTCAACCGTCACAAGTTTGAAGTGCTCTGCGGCTTGAGCGATCACATCATTGTCGGCAACGATTTTCTGGCCACTCACGTCCAGCCCATCAACTCGCGCGTGACGGTGATCCCGACGTGTGTCGATGTGGAGAAGTATCATGGACGAGGGATGAGCCAGGCCAATTCTCCCAACGCTTTTCGCCTTTCACCACTCGTCCTCGGCTGGACCGGCACGGCGGCGAACATCGAATACCTCGCAGACTTGCGTGAACCGTTGAAACAACTCGCCCGCGAATTTTCGATCGAACTACGTGTCATCGCCGAAACGGATCGCCCGCTGTGGAGACTCGGTTTTGATCGCGACGGGATTCCAACACGCTTCAAGCGCTGGTCCGAAGCGACTGAGATTGCCGAACTGCAAGCCTTCGACATCGGCCTGATGCCGATGCCCGATACCGATTGGACACGCTACAAATGCGGTCTCAAGATTCTGCAATACATGGCCGCCGGAGTTCCCGCGGTCGCGTCACCGGTTGGCGTCAATTCCGAGATCATTCATCACGGAGTCAACGGCTGGCTGGCGACGACGCCCGACGAATGGATGTTCGTGCTGAGGCAACTCCTGTCCGACCCGAGCCGCCGAGATTCCGTCGTTCCTGCGGCACGGAATACGGTCGCGGAACGCTATTCCGTCCAAAGTCAGCTCCCCCGGCTCGTCGCCTGCCTGGAAGCGGTGAGTGCTGAACAGTAGCTTGGCTTTGCGTTCGTCCTCTCTGCGAGCTTCGCACCACCGCGTGAGACGGTGCCTTTTCTGGAAGGAAGTTCTTTCACGCAGAGGCGAGAAACTCGCCGAGGTTCCAGCACTCAACCGGAGTCATGTCGTCATGAGTTGTTCGTTTGGGAAGTTCGTGTCATTGATCGTTTTGACTTGTGCTGTCAGTCACTCGGCCAACGCAGACGATTCGCCAAAGAAGCCGGTTGCGAAAAACGTCGTCGTCATTGTCGCCGATGATCTGGGGTGGCAGCTTGGCTGCTACGGTGACCAGCAGGCCAAGACGCCCAACATTGACCAACTGGCGGCCGAAGGGGTCCGCTTCACGCGAGCGTACTGCACGACCGCCAGTTGTAGCGCGAGCAGGTCGGTGCTGATGACGGGCCTCTTCAATCATGCAACCGGCCATTTCGGACACGCTCACGCCGATAATCATTTCTCGACCTACGACTCGGTGCGCACGTTGCCGGTGATGATGACCGAGGTTGGCTATCGCACTTGCTCGATCGGCAAGTATCACCTCGCTCCGGAGGCGACGTACCACTTCGAGACGTACCGCAACGACGGCATTCAAGGCTCGCGCAACTCAGTCCGCATGTCTGAGAACGCGAAAACTTGGATCGCCGAAAAGGACGACCGGCCGTTCTTCCTCTACTGGTGCAGCACCGATCCGCATCGCAGCGGCGCGACCGGATTCGGCAACTCTCCGAACGACAACCACTTTCCGGGTGTCACACCGACGAGATTCAAAGCCGATGAAATGCGGGTTCCGTCATGGCTTCCGAACGCTCCCGTCGTGCGGCAGGAGTGGGCCGAATTTTACGAAGCGATTAACCGCCTCGACCAAGGGGTCGGCATGCTGATGCAGGTGTTGAAAGAAACCGGCCACTGGGACGACACGCTGGTGCTGTTCCTTGCCGACAACGGTCCGCCGTTCCCCGGAGCGAAGACGACGTTGTACGACCCAGGTGCTCGCCTGCCGCTGATCGTTCGCGATCCGACGCAGTCGCGTGCCACGAGCGTCTCGCCCGTGCGAACAACAGATGCGCTCGTCGCCTGGGTGGACATCACGCCGACGATCCTCGACTGGTGCGGAGTCACCCCGAAGCCCGCGCCTCCCATTGTTCCGCGCGAAAATGGCGGCGGATCGGATGGGGCGCGTCCGGCCAAGAACGCAAAGACGCAGCCAGTCACGTTTCACGGCCGCTCGTTTTTGAAGGCGCTTGCCGACGAGCACGCCGCGAAGAACGGCTTCGGAGAAATCTTCGGTTCGCACACGTTCCACGAAATCACGATGTACTACCCAATGCGTTCGGTGATCAGTGGCCGACACAAGCTGATCTTCAACATCGCTCACGAGCTGCCGTACCCGTTCGCTTCCGACTTGTACGCCTCGCCGACGTGGCAAATGGCGTTGAAGTCCAAGCTGCCGGTCTACGGCCTGCGATCCACGTCGGCCTACATTCACCGCCCGCGTTTTGAACTCTACGACCTCGAAGCCGATCCCAACGAACTCAAGAACCTCGCCGATGATCCGCAGCACGCCAAGCTGATCGCCGAACTACAAGGCAAACTTAAATCATGGCAAAAACAAACCCGCGACCCGTGGGTGTCGAAATGGGAATACGAGTGAGTCGAACTCAGCCAGTATTCAGGACGAGAGAGGAAGCCGGTGTTCTGATTTCTATTTTGACCCCGCAATTCACGCGTGACACCATTCGTCAGTCATCGTGCTCAAGTTTGGCATCCATTCGCACCGCCAAAACAGAAATCGGAACACCTGCCCGTCGGGGCCTGAGGATTCACTTCCCGCCGCTGCAGTTCGGCGTTGACCTGACTCTCTGAATCGGGTGTTTTCTCGCAGGATTTCCGACTCGGAGAGTCAGGCTATGGAGCTTCTTGGATCGGCTCACGCCGCGAAGATTTTTTGGAACCGTGGGTCGCGGGAGAGTTCGCCCTCTTTGGCTGGGGTCGATTCGGTCAGTTTGTCGATGACGTGGTCGGCGGTGATGCCTTCAGATTCGGCGGCGAAGTTGAGCACGATGCGGTGACGCAGAACCGGTTTGGCCATTGCGATGATGTCGTCGGTGCTGACGTGCGTGCGGCCGTTGAGCAACGCTCGGGTTTTTCCGCCGAGCAGCAGGTATTGGACGGCGCGCGGGCCGGCTCCCCAGCTCAGCCATTCGTTGATGAAATCGGGAGTACCGGGTTGGCGAACTCGCGTTTGACGCGTGATGGCGAGGGCGTACTCGACGACGTGATCTGTCACCGGCACCTGGCGGACGATGCGTTGCAGTTCGATGATGTCCTCGCCGCTCAAGACTTCCGCAACGGCATCTCGTTGCAGACTGGTGGTCTGCTTCGCGATTTGCTTCTCTTCGGCGAAGTTTGGATAGCCGACGTGGACCTTGAACATGAAGCGGTCCTGCTGAGCTTCCGGCAGAGCATACGTCCCCTCCTGCTCGATCGGGTTCTGCGTGGCGAGCACAAAAAACGGATCCGCCAGAACATGTCGGGTTTGGCCGACGGTGACTTGTCGTTCCTGCATGGCTTCCAGCAACGCGGCTTGAGTCTTCGGCGGCGTGCGGTTGATTTCGTCGGCCAGGACGACGTTGTGGAACAGCGGGCCGGTGATGAAGCGGAATTCGCGCTGGCCGGTGCTTTTGTTTTCCTGCAGGACTTCAGTGCCGGTGATATCGGCGGGCATCAAGTCGGGTGTGAATTGAATGCGAGAGAATGACATCGACAGGCAGCGGGCCAGTGTGCTGATCATCAGCGTCTTGGCGAGCCCCGGCACACCTTCCAGCAAGCAATGCCCGCGACTGAAAAGTGCGATCAGCAATTGGTCGATGACATCATTCTGCCCGACGATGACCTGCGACATCTGCTCGCGAATTTTCCGATAGCCTTGGCTGAGTTTCTCGATGGATTCCTGTGTTGCCGTCTCTGTCGCCTTGAGGTCGTCGCTCATGAGCCACCCAAACTCCGTATGCCCAGTTTCAAACCGGAAATGAAAAAAGGAATTACACCGCAGGATCGCGAGCAAACTCTAGCGGTCGCGCCGAAGCCGAGCAATCAGGCGGAGAACCGCGTAATTGGGTAACGGAGAATGAGGAACGGAGAATGAAGAGTGTCTGACCAAAGCGAGGTCTTTAATTCCCGTTCCGCATTCCTCATTCTCCGTTACCCGGTCCCAGTTCTTTAGCTCCTCCAATTGACTCGCGCATCGTTCGGAAAAAGGCTCTACAATCCCGCCCTACCAGCCAATTAACCACAAGAGGTGTCCCGTGCTCGTGCCGATGGAACTCGCCCGCATCATCATCAGCGAACTCAACGACCAGCAAGTGATCTACCTCCGCGAGGTTGATGGGGAGCGGATGTTTCCGATTCTGATCGGGCTGTTCGAGGCCACCAGCATCGACCGCCGCATCAAGAAGGAGTACCCGCAGCGACCGCTGACTCACGACTTGCTCAAGGCCACCATCGAAGCACTCGGCGGTGAAGCTCAGAGTGTCGTCATCAGCGATCTGCGCGAGCACACCTATTTCGCCAAAATCCGAGTCGGCCGCGATGGCGACCTGATCGAAATCGACAGCCGCCCCAGCGACGCCATTGCACTGGCCGTCCACTACGACCCGCACCTGCCGATCTACGTCGATTCGGACGTGCTGGAACAAGTCCTCTAAGCCGAGCGGGGGACGTCAATCCTCCGAGATTTCGAAGCCACAACTGAAAACTCGGAGGACTTCGGAGGACTGACGTCTCCCGCTCGCCCCACAACCTCATGCCTGAAGAACTCTTCGACATCGTCGATGACCAGGACTGTGTGATCGGCCAGATGGCGCGGTCCGAGGTGCATCGTCGGAAGCTGTGGCATCGCGCGGTCTCGATCTTCGTCTTGAATTCGCGCGGACAATTATTGTTGCAACTGCGTTCGGCAACAAAGGACGAGTATCCGTTGTGTTACACGTCGTCGGCGTCCGGACACGTCACCGCCGGAGAGAATTACGACGAGACCGCACCGCGCGAGATGCAGGAAGAACTCGGCCTGACGTCACCGGTCGAGCGGCTCGCCAAATTCCCCGCCGGACCGGAGACGGCGAACGAGTTCACAGTCCTCTATCGCACGATCACCGACACACCACCGCAATTCGATCCCGGTGAAATCGCTGGCGGCGCGTTTTATGACCTGACGGAAATCGACGACTGGCTGGCACGCTCACCGGAACAGTTCTCGCCACCGTTTCGCATCGCCTATCAGTGGTATCGAACGAGTCACCCGAACCATCCGTCCTGCGACTGATCTGCGTTCCTCCGACTATGTTTTGGGAGTTGTGAGATGTCACTCATGCGTCTGTTGTTGATCGTCGGCTGGGCTGTTTTTGTTCTTCCCGATTTGTCTGGCCAGATCAACGCCGCTTCTCTGCAAGGCGAGATTCGCGATGCGGAGTCGGGGCAACTCTTGCCGGCTCGGCTTTACATCCAATCGGCCGATGGGGCGAAGTGGTACTTCGCGAAGTCCACTGACGCGAAAGGCTCGGCCATCGTTTATGACAAAGCCCGCGATCAGAAGAGCGTCGAGAAGCACACAACGCTGTCAGCCCATCCCTTCGCCGCCGAGTTGCCTCCGGGCAAGTACACGCTCACCGTCGAACGCGGCAAAGAGTATCTGACCGCCACGCAAGACGTCGAAGTCGCCGATCAGCCGGTCGCTGTCACGATCCAGCTGAAACGCTGGATCAACATGGCCGAGCGTGGCTGGTACTCCGGCGACACTCATGTCCATCGTCCGATCGCCGAGTTGTCGAACGTCGCGCTGGCCGAAGACCTCAACATGGTCTATCCGATGTCGCAGTGGGTTACGGTCACGCACACGCTGCCGGAGAAAGGCCGCGTCGATCCGCAGCCGATCCCGACCGCACCGATCTTCGCCGATCCGACGCATGTCGTCGTGCCGTTCAACACCGAATACGAAATCTTCTCAGTCGGCGCGAAGCGTCACACGCTGGGGGCGGTGCTGATCCTGGGCCAGAAGGAACCGCTGAAGATCGGCATCCCGCCACTCAAAGCCGTCGCCGAAGAAGCGCGGCGACAAGGAGCATTGCTCGATCTCGAAAAGCATTCCTGGGCTTGGACGCCGATCATCGCGCCGGTGATGAAGGCCGACCTGTACCCGCTGTCGAACAATCACATCTGGCGCACCGAGTTCGCGTTCAAGTCTTGGACCATTGAAAACAACTGGCGTGACAACCCGCGCATCGAGACCGACCAAGACGGCTTCACCGAACTCGGCTGGCTGCACTTCGGCTGGGAGCAATACTACGCGATGCTCAATTGCGGCCTGCGAATGCGTCCCACCGCCGGAACCGCCAACGGAGTGCATCCGGTCTGGGCTTCCCCGCGTTCGGTGGGCGCTGGGTTAGGGATGTAACAGACAGGGTGACATGATCAGGAACTCCGCAAGAGTTCTTATTGCCGTGGGGAGTCTTTTTCGCCGTGAGTGGACGTGTAATTCAAAAACAGACACTCACGGCGAAAAA
>CAMAWN010000153.1 GCA_945861865.1 Candidatus Kuenenia stuttgartensis | reverse complement strand
GTTTTGTGGAGCAGGTACGACGGAAGGACGTTCTTTTTGCGTGGCATCGTGCGGTTCCTTGTTCATTTCGTGGAAAATGTTCCACGATTCAAACAGGTTTCTCACCGCACTGCCGAACGTCGGCAGGTAACGTAACTCGTTTCGGTCTCTTAAAATGCGGTCGAAAGGATTTGAACCTTCATGCCCTTGCGGGCGCTAGCACCTCAAGCTAGTGCGTCTGCCAATTTCGCCACGACCGCAAATCTCTGTTACGACGGAGTCTCTCACCTAGCGCGTCTGCTGATTCCGTCAGTTGCCCGGCAGTGATTTGCGCCGGTCGACGATCTGTTGATCGCAGTCCGACGCCAGAGGAGACGGAGTATAGTCGCGCGGAGTCGTGTCGCAAGTTTGCCAGTTCGTTGGCATCAACGAATTGAGTGAAGTGGCTACTTCAAGCCGGCCAACAATGTTGTCGCGTCTTTCGCTCGGGCGTGGTTGGGAAAGCGTTTTGTCACGGTTTCGAGCGACTCGCGAGCTTTCTCGGTCTCCTTCAGTTCGAGGAAACACTTCGCGGCCTCGAAGTGGGATTGGCATTGCCATTCCTCGTAGGGGTAGCCGAAGGCGGCTTCCAGGAAATGTTCGGTGGCTTCGGCGTTGTTCTTCGCGGCGAGGGCGCATTGACCCATCATGAAGCGGGCTTTAGCGGCGGTTTCGGAGCGGGTCTCTTTTGTCACTTGCAGGTAGGTGACCTTCGCGGCGTCAAATTGGTTTTGACTTTGTTGAGCGAAGCCGAGGCCGAAGCGGGCTTCGTGGAGTTGCTCAAACTTGGGGAAGGTTTGGATCAGCAGGGTGAAGTGTTGCTGGGCTTGCGGCCATTGTTTGAGTTGCGTGGCACAGATGCCGCTGCGGTAGAGAGCTTTCGCTTGGAAGCGTTCGCTCTTGGCCGCGATGACGACGGCATAAAATGGCAGCGCTTCGGCAAACTTGTCTTGGCGGAACTGGCATTCGCCGGCGAGGAAGTTGGCGTCGCCAGTGAGCGTGCCTTGCGGAAACTCTTTGACTTGATTTTGGAACGTGATCAGCGCGGCGGGGAATTGTTTTTGGTCGTGTTGGACCCAGCCGAGCTTGTAGTGCAGTCGCTCGCGCAGTTCCGGAGTCTTCGCGGCGGTGATGCCGGCGGTGAAAGCGGCGATTGCTTCGGTGGGTTGTTTTTGAGACTCGTGGAACTCGCCGACTCGGAACCAACTTTCGGGGGCGAGCGGGCTGTTTGGCAGCTTCGTCGCGAGCGAACGGAATGCTTCGGCGGCTTCCTTCTCCTTCTTGAGTTCGAGGTTGGCGAAGGCGATCTCGTAATAGCACTTGTCGGCGTCGGGATAGTCGGGCTTGGCGGTGAGCAGTTGCGTCAGTGTCACGATCGACGGATCGAATTGTTTCAGTCCCACTTGGCAAAGGGCCATCGCGAACTTGGCGTCGAGAGCATCTTTCTCGGCGGCCTTATTCGTCGCGATGAATTGCGTGAGGTCTTTCAGTGCCGGATCGAATTGTTTTTGGCGGTGCTGGCAGAGTCCTCGCAGGAAGAGTGCGGCGGGGACGAGGTCGCTTTGTGGTTTCTCGGCGATCAGTTTCGTCAGGTGAGTCACGGCGTTCGGATAGTCGGGCTTCTCGAAGAGAGCGGCTCCGCTGCCGTACAACGCGGCGGGAACGAGGTCGCTCATCGGGAACCCGGTGACGACTTGCTGATAGAACGCGAGGGCGGTGTCGGGCTTCTTGAGGCCGCGGTCGATTTCGCCGAGGTGGAATAACGCTCGGTCTCGTAGCTTGCTCGTGGCGATTTGGTTGAGCTTCGTCAGCTCGACGGCGGCGTTCGGCGCGTCGTTGACGGCTCGCAGGCTAACGCCGAGCGCGAGCAGCACTTCGTCGAGCCGATCCCAATCGGGCTTGGCTTGTTGAGCGGCGCGGAAGGCGGCGACAGAGTCGGGGTGACGTTTCATCTCGCCATGTGCCCGGCCGAGAAGGTAGCGAGCTTCGGCCATCAACGCCGGATCTTTCAGCGTGGCGATGATCGTGTTGAGGTAGGCGATGCACTCCTCGAACTTCGGCGGCTGATTGGCGGCGACACCGGCCGAGTACAGACACAGGCCGATGCGGACGTGAGCTTGCGCGGCGTGTGGACTCGCGGGGAACTCGGTGACGAGGCGGCGGAAGAGCGGTTCGGCCTTCGCGAGATTCGCTTCGGGTTGATTGAGCAGGTACGCCTCGGCCCCGACGAAGACGACTTCCGGTACGAGCGCGTGTTTCGCGAACGGAGCGGTCGCGAAGAATTGTTCGGCGTTGGCTTGCGCGTTCGGAAAGTCAGCAGTCTGCAACGCGGCGAGGGCGGCTCGGTATTTGGCTTCGGGCGCAAGTTCATGCGCGGCGAACTGGCCTGCGAATTGAACATACAGCGGGATCGTCTCTTTGCGTCGTTCCGGAATCTCGTAGATCGAGTCGATGCGGACCAACTGCAATGCCGGGATGAATTCGCTCTGCGGATTCGCAGCGATGACGGGATCGACAGTCGCGATCACGGTTGCCGGTTGCTTGAGCGCAATCAGCGTGCGGCCCAGCCAGTACGCGGCTTCGGGTGCGGTCGGCAGTTTTTGAGTGACGACCGTCGTCAGCGCGGTTTGAGCCTGCGGGAATTGTCCCGCTTTGAAACGGGCTTTGCCCGCGGCAGTGAAGGCGGGGCCGAGCTGTTCGCTCTTCGGAAACTTCGTCGGCAGCGTGTCGAGCACGGCGGCGGCTTCGGGGAATTTGTTCTGATCGAGCAGCGCTTGCCCGTGCTTCAAAGTGGCGACATCGGCCAGCGCGAAGGTGGCGACGGCGGCGGCTTGCACGAAGTGCGGCTCGGCTTCGGCGT
Source organism: Candidatus Kuenenia stuttgartensis (assembly GCA_945861865.1). Taxonomy (GTDB): domain Bacteria; phylum Planctomycetota; class Planctomycetia; order Planctomycetales; family Planctomycetaceae; genus SXKJ01. The sequence continues at coordinate 12,324 of CAMAWN010000153.1, read as the reverse complement.
GCCTCTTCTGCGCGACGAGCGACGTGCCCAGCCGCAGCTTGGCTTCTGGGACGAGCGGACTCTGCGGGAAGCTTTGCAGCAATTTCGTGAACGTCGTCGCCGCTTCGACGTGCTGTTCGAGGTCGGCCTGCGTTGTGCCCAATCCGTAGAACGCTTCCGGTAGGATCTTCGCGGCGGGATACGTCGCGATCACTTTTTGGTACGTGACGATGGCGTTCGGTTTGTCGGCGGCGAGATACAGGCTCTCGGCCTGATAGTACGTCGCATCGGCGGCGAGCGGACTCTGCGCGAACTTGACCGGGACGTTGGCGAACTCAGCGGCGGCGGCTTTGAAATCGTTCGGCAGCTTTGAAGTTTGGGCCACCTGAAACAGCGTGAGGCCGAGATTGAACTGTGCTCCGTCGAGATGTTTGAACTGCGGAAATGTTGCCAGGATGAGCTTGAACGTCGCCGTCGCTTCCGGCAGTTTCTTCTCGTTCAATTGGCAGACACCGAGTTGGTAGTGAGCGTTCGGGACTCGCGTGTCCTGCGGGAAAGTTTTCAGGAACTCGGTCCAACGCGGCATCGCCTGCGCGAACAGTTTTTTCGATTGAAAGCCGTAAGCGACGGCATACTGGCGAGTCGCTTCCGGGTTCGGATCATCGGCGGCCTGGATCGGCACGCAGGTCAGCAGTAGCAAGAGCACGGATGTGAGTCGAAATGGGTGAACCGTCAACATGCGAAACTCCACAAAGTTGCTGGCGTGGGAGATTTCAAAAGTGAGATAACGGCTTTCGTCGGCCGATCGCTGCGGCTACATCGGGTGACAGAATCACGGACTGTCGTCGATCATGCAACCGACTGGGCCTGTGGAATCTCGTGATTCGTCTTTTCGCTTGGTCGAGGAACAACTAGAACGTCGCCTCCTTGAGGAGCAGATTTTTGTGGACATGGATGTGGTGATCTTTGGTGGCGGAGCGGCCGGATTGTGGTTGCTCGATGAGCTGACTCGGCGAGGACAATCCGCCGTGTTGCTGGAAGCGAACGCGCTGGGGACCGGTCAGACGGTGGCCGCTCAAGGGATCATTCACGGCGGTTTGAAATACACGCTGCAAGGATTGCTGACGAACTCCGCGACAAGCATCCGCGAGATGCCGGCGATCTGGCGCGAGTGTCTCGACGGACAACGCGACCCGAATCTCAGTGCTGTGCGTCGTCGTTCCAACGAGTGCTACTTGTGGCGTACGGATTCGCTGTCGTCGCGGCTGGGAATGTTGGGAGCACAGTTTGGATTGCGAGTCGCTCCTCAAACGGTGTCGATGCACGATCGGCCGGAGATTCTACGGGGCTGTCCCGGCACAGTGGCTCGGTTGCCGGAGCAAGTGATTTCAACGATCAGCTTGGTCGAAGTGCTGGCGACTCGGAATCGCGAACGGTTGCTGAAAGTCGATCCCGCACAAGTCGAATTCGAATGTGAACGAGCGGGAGCAGTCGAAACAATTCGGCTCTCCGCTCGCCATGACATTGACCTCACGCTGCAACCGCGCGCCGTCGTCTTCACCGCCGGAGCAGGCAACTCGGCCTTGCGACGGAGTGTTGGTCTGACCGGCGAGGCGATGCAGCGTCGGCCGTTGCACATGGTGATGCTGCGTGGCGGCCGACTGCCGATGTTTCAAGGACACTGCGTGGACGGAGCGAAGACGCGCGTCACGATCACGTCCGAAGCGGATTCGTCAGGCCGAACCGTTTGGCAAGTCGGCGGACAGATTGCCGAGGACGGTGTCGCTTGGGACGAGCGGACGCTGCTGACTCGCGCTCGCGAGGAATTGCGGAGCGTGCTGCCGAACATCGACCTGTCGTCTGTCGAATGGAGCACTTACTTTGTCGATCGCGCGGAAGGAATCGTTCCCGGCGGCAAGCGACCGGAGTCGGTGCAGATTCGCCGCGAGGGGAACTGCTTGACCGCGTGGCCAACAAAGCTCGCACTCGTGCCGCAGATGGTGGCGGAGATCGTCGAGGACATTGCACAAATAGCCCGACGTGCCAGCGAGGGATTACATTCGACCCTTGGCTCCGACTTCTCGCTGGCGCGTCGGGCTAGTGTGACGATCGAAAATTTGCCCCACGAATGGCCTCGGCCAACGGTCGCACTCCCTCCTTGGGAGACGGCGACTCGTTGGCTCACGAATGAAGACTTGGCCGCACCGTCTCAACCCGCAGCGTTGCCGAAAGCGGCTTGAGGTCGGAGTTCGGGTCATGCAAACGCGACCGCTGGGACAAACCGGATTGCTCGTCACCCCGCTGGGCTTCGGAGCGTTCAAGATCGGGCGCAATGAGAAGGTCAAGTATCCGCAGTCATATGATCTGCCGGACGACACGACGGCCGAGCGATTGCTCAACGGAGTGCTCGACGCCGGCATCAACTTGATCGACACCGCGCCGGCCTACGGCCTCAGCGAAGAGCGGATCGGCAAGTTTCTGGCGTCGCGGAGAAACGAATTCGTGCTCTCGACGAAAGTCGGCGAGCGATTCGTCAACGGCGAATCTTTGTTCGACTTCACCGGCCCCGGCGTGCGAGCCAGCGTCGCCGAGAGCTTGCGGCGACTGCGAACGGAGGTGCTCGACATCCTCTTCGTGCATTCCAACGGCGACGACCTGGCGATTCAGCAGCAGACCGAAGTCGTGTCGACTCTGCAAAAACTGAAACACGCCGGCTACGTCCGAGGCATTGGGTTCTCCGGCAAGACGCCGGCCGGTACGGAGGCCGCGCTTGATTGGGCCGACGTCGTGATGGTTGAGTATCACCTGCAAGACACGTCGCATGCCGACGTCATCGCATCTGCCGCGCGTCGCGGAGTTGGCGTGGTCGTGAAGAAGGGGTTGTCCTCAGGACATCTGCCACCGGCGGACGCGATCCGTTTTGTGCTGGCGAATCCACACGTCGCCAGCGTGATCGTCGGCGGGCTGAACTTGGAACATTTGAAATCCAACATCGCGGCAGCCGGTAAGTCGTAGCCAAACTCGCCAGAGATTGGGCCACAATCTGTCGCAACGCCGCAAGCTCTGGCGAGCGTGGCTACACAACTCCCGACAGCCCATTACTATCCCGCCATGTCCCACAAGCCCCCCAAAAAAGTCGATGCCGAGAAGGGCAAGAATGCCATCGTCTGCCGGAATCGCAAGGCGTCGCACGAGTATGAACTCATGGACGACATCGAATGCGGCGTGATGCTCTTCGGCAGCGAGGTCAAAAGCATTCGCAACGGCAAGGTTTCGATCGACGAGGCCTTCGCTCGGATCCGCAACGGCGAGCTTTGGCTGGTCGGCTGCCACATCGCCGAGTACCCGCAAGCCAACGTGCAGAATCATGAGCCGCTGCGGACTCGCAAGCTGTTGCTTCACAAACGCGAACTCGCCAAGTTCGCCGAGAAGGCCGCCGAGCGCGGCCACACGCTGATCCCGATGGACGTGCATTTCTCCGAGGGCAAGGTGAAGGTCAAACTGGCGATCGCTCGCGGCCGCAAGGTTCACGACAAGCGTGAGAAGCTCAAGACCGCCGACGTCAACCGCGAGATCCGGCTGGCGCTGCGGCATGGGAAGTAGCCACGCTCTGGCGAACGTGGCTACTTCCGTGCCGTCGCGGCTTCCATGATTCGTTGCTCGGTGAACTCGCCGCGACGGAACTCGCCGGTCAGCCGGCCTTCGCACAGGACGAGGATGCGATCGCAGAGCGTGATGAGTTCCGGCAACTCGCTACTCGTGACGATCAGTCCCAGGCCGTCGCGACAGAGCGAGTCGATCAGCTTGTAAAGTTCGGCCTTCGCGCCAACATCGACGCCGCGCGTGGGATCGTCGAGCAGCAAGACCTTCGGCCGCGTGCGCAGCCAGCGAGCGATGACGCACTTCTGTTGGTTGCCTCCGCTGAGACTCGTGATCGCTGCCTCGCCGCCGGTGGTCTTCACGCTGAGTCGCATGATGAATTCGTCTGCGGACGCTCGCTCTCGGCGGCCGGAGATGAGGCCGAGCGAACAAGCCTCGTCGAGCGTGCAGACCGTGATATTGTCGCGCACCGTCAGATGCGAAAAGAGGCCGAGCCGTTTGCGATCTTCGGTCACGAGCGCCATGCCGGCCGCGACCGCTTCTGCGGGATGCGCGAAGTTCACCGGCTGACCATCGAGCACGACGCGGCCTTGCGGCGAAATCTCGCTCGCCCCGAACAGGCATTCGAGCAATTCCGTGCGACCCGCTCCCATTAGCCCGGCGATGCCGAGCACTTCGCCACGCCGCAACTCGAACGACACGTCCTTCAATCGCCACGGCCGAGCGTGTCCCGGCCACGGCAGCGAAAGGTTCTCGACGCTCAGCACTGTCTCGCTCGGTTGTCGCGGCTGATCGAACGACGTCTCTTCGATCTCGCGGCCGACCAACAAGTGCGTGATTTCACGCGGGGTCGCTTCGTCGCGTCGCAGCGTGCGCACATGCCGACCATCACGCAACACGGTGATGCGGTCAGCCAGCCGAAAGATTTCATCCATCTTGTGCGAGATGTAGAGGATCGTGACGCCGTCGGCCCGCAGCCGGCCGATGATCTCGAACAGCCGTTCCGTTTCCGTTTCGGTGAGCGCGCTAGTCGGCTCGTCCATGATGAGGATGCCGGCTCGTTTCGACAGAGCCTTCGCGATCTCGACCAACTGCTGATCGCCGACCCGCAACTCGCCAACACGCTGATCGGGATCAAGTCGGCAGCCGAGCTGTTGAAACAACTCCGCCGCCTCTTGACGAGCCGAGCTTTCATCCAGCAATCCGAACGCTCCTCTCCGTTCGCGGCCCAGAAAGATATTTGCAGCGACCGAAAGCTGTTCGACCAGATTTAATTCCTGATGAATGATGCTGACGCCAGCCGCCTCGGCATCGCGAGTGCTTGCGAAACGGATCAGCTCGCCGCGCAGCCGCAACTCCCCGTCGTACTCGTTGATGACGCCGCTGAGAATCTTCATCAGCGTGCTCTTGCCGGCCCCGTTCTCACCGACGATCGCGTGTAGTTCGCCGGCGGCGATCTCCAACGATACGTCCTGCAACGCGACCGTCCCCGCGAACCGTTTGGTGATCTGCCGCACGTCAATCAACGCCATCTCGTCAGTTCCATTCCATTGTCTGTGGAAGCTTCGAATGACATCGACGTCTGGAAAAAACCGCCTCCACTTGGCGGCTGAGTCGGTCTGTCGGATCTTCGATTCGATTTATCGATGATTCGAGACGGTGGCATTCGTTTCTGCGCCTCGCGCTGTTGACGCAGCACATTCAGCACTTGTCGCTGCACGATCAACGTCTGTCGAACGACAAGGCTACCGGTTATCGAGGACTCAGTTATCGTGCCTCCTTCGCCCTGATTCATCCAGGGACCACTTGTGCTGTTTTCGATCATGCGGATCAACGTCGAATAGTCGTCGGATGAGCCGATCAAATCGGAGACGGGATAAGTGTGGCTGACTAGCTTGTCTTTCTCCTTCTGAGCAGTCGTCACGAACAGCACTTCGTTGTCGATCACCGCCGACAGTTGGAGCGGCCGAAGGAGTAGTTCTAATGCAGAACGACCGGTGATTTGAGTGAGTTGCAACGTGACCGGCGTGTCCGTCGCGATCCCTTCTTCGGTCAGAGCTTCGTTGTCGAGCACGACGTTGATCGAAATTTGCCTGGCGAAAGAGGCGACGACTTCGGTCAGCGGAGTGTTCTGAAAACTGAGCGAGAGCGACTTGTCCAAGCTGCTCTCGATGCGCCGTTCACTTTCACTTCGTGGAGCGTGAATCACGTCGACAAATTCGACCGGAGCGGCCGGTCGCTTCAGCAACGCCGATGCCGCAGCGGCGCGTCGCTCGTCCCACTTTTGAAGTTCACTCTTGCTGGCATGGAGCAGATTGCTCTTTTGCGCCGCACGCAGGCTTCGCAGCAATTCGAGAACTTGCTGATGGACCCCCAACGTCTGTCGGATGCTGAGACTTCCGGTGCTGGCCAACTCCGTCATGACACCCCCTTCACCTTGGTTCCACGGACCGGAGGTCTCCTGTTCAAGCAGCGACATCAGGCTCTGAAAATCCAAGACGTTTGCCCCAGGAACGCGGCAGAGGTCGGACACCGGATAGGTGCGTGTGAAGAGACGCTCTTTCACCCTCGCCAGAGTGGTCACCAACAAGACCTCGTCTCTGGGAGTCACCGCGAGTTGCAGCGGTGTCAGAATCAGATTCAGCAACGAGCGTAGCTTCAGGCCGCTCAACTTCCGCGTCACCGGCATGTCGGTCGCGATGCCTTCCTCGGTGAGTGCTTCGACATCGATCACCATCTTGATGGAAGCGTACTCCGCGAGAAACGCCACCACGTCCGTCAGCGGCTGGTCTTGGAAGTCGCACTCGGCTGGCTTCTCCAACGTATCCTCGATTCGCTGCTCCTGCGGAGTGAGCGGCGGTAGGAATTCGGCGAACTCGGCCGGCGCTGATGATGACAACGTGACGGCTGGTGCAGCGGCGGATTTCTCCGGAGGATTCGCGGCTCCGGGCATCGCGAATCGCCACAGGCTGAAAAGTCCGAGAGCGATCAGGCCGCCCAGCAGCGAGGAGACGACCAGGGCCGGGACGATCGGAACTTCGGAACGCGAAGGCTGAGGATCGGACATGGCGGACTCCTCGTGAGGTACAGAAGCAACAAGCCGATTGACGTCATCCTAACGCGGGATTGGTCGGCGACCACCGGGAGCCTCGCCCTCCCAGCGCATTCTGAATTGACGGTTTGAAATCTGCGATTGGATGCCGCTACCTTCTCGGCGACGTCGTGCGAATGAATCGTCGCGACGAATGGCTCCTCCTTCAGACTGAAGTACAATGAGCACGGATGGTGTGCCGGCAGGCGGAAATGAAACCTACTCCCTGACCGCATCAGCGGCGACTGCGAAGCCATTGGTGGTCGGCGTGCTGCGTGAGACGTTTCGGGAGGAACGCCGCGTCGCGCTGATTCCCGCGTCAATCGCGGTGCTCAAAAAAGCCAAGCTGGAAGTCGTCGTGCAAGCCGGAGTCGGAACTTCGGCTGGGTTTGTCGATGCGGATTACATTTCGGCCGGAGCGGAGGTGTTGGCTGGTCGCGAGGACGTGTTCGCGCGAGCGGATATCCTGCTGCAAGTTCGCACGGCGGGAGCAAACGCCGATGCGGCAGATGCCGACATCGCACTGCTGCGGCAGGGACAAGCGGTGATCGGCATGTGCAATCCGCTCGGTCGTCCGGAGTTCATGCGGCGAATCGCGGAACGCGGTGCGCTGGCGTTCTCATTGGAGCTGCTGCCGCGAATCACTCGTGCGCAAAGCATGGATGTCTTGTCGTCGCAGGCGTCGATCGCCGGCTACAAGGCAGTGCTGTTGGCGGGTGAGCGGTCCCCAAAAATGTTCCCGATGATGATGACGGCGGCGGGGACGATCACCGCCGCGAAGGTGTTCGTGATCGGCGCGGGAGTCGCCGGTTTGCAGGCGATCGCGACGGCTCGGCGGCTGGGAGCGGTGGTCAAAGCGACGGATGTGCGATCGGTCGCCAAGGACGATGTGCAGAGTCTCGGCGCGAGGTTCATCGACATGGGTCTGGGAGACGCGGCGGGTGGCGGCGGTTACGCGAAAGGGATGGACGCGGACTTCTATCAACGTCAGCAAGCGGCGCTGTCGCCGGTGATCGCGGAGAGCGACATCGTCATCACGACAGCGGCGGTGCCGGGACGAACGGCTCCGAGATTGGTTTCGGCCGAGATGGTGCGGTCGATGTCGCCGGGATCACTGGTCATCGACTTGGCGGCAGAGCAGGGGGGCAACTGCGAATTGACTCGGCCGTGGGAAACGATCGTCGAGAATGGCGTGTCGGTCATCGGCTGCGTCAACTTGCCGGCCAGTGTGCCGTTTCACGCCAGCCAAATGTTCTCACGCAACGCGACGACGTTTTTGTTGTCGCTGGTGAACGAAGGCCACTGGGCGATCGACCGCGAAGATGAGATCGTACAAGGCACGCTTGTCACGGTTGACGGGCAAGTCGTGCATCCGAAAGTGCAGGAGATGCTCGCGTCGGACTCGGGCGAACGCTGAACTTGTCAAGGTGCCGAACTCGCGGCGATTGCTCTCCGAAGGAAATGGCGAGGCAGCATGACGCACCAACCCAGGAAGTTTGAACGCCAGGACGTCATCGGTCCGTTGGTGGTCGCGCTGTTGGCTCTGCTGTCGGTCGTGCTGACGCTCGACGCGGCCGGCGATTACCCGAAGCTGTTCGAGGGGCCGGGCGTCACGCTCGACGAATCGTTCAACGTGCAGATGGGGGTGTACCAGTGGAATGCGCTGCGCGAATACAACGTCGCGCTGCTGCATCCCGATAGCGTGCGTGAAGTGTTCGGGCCGGGATCGCATTACAACCCGGATCATCCGCCGCTCGGCCGAGTCTGGCTGGGCTTCTGCCACGACCTGACGAAGTGGCTATTCCCGCCGGCCGATCATCCCTCGCCGTTCGTGACCGATTGTGCGCGAGTCGGTTCCGCCACGGCATTCGCGCTGACGGTCTTCTTGATCGGGCTGTTCGCGACCAAGTGGTACGGCCGAGCGGCCGGCATCGTTGCGGCGGTCTCGCTGGTGCTGATGCCACGCGTGTTTGCTCACGCCCATCTCGCGTCGCTGGAGACGTTCATGAATTTGACGTACTCCGCGACGATCTTGTCAGTCGCGCATTGGTGGCACGTTCGTAGTTCCGGCTTGAGCTGGTCTGAATCACAACCGCCTGAAGGCGGAACTACGAACGTGTCGCCACGCGTCGCGGTACTGACAGGAGTCCTCTTCGGACTCGCGCTGCTGACGAAGATGCAGGCGATTTTGATTCCGCCGGTCGTCGGGTTGTGGGCGTTGTGGCATTGGCGAGTCCGCGCGATCAAACCGCTGGCGATCTTCGGTCTCGTCGGGCTGGCCGTCTTCTTCGTCGGCTGGCCGTGGCTGTGGCTCGATCCAGCGAAGCACTTTCACGATTACTTCGCGCGCACGACCAACCGCGCGGTTTTGAATTGCTACTACCTCGGCCAAATCTGGGCCGACAAGGATGTGCCGTGGCATTATCCGTTCGTGATGTTCGCCGTCACGGTGCCGGTGGGATTACACGCGTTAGGGTTGGTTGGCTGCGTAACCAAACTCACCCGAAGCACGAGCGAGGGCGTTTCGACGCCCGTCACTCGCGCACACTTCGGGTCAGTGTGTCAACCGCGCGAGCGATTGTTGCTCGCGGCGACGCTATTGCCGCTCGTGCTGTTCGCTCTGCCGGGGATCGCGGTCTACGACGGAGAGCGACTGTTCCTGATCAGCTATCCGATCTGGGCGGTGCTGATCGGTCGCGGAGCCGAAGTCGCGACGAGCCATCTGCGACAACGAGTGGAGTCGAGTCAGTGGCGACTTGTGGCCAGCCGTCGGGCACGCGGCATCGCGGGGACATCGTTCCTGCTGGCCCAAAGTGTCGGCGTGATCGTGATGCACCCGTGCCAGTTGAGCTACTACAACTTGCTCGTCGGCGGTCTGTACGGCGCGGAACGGTTGGGCTTCGAGCGAACGTATTGGGGTGACTGCGTCACTCGCAGCCTGTTGGCCTCGATGCCGGAACCTCCAGAGACGGAGATCGTGTACGTGATGCCGGTGCTGCATCAGTTCCAGTTGGACGACTTGATGCAGCAATCGCCGATTCTGCGAAACAAGGGGCTCCGACTGCGTCCTTTCCAGGATGCGCACACCGACCGACTGACGGATGGGTGGTTAATCTTCTCCCGAAAAGCCGATGTGCCCTCCGAAATGTGGGGTGGGCTCAACGGAATCGGTGAACGCCGTCACGAGGTCACTCTCGCCGTGTGGCGGGGCCTCGAATTTCGATAGAGGCCGTTTCCAACCCTGATTGCGTCGTCGCCAAGATTACTGATCGTTTTTCGCGGTGGCGTCGTCGGTTGATGGTTTGAGCACTTCCGGCATTGCGGCGGGAGCGGGTGGGACTGGCGCGAATGGCGACGGAACCGGAGTGGGAATTTCTTGCTCGAAGATCGCCTCGCCTGAGAGTGAATTGGGAGCGGACGGCGCGCGGTGATTCTCCGGCGGTGGTTTGCGACGCAGTTTTTTGATCCAGTTCTTGTCGTTGATCGCTGCAGCAATTTGGTCGCGCAGCCGGCGGGCCGCTCGTTCGTTCTCCGAACGGGAGAGGTCACCTTCGCACTCGGCACCAGGATCACGAATGATGTGCGGCGTGATGAGCACGATCAATTCCGTGCGGGTCGTGTCATTGGATTTGTTCTTGAACAAGTTGCCGACGACCGGCAGCGCGCCCAGACCGGGGACTCGCGATTGTGTTTGGTTCGCCTGTTCCGCAATCAGGCCACCCACCACGATGGTCGCTCCGTCGCGGATCATGACGTTCGACGTGACTTCGGTGGTGCGCGATTGCGGCAGGCCAGCGTCGTTGATCGTTCCGTCGGATCGTTCCGGGTGAATTTCCATGCGGATCAGTCCGTCCTGATTGACGAACGGCCGCAGCAACAGCTTCGTGCCGACCTCCAGGAAGTTGATGTTCTCGATGCTTTGCGTGCCGTTGAAGGTCGTGGCCTTGTGACCCAGACGTTGACCGATGATGAGTTCGGCTTTCTGCTTGTTGAGTACTCGCACGCTCGGCGAGGCGACCACGCTGGTCTCGGCCAACGTTTCCAGAGCCTCGACGAAGCCGGCGAGATCGCCGTTGATGAAGCCGTACTTCAATCCGGCCGTGCTGGCGAAGAAGTCACCGGCGATCGGCAACAGCGTATCTTTGTTGAAGCCGACGTTGCTGTTGAACTGCGTTCCACTACCAGTGGTGACCAACGGCTTGTTGCTGCCGTTGAGCAACGCGAAGTTCACAGCGAGCTTCATCGAGTCGGTCAGCTTGACGCTGAGGATCATCGCCTCGATGACGACCTGCGACGGCGGAACGTCGATGTCGGCCAGAACCAGCTCGACTTGGGAGATCACTTCGGGATAGTCGACAATCAAGAGCGCGTCTGTCTGGGCCAGGCGATTGCCGCCGACTTTCGTTCTCGATTCCTCGAGGTCGATCTCTGCGGGAGTCGTGGCTGCGATCAACCCGATCGGTTTCGTCAGCATTGGCGTGATCAGCAATTGCAGGTCTTTCACGCTGACGTATCTCGGCCGAAAAACTTTTGACACCGTCTTGCGAGCGGCTTGCTTGCGGGCCAGCGAATCTGTCGCCGTCCACACGAAAACAAAATTTCCTTCCCGCTCGTAGACGTAGCCCAGCGATTTGGTGATCGCGTCGAGTGCTTCTTCGGCGGTGACATTTTGCAAATTCGCGGTGACACGTCCGATCACACCGCGTCCCACGAGGATGTTCATGCCCGACAATTGGCCGAGCGCGGCGAGCGCCTTGCTGATGTCCACGTCATCGAAGTCGATGTTGTCGAAGCGGTCTTGATGGCCTTCGGCCGGTTGGAATTGCATGACGCCAGGTTTGTTGTCGTCGGCGAGCGGTTCCGACGGCGCGTTGGACTTCGGAGTGTCGGACGTCGGCTCCAACAGCTTGGCGGGGTCGGCCGCGCTCAGTTGAGCGTCCTTCAACTGCTGCAAGAGCTTCTCGATTTGCTCAGCGTGCTTGCTCTCTTGAATCTGTTGCAGCGTCTCGATGGCCTTCTGAACGTCGTTCGTTTTTTGATCCGTTTGGGCTTGGACCAACTGATCGATCTTCTTCTGCAACGCGGTCAAGTGTGATTCGATGCGAGCAGATTCCGAGTTCTGAAGGCTGTCCGCCGGCCGAAAGACCATCGCTGGTCGGCTGGTGATGCGTTGCGCTCGTGGCTGACGGACCGCTTCCTCGGCGGCGAGGTCTAACTCGTCAACGTCATCCGCCGCGATGGCTTCGCGGTCGCGATCGGACAAGCGGCCTAATTCCGGCTGGATGCGGGCCGATCGTGGCGGGTTGGATCGCTGGCTCTTGGCCGAGTCAGCCAGGCGAGTCGGTTCTGGTGTTTCATCGTCAAAGAACGAATCGTCGTCGATTCGTCCAGATTCCGGCGGCGTCTCCGCGTTCTCACGCGGCAGCGAGCCCTGTGTTCCGAGCACCCAAGCGGCGAACCCAACCACCATCACGGTGGCGTAGCTCAATGTTCGCGAGGCTGTTTTAATCCGGTTCCCAATAAATAACCGCGCGCCGCTTACGGCACGGGATTTGCGCAGACTCAAGCCATGAATTGATCACCGTCAACATGGCAGGAGGCTGGGCATGACTGTTGTGGAGCATCATTCCGTGGACGAGTTGCAGGAGTTGTTT
>CAMAWN010000152.1 GCA_945861865.1 Candidatus Kuenenia stuttgartensis | reverse complement strand
CGTTCGCTGACATGCTCGGCACGCTCCGTCGGCTCAGCGTCCGACAACAGGTTTTGACCTTGGCCCTCGCAGGACCAGGGTCTCGAAAAATCCAACAACTCCTAGAAAACGCGGTGGCCTTGGCCACCTAAAGTGCAAAAGTCGAACTCACAAGCGGCGCAGGGTGGGACAAGGTCGCTCCGACCGCCGGCACCATCTTCAATCACATTGTTTACTGGTGGGCCGGCGCGTCAAAGCGCCGCTGGTCCCACCCTTTCTATGAAAGTGTTTGGTTCGTCAAGGCGATGGTGGTGGGAAGAGTTCGGGATTCGTGGGTTCCCGGTGTTCTATCCGAGCGTGCCGGTGAGCCCAAGTGGATGGTTTCGAGGACGGACTTAGTGTGCCGGACGCGCCGGGTGTGTCGGGAAGCTCGTCCCTGGCGTGCTGAATTTCGTCGAGGGGAGTTCCATCAGACTGAAAACTCGGTGGAACGCGTCGGTGGAGAATGTCCCTTCGAGAACGATTGACTTCGACTCAGTCTTGGCAGCCTGTTGAATTTTGCGATTCCTTCTTTGCCGTGCGAGTGTCTGGCGCTAATCTTCGTTTGTGGGTGGCTGTCACGGAGGCATGACGATGGTGATGGGACGTTGGGAAGTCGCGCGTCAGCGGGAGTTGTTTGTCGCGACGGATCGCGCGGCAAAGGCTCCGCGGCATGTGTTTTATGAACGATTGAACTCGCTGCTGCGGGAGGCGGGGTTTGATCGCTGGGTTGAGGGGTTGCTCGAGGAGTTTTATTCCGGACGTGGTCGTGGCTCGATTCCGCCGGGTCGGTACTTTCGGATGCTGTTCACCGGTTATTTCGAGGGGATTGATTCGCGGCGTGGGATCGCCTGGCGGTGTGACGACAGTTTGTCGTTGAAGGTGTTCCTGGGGTTGGAACAGTTTGACGCGGCCCCGGATCATTCCCGCCTGACGAAGATCGGCGATCGCTTGCCGACGGAAGTCGATCGTCCGCAAGGACAGCGGCGACGATCGAAGACACGCTGAGCTTGGCCGGCGGCCAAGTGGTCGAGGTCACGCACGGCGCATCACGGATCGTCGAGGCGGTCGCCGACAAGGGCTACCACAAATCCGAGAAGCTGGCTCGTCTGACGGATCGCAGCGACTCGCACCGCTACACCGAACACTCTTCCTCGGCAACGAACCTGGACCTGCGAACCTACATCGCCGAACCCGACGCAAAACACAAACGTCGCTGGACCGACAAGCCTCCCACCTGGGAAGCGGCGTATCGCGGCAACCGCCGCCGCATTCAGGGCTCACGCGGCAAATCGTGGCAACGCCGCCGTAGCGAAATGGTCGAACGCAGCTTCGCTCACGTCTGCGAAACCGGCGGGCTGGGTGCCGCCAAACCGCGGGCCTTCGCGGCGTTCTGTTCGCTCGCTCCAGCCCAGGTGAGCCATCTTCGCGCCTCTCTCCCACCTTGGTCCGTGCCGCATCACTTCTGGGGCACCGAATTCCGTCAGCAACTCCAAAGACCAGCAACCTTGGCAACTTAAACTCCACGACCACAACACTCGCCTCGAATCACAACTTTCAACGGGCTGCTAGGCGTGTTGCCATTTGGCAACGTCGCCTGACAAGCGAGGCCTGACAACTGGACGGCTCGATTTTCAAGCCGTTGTTGGATCGCTATGAAGTCAGCCGGACGTGGGGCAGGTTTTCAACCTGCCCTTCACCATTGGCAGGTTGAAAACCTGCCCCACGAAACCGGAGCCACTCATGCCGATACCCCGCGAACGTAGCCAAGCCCAATTCCAGCGAGCCTTGAAGTCGATTCCCGGTGGCGTAAATAGCCCCGCCCGCGCGTTCGGAGCAGTTGGTGGCGAACCGCTCTTCATTCATCGTGCCGACGGCGCGTATCTCTGGGACTTGGATGGCAACAAGCTGATCGACTTCGTCGGCTCGTGGGGGCCGCACATTCTGGGGCATCGACATCCCGCCGTGCTCGCGGCCATTGAAGACGCACTGACGCGCGGTACGAGCTTCGGCGCGCCGACCGAACTCGAATCGGAACTCGCAGAACTTGTCATCGCGGCGGTCCCGTCGATGCAAAAGGTCCGCATGGTCAGTTCCGGCACCGAGGCCACGATGAGCGCGATCCGAGTCGCTCGCGGATTCACCGGTCGCGACAAAATCATCAAGTTCGCCGGCTGCTATCACGGTCACGTCGATTCGCTGCTGGTCAAAGCGGGCAGCGGAGCGTTGACGCTCGGCGTGCCATCCAGCCCCGGTGTCCCGACCGGCTGCACCGCCGACACAATCGCACTGGAATTCAACGACGCGAACCTGCTTGCCGAGATGTTCGCGGCTCAAGGGGACAAGATCGCGGCGGTGATTCTCGAACCGGTCGTTGGCAACATGGGAGTCGTCGTGCCACAGCCCGGATTCCTCGAAGCGTGTCGCGAACTCTGTACGAAGCACGGCGCAGTCTTGATCTTCGATGAAGTGATGACCGGCTTCCGCTTGTCATTCGGCGGTGCTCAAGAGCTGTTCAAGATCACGCCGGACATGACCACGCTGGGGAAAATCATCGGCGGCGGAATGCCAGTCGGAGCCTACGGCGGCCGAGCCGACATCATGGCGAAGGTCTCGCCGGCCGGCCCGGTCTATCAAGCCGGGACGCTCTCCGGTAACCCTCTGGCGATGGCCTGCGGCATCGCGACGCTGCGCACACTGCGCGAATCGAATCCGTATTCGATGCTGACCGCCAAGACAGAACGGCTCGCTCGCGGCCTGAGCGACGCCGCGTCGGCGGCCGGAATCTCGCACACGTTGCCGCACGTCGGCAGCATGTTCACGCTCTTCTTCAACCCCGATCCGGTGACGAACAATACAGTCGCCGGCCGCAGCGACACGCAACGCTTTGCCCGCTATTTCTGGGGCATGATCGAGCGCGGTGTCTACTTGCCGTGCAGCCAGTTCGAGGCGAATTTCGTCTCCGCTGCCCACTCCGACGCGGACATCGACGCGATAATCGCGGCTGCGAAGGACGTTTTGCGGGCGCTGTGAGTCGGTTACAGAACTTGTTTTGACACGTTTGAGACTCGTGGCTATCGTCCCGCCGCTTTTCGTCGGATGGGGTTTCGTCACGAAGGATCGTGATGCTTGGCCTCGTCTCGGTTTCGATCGCCGGACATGGAAGGTAGGCATCGTGGTGGATCACTCGCCGAGCATTTTGGTGGTGGATGGTTTGTCGGAGACGACCGCCGTTCTCAAGGCGGTGTTCGAACCGCGCGGCCACGCGGTCAACCGAGTCCGCCAATCGCAGTTGCCCAACAGTCCGCTGACGTCTCCACGAGTCGTGGTTTGGCACGCCAATGAATCCGATGCCGCGCCGCTCGCAGATTGCTTCCAAGGAATCCCACGCATCTTCATTGGTCGCGCCGACAGTCCGGAATCCGACGGCGAGACTCAGCGGTTCTCGCAACCGTTTGAATACCGCGAACTGCTCCGCACGATCGAATCGCTGTTGGCAAAGTAGGTCAGCCTTTCCAGGCGGACTCCGAGACAATCAGCGCCGATGAAGCGTTCGAGTCAGCCTGGAAAGGCTGACCTACGATAGCCTGTCGCGAACGATCACCGTTGATATCATGGCCGCGTCGTTGGAACGCTGCCTTCAGGTGGCAAACTCTCGTCCGCGCGACATTGTCAGGTCCGCGTTGCCAGGGAGACGATTTGTGCCGAAGGCCACGTTGCTGGTGATCCAGGGAGCCGATCAAGGGCTGCGCTTCGAACTGGATGGGGGTGCGGTCACGCTCGGCCGCGGCGCGCTCAATCCGATTCGCCTGCGAGACGACGAAGTCTCACGCACGCACGCCCAGATCCGCTTCGACGAGTCGGCCGGCGGGTTCGTCATCAGCGACCGGCAAAGTTCCAATGGTACGTTCGTCAACGGCGAGGCGATTCAAACTCGGAAGTTGGTCAGCGGCGATCAGATCGCGGTCGGAACAACGGCGTTCATGTTTCAAGAGGTCACGTCCGCTCGCCCCGTGCGCGCGGCGGATCAACTGGAAGTGTTCGTCGGCGACGATGCTCGCGAGCGCTCCAGCATCATCAGCGAACTCAGCCAAGAGGTCGGTCAGCAACTGCTCCGCGACGCAACGTCGATCATCCGCGCCAGCTCGACGACGCAAACGCTCGCAAATTTGCAGGTGCTGTATCGCATCACTGAAGAGGCCGTCACGCCGACGCTGTCGCTCGATCAACTGCTGCACCGCATCCTCGAACTGACCATCGAAGTCGTCGGTGCCGATCGCGGCTGCGTGCTGGTCAATGACCCCCGCACTAGCCAACTCGTGCCAAAAGCATTCAGCCACCGTCGAGGTTTTTCGCCCGGCAGTCCGATGCCGGTCTCACGCAGCATCGTCGATTATGTGCGAAAGAAGGGACAGGGTGTCCGCACCTCCGACGCGCCGCACGATCAGCGATTCAGCCAGCAGAGCATCATGCAGGCCGGCATTCGTGAGGCGATGTGCGTGCCGATGCAGGGCCGCTACGAACTCATGGGTGTGCTGTATTTCGACACGACGACTCCGAGCGATCAGCTTCCGCGGCTCGGCCCGGAAGGCTATCGCTTCACGGAAGAGAAGCTGCATTTGCTCGCCGCGATTGGCCGGCAAACGGCGCTCGCGGTCGAGGACCATCGCTTTCAAGACGCCTTTCTCAAGGCCGAACGACTCGCCGCCGTTGGACAGACCATCGCGATCCTCTCGCACCACATCAAGAACATCCTGCAAGGGGTACGTGGCGGCAGCTACTTGATCGACATGGGCTTGAAGCAGCACGACGAAGATCTGATCGGCCGCGGTTGGAAGATCGTCGAAAAAAATCAGGATCGCATTTATCACCTCGTCATGGACATGCTGAGCTACAGCGCTGAGCGAAAGCCGGCGTTGCAGGTCGCGAATTTGAATGACGTCGTGCGCGACGTGTGTGAGTTGATGGAGCCTCGCGCCGTTGAATGCCAAGTCGAACTGACTTGCCAACTCTCCAATCAAGTGCCGGAGAGTGCGTTCGATTCCGAAGGGATTCACCGGGCCGTGCTCAACATCGTCACGAACGCGATCGAGGCCGTTGAAGGCGCGACCGGCGGCCGAGTTGCCATCGAGACCGGCTTCGACCCGACGTCGGACGAGATGGTGGTTTTGGTCCGCGACGATGGCCCCGGAATCCCAGCCGCTCAGCAGGCGATGCTGTTCAATCTCTTTGAATCGACCAAAGGCTCACGAGGCACCGGACTGGGCTTGGCGGTGTCGCAAAAAATCCTCCGCGAACACGGCGGCGACATCTTCGTCGAGAGTCGGGAGGGCGAGGGAGCGACCTTTCGCCTCGTGTTGGCTCGACTGGACGAGGATGCCGGCCCCGGCAGTTCGCCCAGCAACGGCTGACAAACAATTTTTCTCTGGTCTTTGGGAGCGACTCACCATGCGAATCATTTTGTCCGGGTTGATGCTGGTCGCAATCATCGCGACCGCCAACTGGCTCAGCACGCTACGCGCCGGGTGACTTATGGTTGCGGCTTCGCACCCCACTCGCCGAGTGTCACATCGATCTTCTTGCCCAACCGCTCGCGGAGCTTCTCAAGGTACTCTTTCGCGGCGTCCGATTCGGGCTGTCCTCTGAGCCGTCCCAAGTCGTTCATTTCTTCGTTATCGGCACCACGCAGCACTTCGAGTTTGATGACGTCCCCCGGCTGTTTCGTGCCGATGAGCTTTATCAAATCCTGAAACGTGTTGACCGGCTTGTCGTCGAATCCGATGACGATGTCTCCCGCCATGAGTTTCGCTCGGTCAGCGGGCGTGTCAGCCGGCACCTCGTGGATGTGGCAGATGGGGACGTTGGGCAGCGTCTTCACGCCGAGAAACGCGGGGCCGCGATAATCCACAGACAGAGCCGGCAGCGTGCGGCGCAGTTCGTCAATCGCATCTTGAGTGACGCCGGGGGTGACGATCTTGCCCGTGGTTTGATCCTGGAGCAGGTACAGTTGGGTGAGGCCGCTCACACGTCGCAGATACTTGAGACCCTCTTCGCCGCCGCGCCAGCTTCGGCCCAGGATCACCAAGAAGGACCGTGTCTCATCGGGACCGGCGATTCGCAGGCGTCCCATCACCGTTGAGACTTCGATGGTTCCGCCGAACTGTTTGATCTGAGCGATCGCACGGTCTTGCCGAATGGTGGTCGCGTACTGTTCCAGCACCGCGACCGCTCGGCTAGCCATGTGCCGATTCTTGGATTCGGCAAGTTGCTCGAAGGCCACTTCGGCCGGCTCGATGAGTTCGTCCTTGCCGGACGTGTACCAAGCTCGCAAGATTGTTGTGATGCGGCAGGTCGCTTCAAGACTGCTGGTCTGCACCGCCTTCACCAGCAATTCCGCAGCATCGGCACCGGCAGCAATCAAGTTTCGAGTCGCCGCTTCGCGTCGCGTGAATTCGGGCGCATTCAGATCGCGAATCCATTGCTCGATTTCGTCAGGCGACGACTTGGGGACGACAGTCGGTTGCCGAACGGCCGGCGGGTCATCGGCGACCACGGAATTCACCGCGAAGCCAATCGCGCAGATCAGAAAGAGAAAATGGATTCGTCGCATGATTGACCCCACGTCAGGTTACGGCATCGGTTGGTCCGCGCCGAGAGTGGACTTCGGCAACGCGATCCGGATTGGGGCTGAGGCTTCGAATCGGTCTCCGTGTTGAGACAGGAATCGGACATGAAGTTCGAGGTCGCTGTTGGTCGGCGGCAATTGCCACGGCAGCTCAAAGCGGTAGCCAAAACTGCCGAGCGTTTTTTGCCAGGCGGCCCGAGTCTTCGCGGCATCGAATGTCCAGAGACCGAGCCGTTGTTGCTCCGCAGACCGCGAAGGATCGAGCAACTCGCATTCGACTTGGCCGGGCAATTGGACCGGCTGTTCACGCTGATTGATCGCGGAAAAAACGAGCGTGACTTGGTCGTCCCCCGGCTGTCCGTCGCGGTTGAAGCCGCCGGTCAACAACGAATTAATCTTCAAGCCGGTGACTTGGAAGTGCTGTTCGCTGAGATCCAACGCCGGCTCGTGATTGGCCGGTTGCACGACCTTTTGCTTGAGCGACTCATTCAGACGGCGCGCCGCAGTCAATTCGACATTCGTCCGATCAACCTGCGCATGCAGCGAATGGAGTTGGTCCTCCCGTTCCCGAAGTCGGGCTTCGAGCAGATCGACACTGCCTCGGCTCGCGCAGCCTGAAGCGGCGATGACAGCGAGTGACAACAGTCGAAAAGTGAGCCTCATCCGTGATGGCTCCAAAATAAACTACGTCGTCTCGCCGGTCTTCACCGGTAATTTGCTGAGCACATGATCGATCAGGCCGTAGTCCTTGGCCTCTTCAGCGGTCATGAAGTTGTCACGGTCGGTGTCGTCTTGCAGTTGATCGAGCGTCTTGCCGGTGTGCTTCATCAGGATTTCATTCATGCGGCGTTTAACCTTGATCACTTCCTTGGCGTGGATTTCAAGTTCAGTCGCCGTGCCCTGCATTCCCGCCAGCGGTTGATGGATCATGATGCGAGCGTTCGGCAGCGCGAACCGTTTTCCGGCACAACCGGCAGTGAGCAGCACGGCTCCCATGCTGCTGGCTTGGCCGATGCAGTAGGTCGCGACGCTGCAATTGATGTATTGCATCGTGTCGTAGATCGCCATGCCCGCCGTGATCGAGCCGCCCGGCGAGTTGATGTAGAAATGAATGTCCGCCTTGCTGTCCTCGAATTGCAGGAACAGGAGCTGAGCGACGATCGCATTGGCGACGTCGTCATTGACCTGGCTGCCCATGATCACGATCCGGTCCTTGAGCAGCCGGCTGTAGATGTCCATGACCCGCTCTTCGCGGCCACTCTTTTCGACGACCCAAGGAACAAGCACCGACATGGAAAACTCGCTTTCAGAGATGTTTTTCAAACTGCTGCTGTGGCTCAATCCAGAGAACAGCCACCGTGTGGACTGGTTACACAATCGCCGGCTTGGATTCCGGCGGAGCTTTGCTGAGGACTTCGTCGACCAGGCCATAGGTCTTCGACTCGGTCGCCGTCAAGTACCGATCACGAGCGGTATCGCGAGCGATCACTTCAATCGGCTGGCCGGTATGGCTGGCGAGGATTTGGTTGAGCACCTCCCGCGTGTCGATAATGTCCTTGGCTTGAATCTCGATGTCCGAGACTTGGCCACCGACCTCGCCGTAGGGCTGATGGATCATCATCTTGGCGTGCGGCAGAATGTGGCGTTTGCCCTTCGTGCCACCAGCGACCACGATCGCTCCACCACTGGCCGCCAGTCCCACACAGTAGGTCGCGACTTTGCAGTCGATAAACTGCATCGTGTCGTAAATCGCCATCGTCGCCGTGACCGAACCGCCCGGCGAGTTCACGTACAAATGGATGTCTTGGTTTCGGCTTTCCGATTGCAGGAAAAGCAGTTTCATCACGATCAGGTTGGCGACGCCATCGTTGATGACCCCTTCCAAAAAGACGATGCGATTTTCCAGCAGCAGGTCGCCGATCCCCATCTGCCGCTGCCGCGCGTATTCGCGACGGGAGTTCTCCCACTGTCCGGTTCTGGCCATCCACTGATCCAACATGTTGACTCCTCAAGGCTCGATCCGCCGAATGCGACGAAAGATTCGTTCGCGCGGCCGTGACCGGGGCGGGTGGGATACCGGATGCCAACAACGACCGTCAAGAGACCTTCGACAACCGGGATGCGGCTCATTCTGCAACCGACCCGCGATTCGTCAATCGGCGTTTTCCGAAGCGGGGGGAACCGCAGTCGTGCGGCGGTGCATCGCCACGATCATCAGAAATGCCAGATAGTCATGGACGGCGTGAATCACGATGGGGGTCAGCAGATTGTGCGGCTCGGTGACAGTCATCGTCCAACTGAGATAGCTGCCAATGACGAATGCCAGCAACGCATACAACGGCGTGATCCAATGCACAACTCCGAAGAGGACGTTGCACCACGGCTCGCCGATCCACGGCTGTAACACGCCCCGAAACAGCAACTCCTCTGCGACGCCCGCCAGAAGCGACATCAGAATTAAGTCGTACCAACGCAGGATGGACAGCGACGGAGCCAACTCTTGCGAGAGGAAATCGCGGATCTTCCGCAGCTCACCGATGGGGAAGCGATACGTCAGATAGAAAACCAAGAACGTTGGCACCGCGCCAAGCAATCCCCAGCCGATCGCCAGCCAATTCCATGAAACGTGTTCGAGCGGATTGATCTCGAGTAGCCAGCCTACGCCCACGGCTGCCAACGCCAGACCTCCCTCGAACAGGCCGGCGAAATTCAAGAATTGGCTGCGATTTTGAGGGTCGAACATGAATTTCACTGCCGGCGCGACACCGCGACTTGGCGGTGGCATCGCTTTCGAAGTCCGTGAACTCGGAAAACGCAATTCGCAGACGATTTCGATCCAGAAATCCAGAATGACATTTGCTGAGAAGCTCAACTCTACCCGCGGAAAAACTTAACGGCTGTTCCGCGATCTTTCCAGAACTGATGTGGACGTCCAGCTTTGCAGGGCCAGCGCATACTGGACTTGCCCATGTTTTGCGTGCGTGCAACGCAGCGCGTTGGAGTTCTCCCTGTTTTGTGGGCACGTAGCTATGCCTGACGCGGGCATGCGTGAGACGTTTTCAAGGCGTTGGAAGTTGAGGGTGGTCGCGAGTTGAGTGAGTGTCTCTTCGAGGGCCTCTCGGAAGTTGGCGAAGGCGGGATGATCGCGGCCGTCGAGAGAAAGGCGTTTGAGGAACTTCCACAGCCGTTCGATCAGATGCCGGTTGGGCGAGTACGACGGCAGGAACAGCAGCGTGATTCCCCGTTGTTCGGTGCAGGCCATGACCACGGCGTTGCGTTGGTCGCGGGCGTTGTCCAGAACCGGCGTGATCCCCGTCAGTCCCAGCGCGGCGATCTTGTGCAGCAGTTCGCACCGCGGGAGTCTGTTGCTCGTCCAGAAACAGAGCTTGGTCGGTGGCATGCTCCGCCATGTGGGGATCAGACCATCAGCCACTGTGGCGAGCCGCAACCGCGCCACCGTCCAGCTCTTGGGGTCCACTTCACTATCTGCGAACCACAGACATCGACTTTGAAAAAACACCCGTCACCAGAGGGGAGCCACCAAGCGACTGGAATCGCCGAAACCAAGACAAATGTTCGACAGATCCCCAAACCTCACAACGAAGAAACCTCGGTATTTTACGGGGTTCACAACGATTTCAGTCACATTCACTGTTCAAAAGTGGACGATACAAGACTCGAACCTCTCCGACGTAACCGGCGACATTGTAAGCGACTCCGGCGAATCGGATCAAACGCCTGATGAAAGCGCTGCTCGTGGCGCTGCAATTCAAGCGGTTGCCTGCCGGTTTGACGCTCGATTGGAACAAGTTGTCGAGGCTTGGGAATCACTCTCAGATTGCGTCCGAGATGAGATCGTTCGGTTGGCAGAGTCTTGTCGGAATGATTGCTGACCAGTCCCGCCCACAAGGTGGTGGGGGGGAGTGCTTACTTACCTTTTGATCACTGTTTGCTTTTCAAGCAACTGCCTCACACCGTAGCTGTCATTTTTGGAAACGTGGCAGGAAGTGAGTTGTCGTTCCGCAAGTGACCGAAGTATCCCAACTGTCCCGGATGGTCGGCATCTCCCAATGGATTTAGGAGCGGCGCGAATGGCGACACGAGGCAAAACCCACCTTGGACTTGTTGAGGACGCCCTCAAGATCGACGCGAGAGACCTGCGGCATCTTGGTGTCTTTCGGACAGGAGCGTTCGGACAATTGACTTGGGATTTGACGTGGGGACAAGGTCAGTCTCAGCTTGCCGAAGCGAACTATTGGACCACCGAGACGGAACTGATCCTAGATTTCAAAGACAACGACCGCTCATTTCGGCAGAGCGCTCGGATCGTTCAGCAAGATTGCCATCTGGGTGGCTTCCGAAGGTGGCTTCTCTGCCCGTATCGTGGCTCGGTTGGCGTGTGCTTTCGGCGCGTCCGTTGTCTGTACCTCCCAGCATGGGCCAACGAATTCGGCTGTCGAAATTGCCACAGATTGATTCACCGATCGGCTCACGAGCACGATGCACGAGTTGATCGGCTGCGGAAGAACATCGACCTCTTGGAAGCGACGGTCAACGATCAATCGGGGACGTTGTCCGCGAACCTGCGCCGGCAAAGGCTGGCAACGAAGGCATTGCAGCGAGGCTATTGCCGACCGAATCTGCCTCGTGGCTAGCTTTTTGTGCTACGCCAGGCCAAGAACAGGAACAAAGGGGCCGAAATTGGCCACAGTGGCACCAAGAGCGCGAGCACGATGCAAATCAGAGTGACGGTCGTGCATTTCCTGCCACCGCCACCACCACGTATTCCGCGTCCGTGCCATGTGTTCTTGCTTTTGAGCTGATTGAGCTTCTCTTGGTCGATCCATTCTTGCCACTGTTTCGGGCCATTCTCCTGCTGCGGCGGCTCCGGACGTGGCTCGGCCTGTTGCTCCGTTCGTTCATTCCATCCGGGCAGAGGCTTCATGGATTGCCGATTAGCGACGAGTGTGGCAGGTGTCTCCGGCATCGCCTGCGATTGGGAGTTGGTTGCATTCGCAAGCTCTGCTGGAAATAGCCCTCTAACTGTGCCAGCGGCAACCCAATCACCGGCTTCGCCGCGCCGAAGAAGTGTAGACGATTTGATCGTCCCCTCTGCGGTTAAAAGCCGAATCTGTTCAGGTGTGAAAGGGCCGAAAGCCAATCCTGCTGCCTGGAAGTAGACGTGATTCGACATGGCGGCATTTCAAAGAAGAGTCGCAAAACACGCGATATTCTATCAAAACAAGTATCACTCGGTTGTGATGAATGCCAGCCTGAAGCGGGACAACGGCAAGGTCACGCCGTTGCGAGACACAAGGCGATCTAATAGCTAATCCCTACGATTTTCCAACCGACCACTTGGGGAATCCTTCCAAAGCAAGTCGTCAACGCCAATGAGTCAGGGTCTCGCGATGTCACCAGAAGAGCTTGAGCTTCGTCCCGTTTCTAAGTTCATTGAGATTGCCGAGCACATTGGACAGCTTCTGGGCTATTACTCGGATTACGGCGATCCTAACGGCGACGACTCATCGGTTAAGCAGGCTCGCGAGTGCCGCGAAGAGGCGATGAAACTTGCCTGGAAGCTGGAAGCCCTCGTAAGTCAATCTGTCGAGTTCTCGCTAGAAATGGATCTCGACGCTGATGCCGTCAACCAACATTTGGGTGACTACTCGTCGATGATTCGGAACTTCGGCGATTGGGGATCGGTTGAGGAACGTGACGAGTGGGGAGGGTACGCCAACAGGATCGTATGGCAAGGGCCGACGTTTGATGAATTGCGAGAGTGCCATCTAGCGTTGAAGCGAGAGCCGCTTTTTCTGACGCTGATCAAAGCCGAACCACGACAATTTCCGATGGTTGGCAACCCGAATGGCGGGTCCAGCAAAACAAAGCAACATTCGCACCGACTGACTGTGGAAAAGGTCCAAGGCTCAGAGCGACGATTCAAGATCGACCGCAAGCCAGTCACGTTGTCGCCGGCTTGTGCGAACTTGCTGAACGCCTTCATCACGTTGATTGAAAGCGGTGAGCCTGCAACTCCTGCAAATCTGATGGCCAAGGCATCGACCAAATACAGCCACAACAACCGGAAGGCGTTTGAAGACGACAAGCGAAGACTCAACGCCGCGATGAAACGCAACGGCATCGTCAAAGGGTTGTACGTCGTGGGAGACGTGTTTCAGCTTTGCAAACCGCCGAAGACCACACCCACAAAGGCCGTCAATAAAAACGGGATGAAAACGGTAAGACGACGGTGACTTCGCGGTATCGCGCTGTGGTTCACTTCTCGCCGAACTGAGCAGTCAATTGGGACGCTCACGAATGCGAAAGGAAGTGATCATGAAAGATCCGAAGCGTGAGACGCGCCCGCTGAGCGCGTACCTGCCGTCCGCGTCTGTCGCGCGGCAGGCATTGGACGATGCGAAACGTCGCGTTGAGGAATTGAGCATCCTGGCCGATGCCGCCAACAAGGCCGACAAGCTCCACTCGAAGGAACTCAATCGCAAAAGCGAGGTGTCACATGCGTGACGCCTCAGTCCCTCTATATCGTCTCAATGGCATACGCGAAACGATCAACCGATTGATCGCTCAATCTGACGGCAAGTTGATGCGCGGCGACGATGCACGACTCTCACAAAAGTCTCGCGAACGGCGGATGCAGAGAGGTGGTCTGCGATGAACAACTTGCATCTTGTAAAGGCCGACCGTTCTATCCCGCGACTCGGAATCTCGATCCGCGAAGCTGCGAAATCAGTCGGCCTCAGTGAAGCGGCGTTTCGCGAATTACTGACAGACATTCCACACCTGCGGGCTGGTCGGCGCGTCATCATTCCGCTCGATGGGTTTCGTGCGTGGTTAGATCAAAGATCGTGCAGCGCGAGACGTTTGGCCTCTTTGGAAGGGGGCCAGCCATGAGCAATGAACCCGACATTGCCGACGACGACGATCGAAAGCAGCCTCCCCGAAAGAGTGCGGCCACGAGAGCCATCGAAATGCTTGAGGCCAAAGGGTGCGAACTCTGGCACACTTCGACTGGTGATGCTTTTGTCTCAATTCAACGAGGCGGGCATGTCGAGAATTGGCCGATCAGGTCTCGCGAGTTCAAGACGTGGCTGGCTGGCGATTTTTACAAAGCGTTTGGGCAGGCGATGAACTCCGAAGCGATCAGCAGCGCGATGAACGTCATTGCCGCCAAGGCATTGAATGACGGCGACGAGCATGATGTCTTCGTTCGCGTGGCACGGTTCGACGGAAAGATTTTTCTGGACTTGTGCAATCAATCGTGGCAGGCAGTGGAAATCGGCCCGGACGGTTGGTGTATCGTGGACAAGCCGCCTGTACGGTTTCGACGTTTCAAGGCGATGCTGGCGTTGCCGGCCCCGGAAAGAGGCGGTTGCATCGACGATTTGCGGCAACTCATCAACGTATCTGACGCGACGTGGCCGTTGGTCGTGGGCTGGCTGCTCGGCTGTTTTCTGCCGGATAGCAAATATCCGATCTTGGCTTTGTTTGCTGAACAAGGAGCCGGCAAGACTACGGCAGCGCGTCTGCTGCGAGCGTTGATCGACCCTAACGTGTCGCCATTGCGGTCAGAGCCTCGCAAAGAGGATGACCTTGTCATCGCGGCGAACAACTCTTGGTTGATTGCGTTCGATAATCTCAGCACCATCCCCGCGTGGCTGTCCGATGCTTTGTGCCGACTTGCGACCGGCGGCGGACTCTCGAAGCGAACGCTCTACACTGAAAGCGAAGAGACGATTTTTTCGCTCACTAGGCCGGCGATGTTGACGAGCATCGAAGACGTGGCAAGCCGCTCCGACTTGCTGGATCGTTGTCTTGTCGCGCACCTGCCGACGATCCCCAGCCACCAGCGTAAAACCGAAGAAGAACTCCAAGCGGCCTTCACGACAATGCAACCGCGACTTGTGGGAGCAATTCTGGATGCCGTTTCAGTGGGCTTGAAGCGGGAACACCAAGTCCGCCCCAGCCGGCTACCTCGCATGGCTGACTTCGCCAACTGGGTCATCGCCTGCGAACCGGGCTTGGGATGGCCACCGGGAACATTCCTCGCGACCTACGACGACAACCGCAGCGAAGCGAACGAGCTGGCGTTGGAATCATCCGTAATTTGGAAGCCCCTGTCGGAGTTGCTCGCTGATCGAAATGAATGGCGCGGCACAGCCGGCGACTTAAAGAAAACTCTTGAGGATCGAATGAACGCCAACCTGCCCAAAGATTGGCCGAAGTCTCCGAAAGCGATCGGCGGAGCGGTGCGGCGGATCGCTCCCAACGTCCGCGCTTTGGAGTGGGCTGTGTCATTCGACGAACGAGAACCGAACGGTCAGCGGCGGAAGATCATCGTCATCGACAGAATGCTGCCGCCAATGTGTCCCAAGTCTCCGACGTTTCAAACCGACCCCAGCTTCCCGTTCTGATGTCTGATTTGGTTCGACGAGATCGTCGGCAACTTGGATGCAACCGCGAGGGAGACATCGCCGGAGACTTCAACAACCTGAGAAGCCGCCGACAGGCTACTTTGGACACGTCGGACACTTTGGGGACAGTTACCCCCTGACGCGACCCTTGAATCCAATCGTGGGAAGTGATACTTGACTCT
>CAMAWN010000151.1 GCA_945861865.1 Candidatus Kuenenia stuttgartensis | reverse complement strand
AGGTTTTGCGGGACGCCGGATCCGTCGAAGATGCGGACGCGGCCGACGTCGAGGCCGGCGTTTTTGTAGAGCGTGGCGAAGATTTCTTGGAACTTGACCGGACGTTCGACGGCGTGCTCGCCTTTGCGATTCGTGCGGCCGATGACTTGGCCGGTCTTCATGCCGCCGCCGGCGAGCATCGCGCACGAGACCTGCGGCCAGTGATCACGCGAGTTGTTGTTGTTGATCTTCGGAGTCCGACCGAACTCGCCCCAGACGACGACCGAGACATCGTTGTTCAAACCTCGCTCGTGCAGATCGGTGACGAGCGCCGACAACCCCTGATCGAGCAGCGGGAACTCTTCGCGTGACATCGGGAAGTTCATCCCGTCCCCGCCGTGCCAATCCCAGCGGCTGTAGTTCAGCGAAACGTACCGAGCACCGGCTTCGACCAGTCGCCGAGCCACGCAGAAGTTTTCGATCATGCGCGGCGCG
Source organism: Candidatus Kuenenia stuttgartensis (assembly GCA_945861865.1). Lineage (GTDB taxonomy): Bacteria > Planctomycetota > Planctomycetia > Planctomycetales > Planctomycetaceae > SXKJ01. The sequence goes on along the minus strand of CAMAWN010000151.1, from coordinate 14,850 downwards.
CCGTCGCGCATGAACTTTTCGTCACTCTTGCCGTATCGAGCCAGCACGCTCGGGTCTTCTTTCGACAGATCGAGAGCCTCAGCCAGTTTTGAGGTCGTGAGGATGCCGAGCGCTTGTTGCGTGTAGACATCAACGCTTTCCATCACTCCTTTGCCGTCGGCCGCGCGGACGAAGCCGTCGAAGGCTTTCATCAATTGGTTGCGGTCTTGCAGCCGCTCCAGCGAGATGCCTTGCAGCACCATCCCCTCCGGCGAACTGCGGGCTTTGCTGCCGAGCAGATTGAACGGCGTGTGCGAGACGCCCAGGAAGCCGCCGTCAGCCGGTTCGCCCCAGGTGCGATTGCCGACTGTGTACATCAGGGCGACGTTCGGCGGCACGGCTCCGTTCGTCGGGCCTTGCAGTTTGGAAATCCACGAACCGGCGGCCGGCCAACCTCCGGGAGGTTTGCGATCCGATTTGCGATGCCCAGTCATGCACTGATAGCCGTCGTGCAATCCGTCGGCGTCCGAGATCGACCGCACCGGTACGAACTTGTCCATCATCTGCGCCATGCGCGGAAACAGTTCGCAGATTTCGATGCCCGGCACGTTCGTCGCGATCGGCCGGAACTCGCCCCGAATCTCGGCCGGAGCGTCCGGCTTCGGATCCCACAAATCGATGTGCGACGGTCCGCCCGGCATGTAGATGTTGATGATCGCCTTGTGCGACGAACCAGATCGTGTCGCAGCTTCGGCTCGCAGGACGCTCGGCAATGCGAGGCCGCCCATCGCGAAGCCACCGATCGTCAGGAACGATCGCCGAGACATCCGATCGCAAAAGCTTGTCCCGTGAGCCGCATCGTGGTGACGCTCACGTCCGAGAATTGTCAGCATGGGCAGGCTCCATCGCGGAGTGTTGGGCGGAAAAACCGGAAAGACACATCTCTAAAATCGGTCGTAACTGATGCGTCGGTTGAGATTTGACGGTCCAAATTCGGTTGTGTCAACAAGGAAGCGGCGCACTTGGAGCGACCGCCATGACGCGGTCAAACCTAAACACGATCCGTTGGGGCCCGACAATCTGCCTCATCCCAACCCCAGCACCTTCTTCATCCGGGCCGTGATGTCGGCCAGTTCTTTCTCGCCGCCGCCGCCGACTTCGCTGGTGGCCCAGCCGTCGTAGCCGATTTCGCCGAGGGCTTTGAGAACTTCCGGCCAGTCTTCATCACCCTCGCCGATTTTGCACCAGCTGTTTTTGTGGCTGTAGCCTTTGAAGTCGAACTTCACGAGACGCTTGCCGAGCTTCCGAATCCACTCGGCGGACGACACGCCGTATTTGAGCATGTTGCTGCAATCGAAATACGCCCCAGCCCACGGGCTTTTCAGATCGTCGACGAACGAGATCAGGTGCTCCGGCTTGGTGATGAAATTGTTCCAGACGGTCTCGATGCCGATTTTGACTTTGTGTTTCTCGGCCAGCGGCAGCGCCTTTTTGATTTCGGCTTGCGAGCGTTCGTAGCACTGCTCGAAGGTGACGTCGTCCTTCACGACGCCGGGGACGAGCAGCACGGTGTCGCAGCCGAAGTACGCGGCGTCCTCGATGGCCCCGTTCAGAGCGGCCAGCCCTTTGGCTCGGACGTCGGCGTCGGCTGACGACAACGTGTCGCGCCAGTGAACGCTGTCGATGACGCCGTGAATCACGATCCCGGTTTTCGCGGCGGCCGCCTTGGCCTCGGCCTTGTTCAACCCGCTGGGGCTGTCCACCTCGACCCCTTGCAGGCCGAGCTTCTTGATGAGGTTGAACTTGTCCTCAATCGAGCCTTCATACTTGATCATCCCGTACTTGACCGCCATCCGCAGCTTCGGTTTCTTCGCCTCGTCGGCGAGAGCGAGTTGGATCGGCAATGTGGCTGCAGCCGACACGGCCAACGTGGATTTGAGGAAGTCACGACGGGGGAGAGATGCGGGCATGAGAAGGTTCCTTCGATGAGTTTTGAGAGGTGTTTTCTTTCGGCGATTCCGAAGGCGGCAAGTCAGATTCCTCGGTAGGCGGGTAGTCGTGCAGGCACAAGCGAACGAGTATCTCTTCGGCTGCAATCGCCGTCGCCTTCTCGAAGTCGCCGAGTTCGATCAGTCCTGCATCAACCAAAGCATCCACAGCGAGCGCAGCAACGTGGTCGCTCCACGACTTGACATCAGCCGAAAGTCGATCACTCCAAGGTTGATTTTTCATGGCAAGTCGAACAAGGAAGATGGACTCGAAGACGCCCGAAACGATGCTACCGCTGCCCGAAACGACCCGCAACAAGCTTACTTTGCGGCCGTGTACCGAGCGAGCACCGCGGTCACGTTGTCTCGGCCACCGTTGGCCAATGCGGCGTCGACCAATGCTTGGCATGTCACTTGAGTTGGTGTCGTCGCCGCGAGAATCTGAGCGATGTCCGCTTCGGAAACCATGTCGGTCAGGCCGTCGGTGCAGAGCAGCAGTTGATCGTTGTTTTGCAGTGGGACGTGGCAGGTATCGACTTGGACGTCCTCAAAAATGCCTCCCAGGCAGTTGACCAGCGTGCTGCGGAAGCCGGAGCGGGCTTCGTCGATGGAATGCAGGATGCCGTCGGCGACCAAATGCTCGGCCAGAGTGTGGTCGCGAGTCAGTCGATGCAGCCGGCCACGTCGAAAGATGTATGCTCGCGAATCGCCGACGTGAGCGATGAAGGCATCCATGCCGATCGTCAATGCGCCAATCAGCGTCGTCCCCATGCCGCAGAGCGGGCTGTCGGGACCGGATTCTGCTTGCCGGCGGCGGTGAATCATGCGGATGAAGACGCGGATCGACTCCGGCACTTCCGGCGATTCCGAATCGTTGACCTTGAAGGGCCACTTGAACGCGGAGCCAGTCAATTCCCAACCGGAGCGGAGTGCGATCAAGCTCGCCAGTTCTCCGAACGCGGCTCCGCCGACGCCGTCGGCCACGGCAAACGATTCGTCGTTGCATGGCGGATAGGTGTCGGGTGGCATGTTCGTCAGCAACACGTCCCGCGAGCGGAAGCGCCGCACGACCGAATAATGATCCTCGTTGTTCGTTCGCACTTTGCCCGGATGCAACAACTCCGAAGCTGACGTTGACTGCGGCTGTCCCCAAGCCGAAGGACTTCGCCGCCAGCTCGTCCCACTGAGCTTCGGCTTGATTCAAAGTTGCAGTATCGGAGAAGGCGACGCGATGTGCTTTGCACAAAAAATTACGGAGCCGCCCATTTGTAGAGTGGGCACGGCCCACCATGACCACATGTTGGATGGTGGGCCATGCCTACCCTACTTCTTGTGCAAAACCGGTTGTGGGTGGGGGCAAGCATCTTCGCATCTTTCGCGACCGCCTGCTTCAGAAAATCTTCAACGAGGGGCTAACTTCATCCCGACGCACACGAGGTTCTTCGCTGTCCGCAAAAAGAGCTTCCCCTGCGAGATCGCCGGCGACGCATAGACTTCTTCGCCGATGTCGTTGCGAGCGACTTCCTCATACCCGGCCTGCGTCGCGTCGAGCACCAACGTGCTGCCCGCCTCATTGGTGAAGAACAGCTTGCCGTCGGCCGCGACCGGCGAGGCGGTGAACTTGTCGCCGAACCGCTTCTTCCAAATCAGCTTGCCCGTGTGAGCGTCCAAGCACGAGCCGATCCCTTTGTCATCGGCGAGGTAGTACCGCTCGCCGACCAAGATCGCGGACGGGACGAACGACGTGCCGCGATCGTTTTTCCAGACGACATGCGAGTCTGTGATGTCGCCGCTGCCTCCCGGCTTGATGGCGAGGTGCGTCCCGTTCGGCCCACTCACGACGAACAACATCCCGTGCCCGAAGAGCGGCGTCGGAACGCATTCGCGAGCCAGCCCGCGCACAGTCCACAGGCGACTGCCGGTGCGCGGGTCGTAGCCGTCCAATTTCTCCGAGCCGCACAGCACCAGTTCGACGCGATCGCCGCTCGGCACGAGTTGCGGTGAGGACCACGACAACCAAACCTCCGGCCGATCCGACTTCCAGCGGTTTGCTCCCGTCTGCTGATCGAGCGCGAGCACATACGAGGCTCCGTAATGATCGCACTGCACGATCAGCTTATCCTCGAACAGCAGCGGAGAACTGGCCGCCGCGAAACGATTCTCGAACGGGCCGTACTCGTCCGCGATCGCCCGCTGCCACAGCAGGCCGCCATCGAGATCGAAGCAAAACACATCGCCGGTCCCAAAGAACGCGAACAGCCGCTTACCATCCGTCACCGGCGAGGGACTGGCCATGCCGCTGCGTCCGTAGAACAACGTCGGCGCGGTCCCCCACAGCCGCTGATGCCACCGCTCGCGGCCAGTGTCGCGATCAAAGCAGATCACATGCAATTCCCCTTGATCGCGTCCCTCCGAGGCCGTCACGAACACTTTGTCGCCCCACACCACCGGATTCGAAGTGCCGATCCCCGGCAGCGGCATTTTCCACAACACGTTCTCCGTGGCAGACCACGTCGTCGGCACGCCGGTGTCTGAAGTCACGCCATTTCGATGCGGTCCGCGCCAGCCCGGCCAGTTTTCGGCACGAGCGATCTGATCGGGCAACACGGCGAGACACGCAACCAAAAGGAGGTGAACTCGAATTCGCGTCAATGACATCGCTGACCTCGTGAGACTTCAGGGCATCTGTGCCGGTTTGAATGCAATCCCCCGCCCCTGTTCGTCGCACAGCCGGAGTTGCAGCGACCAGTTGTTGGGGACTTCGGGGTCTTTGTGTTGAGGCCCCTGGCAGATTTTGACCAGCAGCGTGTTGCGGCCGGACTTGAGTTGGATCGGCGCGATGAAGCGATCGAAGCGAGTGCCGTTAAGCCACTGATCGCGAGCGAACACTTTCTCGCCGTTGAGCCACACCGAGCAATTGTCATCGGCTCCGCAGCGCACTTGAGCCGCTTGTGCGCGCGGGACGTCGATCTCGGAGTACGCATAGCCGACCGCCTCGCGGGTCGTGCCGAGTTGTTTGTTGAGGTCCAGTTGGCCGAGCGTGTCGGTCTCGTGGTGTCTCTTCCAGACGATCTCCGTGCCACCCTGGTCGCGATACTTGGCTTGCAGATCGACGTTCACTTCCGGCTCGAAGATTTTCGCGAAGCCCGTTTTCTGCGGAGCGTCGAACGCACCGACCAGCCACCACTCCGTGACCAGGCCCAGATGCTGAGCGACCTCCGCCGGCTCACCGAGCGACTTCAGCTTCGCCGCGGCTTGCGTGACCTGCGTGCTGTCGCGAGCGGACTCGAACGCCTTGCGGAACGCGGCTTTGGCGCTGCTCGGATCTTTGTCCTGCAAGGCCCGGTCGCCGGCCGACAATGCCAATCCGACCGCTTCGTACCGAAACTCCGAGTCGTCCAATCGAGTCGGTAGCCACTTCGCTCGAAACGCGGGCTCCAGCTTGTCGAGCAACCCCAACACCAACCGCCTCGGCCGGCCGGCACGCTTGGCATCACTGACGTATTCCTTGAAGAACTCGACCGGCCACTTCGTCACGTCCCGCGCCAGTTCACGAGCGACGATCTCTTCATAGACCGTGCGATACCAATTCGCCGCCACCGCATTCGTGGTGTCCATCGCGACGAGCAACTGCGGCAAGACCTCGACCCCCTGCTTCGCCAACTGATCACGAGCCACCTTCGCCGCCGCCGACCCTTCCCCCTGCGGCCCCGTCTTCGCGATCACGGCCAATTGCGGCCCAGGATCGTCGGGCGGAGCGAGTCCGCCGATTCGGACGAGCCCAACCAGCATCAAGCAACCAGCGATCCACTTCACGATAAGGCTCCTGTCAGCGGGGAACAAACGGAAGGCGGGCCGACATTCTGCGAGTCAACCGTCTCCGTGCCAAGCGAGGGAACCACCCAGGCATGAAGAACTCGCTGATGGCAATGACAACGACAACCGTCCGATATTGGCCAGTCGGCGAACGTGAAGCCTCAGGAACTTGTCGCGGCGTTTGGCGTCGTGGACAATCCCCGCGTCTTGCAGATCGTCAGCCGGAGCTTCTTGTGTGACTCATCCGACTTGAGCCACGGCCACTTTGTGCGAACTGCCCCTTCTTTCTTTTTGCAGCGGAGAAATCCCATGTTTCGGAATGCAGCTTCTCAGTGGAAGCGAGATGACCAGCCACAACGGAGACAAGTTGCTTGGCACGCGATCTCGTTGAGTCTGCTCGCACTGTTCGTCGTGACGCAACTCGCACCGTCAGATGCAGTCGCTCAAGGCAGTAAGAAAAAGAACCGCTCAACCACAGCCAAGTCGAACGAGCCGGCTACCAAGCTGACCGACAAAGGAAAAGACGCGGACGACGGCGAGCTGAAGTTCACGGCCGAACAAATTGAGAAAGCCAAGAGCAAGTACACCTCGGCCGAAGAAGCGTTTGGCGTGGGAGCGGCTCATTACAACAGCAAGAACTACGCAGCCAGTCGCGAACCGTTTGAGGCGGCTCTGATCCTGGCACCGGAAAAAGATATCGAGCACCGCCTCAAAGTGTACGGAGCTTTGACCGTGTCGTACCGTCAGCTAGAGACGAGCGAGCAATTGGTTGCGGCCAGCGAATACATTATTCAGCACAGCAATCGCGACGCCGAAAAGTCACTCACTCGCCGTTCGCTGATGTCGTTCGTTCATGAGCGAGGCAAAATCGATCCGTTTATTAAACGGCACGAGGAGCGTCTCAAGCAGAACCCGAAAGACTGGCTATCGGTCTATCTGTTGTCCGAGGTCTATTCACGAGTGCGGGAGAATCCTGAACGGAGCGTCGAACTCCTCAAACAACTGGCCGCGCTCGACGGGAAGAACCCGGACGAGGCCGTTGACATCAACGCCTCCGCGAAGCTGGCAATGCAGTACATCCGCGCCAAGGAGTATCAGAAGGGTGCGGAGCTTTACGAGCAGATCGCGCCGAAGGACAAGAATCTTGAGGCCTGGCATTGGAAAGAAGCCGCGGCCGCTTGGCTCAAGCTGAAACAGAAGGACAAGGCATTGGCCGCCGCGAAGAAGTCGCAGGAGGCGACTCCAGAGAAACGCAATGAGCTACTGGCGCACTTCTGGCATCGCGGTCTTGGCGACGTGTTCCTGGCGGTGGACGAGCCAAAGCTGGCCATCCCCCACTTCGAGAAAGCCATCGAGAACACGAAGATCGAAGGCTACGTCAAAGATTGCAAGTCATCGCTCGCCGAGGCTCGTGAAAAAGCCAAGGCTCAGAAAAAAGCGGAGAAGAATTGAGTGCGAATCTGCGTGTCAAAATCGGCTCGTTCGCGGCTCACTTCGCGGTCAACTGTTCGCGGATGAATTCCAGTGCGCGCGAGTTGGCGGCGGCGACCTTCTGGGGATCACCGTCGCGGAGGCCGTGTTCGGCACCTTCGAGGGTGAGCAGTTCGTGCTTCACGCCGTGCTTGGTGAGTTCGCGAGCCATGTCGGTCGAGCAGAAGTACGGGACGTCGGTGTCTTTGGTGCCGTGGATCATCAGGGTCGGCGGATAGTCGCGCGTGATTTGTTTGACCGGGCAGAAACGGTCGAGCTTGCCAGGTTCCTTCTCCGCGTCGATGCCGGTGACTCCCAGCGACCAGCCGCCGGTTTGGCGCAGGTGGCGATAGTAGCCGCCGCGCGCTTTGCCCTCGGCGGGATCGTCGGTGTTCGTGAGCACCTTCTTGCCGACGGCAGCCAACGCTTCGAAGCGAGGTACGGGTGCTCCGTGATGGGTGGACTTCGACCGAGTCCATTCGCCGTCGATGTCGCCGTAGCCCCAGTAGGCCACGAGCGCCGTCGGTTTGGGCGTGACGATCGCTCCCGACAGCATCGTGAGGAACCCGCCCGCCGAGCCGCCCGTCACGACGATGCGGCGGGTGTCCGCCTGAAACAATTTCGGACCTTGCGCGTGCAGCCAACGGAAGGCGTCCTGCACGTCGGCCGCGATCTCGGGCAGCTTCACTTCCGGAGCCAACCGATAATCCAGCGACACGAACACGAATCGCTCGCGAGTACACAGTTCCAGAATCTGCTTGGGCACCTGCGAGCGGCTGCCGACGATGAGCGCTCCCCCATGAACCCACACCACCACCGGCCGAGCCTCCGCCCCCTCCGGCCGATACACATCCGCCTGCACCTGCACGTCCCCCACCGTCTTGTAAACGTGAGTCGTCTTGAGGAGCGGTTGGTCGTCCGCACTGAAGCCGACGGAGTTCGTCAGCAGGCACAGGCACAGACAGGCACCGCTGAGACAAGTGGATCGGAGTGGAAGAGGCATCGGGAGGGCCCTCTCACAGGGTTCGCAGAGTTCAAAAACCAACGACCGTTCTCAAAAGCATCTTGATCGGCGTCTCGTCCGCAGTCCAGAACCGCGGGCGGTCTCCACGCGAGACGTTCTCACCCGAAGCTTCAACGAGGGCAAACGCTTCACCGACGACTGCGAATCCTGGCGTTCTGGAGCGCCCACTCTCGCTGACGCTTCGGTGACTACGCGGCACCAGATGCCCACTGTGAAACATTGGCTTGCCCTGGTAAAGCATCTCCCTCACGACAAAATCCGATACACTGCGACCCGTTATCCGCTGCTCAGTTTGATCGAGGAGAACACCGTTGATTGATCGTTGGCGAATCGTTCTGTTCGTCGTGCTGTTGCTGGTCCATGCCGGGACTGGCCGCGCAGAGGACTCGGATTTTTTCAAGCAGCGAGTGCAGCCGTTGCTCGAACGTCGCTGCTACGAATGCCACAGCCATCGTGCAAAAGAACTGCAAGGCGGACTGGCGCTCGATTCTCGTAGCGGCTGGGTGAAGGGTGGCGATTCCGGGACGGCGATTGTTCCGGGAATGCCGGAGGCCAGTCGGCTCATCAAGGCGGTGCGGCGCACGAGCAAAGACTTGCTGATGCCTCCCAACGAGAAGCTGAAGGACGACGAGATCGAAGTGCTGGTCGATTGGGTGCGTCGCGGAGCGGTCGATCCGCGCGAGTCGCCGGACACCGAGCGCGGCGGCGGATCGTGGGCTGAGAAGCTCGCTGAGCGGCGGACGCATTGGTGTTGGCAACCGATCGTGAGGCCGCGAGTTCCTGAGGTCCAACACGTCGATTGGCCCAACAATCCGATTGATCGCTTCGTGCTCGCACGAGTGGAGGCGAAGGGGTTGTCACCTGCTCGCGATGCCGATGCGTGGTCGCTCGCGCGGCGGCTGTCGTTCGTGTTGACCGGCTTGCCGCCCGACGTGGGGCAGGTTTCCAACCTGCTCGGCCATGATTCTGCCGAGGCAGGTTGGAAACCTGCCACACGAGACTACGAGCAACTCGTCGATCGCACGCTCGCGTCGCCGCATTTCGGCGAGCACTGGGCGCGGCATTGGATGGACCTTGTCCGCTACAGCGACACGCACGGTTCCGAACACGATCCGCTGATCCCGCACGCTTGGCGATACCGCGACTATTTGGTCCGAGCGTTCAACGCTGACCTGCCGTATGACCGACTCGTGCGCGAGCACCTCGCTGGCGATCTGCTGTCGCCGCGTTGGAATCCGACGCTGGGGATCAACGAGTCTCCGATCGGAACCGGCTGGTTTCGCTTCGTCGAGTTCTATCCGACGCCGATCGACGTGAAGAACGAGGAGATCGTTGTCGTCGATGCGCAGATCGACACCTTCAGCAAGACGTTTCAGGGACTGACGATTGCGTGTGCTCGCTGCCACGACCACAAATTCGACGCGATTTCGGCTCACGACTTCGCCGCTCTGTACGGCATCTTCGCGAGCACTCGCACGACGATGCACCGAGTCAACGATCCGGTTGCTCAACATGCGTTCGATCCGCAACTCGTTGAACTCAAACGTCCGATTCGTCGCACATTGGCCGAACTGTGGCGTGAGCAACTGACTCACTGGCCGACTGCGATCCTGGCTGCCCGCAACAAAGTGCATGAGCCTGATCCGCCGAAGCCGGCCGACAAGGACAAGCCCGCCACTCCGAAGCCGCCGCCGTTCTCGCCGGGAACACGATCACCGGAAGCCGAATCCTTCCGCTGGCTGACAGCGCTCAAAGCGGCCAAGAGCAAGCCGGGCGAACTGCTGAATCTGCTCACACAATTGATGCCACCGCCAAATGCCACCGGTACTGCCGCGACCACCGAGACGATCGACCCGAAGTTGTGGGCCGATCTGGCGAACGGACGGCGGGCGTTTGAGGAACGTCGCTCGAAAACTGCCGCCGGATTCCGCTGGTTCGCGGAGTTCACCGACACTGACCCATCGAGACTAATCACAAAGAGCGGCGATTGGTTCGCAACGGACAACTTTCCGCCAACGAGCACCGCTGGTGAGTTCGCGGTGTCACCCAGCGGAAGCGTCGTTCTCACCGCGATTCTGCCGCGCAGCCGCGCTTCGCATCTCATCAGCAACAAGCACGGTGGCACGTTGCGGTCGCCGAATTTCACGCTCGACATGAAATTCATCAGCGTGCTGGCGGGGGGCACGAACTCCGCTCGCGTGCGGCTGGTCATCGAGAACTTCGTGGCGGACGGAGTGCTGTTCACGCAGGTGATGCCGGTGGTCAACGAACCGCGATTGCGCTGGATCACGCTGGCTGTTCGCGAGGCCTGGTCCGGTCGGCGAGCGTATCTCGAAATCATTCCGCGCGACGAGATGCCGTATCCCGGCAAGCATCCCGATGCGCGGATTCTCAACACGGACGGTCGCAGTGGCGTCGCTGTGCGAGCCGTCGCGTTTCACGATGTCGCCGGTGCGCCAGAGTTGTCGTCGCCGTTTCCCGACGAACTGTGGCAAGCAGAATCGAATTGGCCGGCGCTTGCGAAACAGTTCACGATCCTTGCCGGCGACGCGATCAACGCATGGGCCGACGAACGCTGCTCTGACGACCAAGCTCGATTCGTCGATGAGTTGTTGCGCTCCGGAGTATTACTCAACGAATCTCCGGTCGATCACGAGTTGGCTCGGTTGCTCGCGCGGTATCGAGAGCTCGAATCCCAAATTCCCGTGCCGATACGAGTTGGCGGTGTTGCCGACGAGCAAGGCTTCGATGAACACCTTTTCCCACGCGGCAACCATCGCCGCGCGGGCGCAACGGTGCCGCGACGATATTTAGAGGTGCTTGCCGCGGAACCGGCAACGGCCACATCGAAGCCTCCTCTCCCACAGGGAGAGAAGGGCCGAAGGCCGGGTGAGGGTGTCGGAACAATCGGCAGCGGCCGACGCGAACTGGCCGAGGCGATTGTCGATCCGCACAACCCACTGACCGCGCGGGTCATGGTCAATCGACTGTGGCAGCATGTGTTCGGCGTCGGACTGGTGAAGACCGTCGATAACTTCGGGGCACTCGGCGAACCGCCGAGTCATCCAGAATTGCTCGACTGGTTGGCGGCCGAGTTGATTGATTCGGGCTGGTCGATCAAGCACATGCTCCGGCTGATGCTCACTAGCCGCGCGTTTCAATGTTCGACGGAATCCACCCCTGCCGCACGAGAACACGATCCCAACAACCGAATGCTCTCGCATGCAAGCCTTCGACGGCTCGAAGCCGAATCGCTGCGTGATTCGCTGCTGTTTGTCTCTGGCCGATTGGATCGAACCCAAGGGGGACTCGGCGTGCCGTTGCCGCTGCGAACCGGCTTCAAGGATTTCGAGAATCCTCTGTCCGGCCCGCCCGACGGTAATGGCCGCCGCAGCATTTATCTCGAAGCTCGCCGCAATTACCCGCAGCAACTGCTCATCGCGTTCGATCAACCCAAGCCCGTGTTGACCGTCGGCGAACGGAACATCACGAACGTGCCGGCTCAAAGTCTCGCGATGCTCAATGACAAGTTTGTCGCGATTCAATCGGGACTGTTTGCCGAACGAGTGCGGTCGATCTCGACGCCTGACGCACGCATTCGAGCAATGTGGCTGGCGGCGTTCGCTCGTCCCGTCACCGAGTCCGAAATGACGCGCACGATCGAGTTCCTGAAATCGCAGGCCGGCGTGCTGGTGATCGCCGGAGACGGTTGGCAGGACGATCCCAGCGTTTGGAATGAACTGAGCCATGCCTTGATCAACACGAAAGAGTTTTTGTACGTCCGCTGACTGCCAACGGACGATGGTCGCGATTTCAAATTCAAAAAGTGAAATAACGACCATCGGCTTTCGGAGAACGGCCGGAGAGTTCGATGTCACAACGTTGCCAAGATTCGCCGACACTGACTCGGCGTGAATTGCTTCGCCGCTCGCGATTTGGATTTGGATCGGTCGCTTTGGCAGGGATGTTCGGCGATGCCGCGCAGGCCGGCACTCCGAATTTCGCACTGCGAATTCCGCACATCGCCCCGAAAGCCAAGCGGGTCGTGATGCTGTTCATGGACGGCGGCGTTTCTCAGGTCGACTCGTTCGATCCAAAACCGCGACTGACGGTCGAGCACGGCCAGCCGTTCAAAATGAAAATCGAGACGACACAGTTCGAGAACAACGGCTCGACATTCGGTTCGCCGTTCGAGTTCAAGCAACACGGCGATTCGGGCATTCCGGTCAGCAGTCTGTTTCCGCATGTCGCTCAGCATGTCGATGACTTGTGCGTGATCCGTTCGATGCGGACGCCGTTCGGCGAGCACGCTCAATCCTGTTACATGCTGCACACCGGGCACCCGCTGACCGGACATCCCAGCATGGGGGCGTGGATTTCGTACGGACTCGGTAGCGAGTCGGCGAACTTGCCGAGCTTTGTCGTCGTCAACGGCGGACAGTTGCCGTTGGGTGGAATCGCAAACTATTCGAGCGGCTTTCTGCCGGCAGTTCACGAGGCATCGTTGTTTCACGTCGGCTTGAACACACCGGTCGTCGACAACATCCAGCCCGACGAGCCGAAGCCCGGCCAGCAGCTCAACAAGCTGCGGTTCATCGCCGATACCGACCGCGACTTCGCCGACCGAATCGGCAGCGGCGAGGAGCAAATCGAATCGGCAATCCGCAATTACGAACTTGCGTTTGCGATGCAACGCTCGGTCCCCGAAGTCGCCGACTTCAAGGACGAGACCCCCGCGACGCTCGAAGCGTACGGCCTCAATTCATCGAACACCTTCGAAGCTCGATACGCGCGGCAGTGCCTGCTGGCTCGGCGGCTGTTGGAGCGTGGCGTGCGGTTTGTCGAGCTGACGTGTGTTGGCGGCATCCGCTTCGTCTCGCCGTGGGACTCACACGACAACATCAAAGGGGACCATCAAAAGAATGCCGAGATCGTGGACCGGCCGATCGCCGCGCTGCTGTCCGATCTGAAGCAGCGCGGGTTGCTCGACGACACGATCGTCGTCTGGACGGGCGAGTTCGGCCGCACTCCATTTGCTCAAGGGAGCACCGGCCGCGATCACAATCCGCAAGGCTTTTCGCTGTGGCTGGCCGGCGGCGGCATTCGCGGCGGCATGACTTACGGAGCAACCGATGAGTTCGGCTATCACGCCGTCGAAAACATCGTCACGCCCTACGACCTGCAAGCCACGCTGCTGCATCAACTCGGCATCGACCACGAACGCCTGATCTTCCGATTCGGCGGCCGAGATTTTCGACTGACCGACGTGCATGGAAATGTGCTGCGCGAGATACTGGCGTAACGATCCCCAGGAGATTGACATGACCGTTCCCATTCAAACCTGCGATCAACTCCGCAGCAAGAAGTGCGTCCCGTGCGAGGGGGGCATTCCCAAACTGACCTCGGACGAAGCCGAAGCCCAGATCAAGCATCTGACCGGCTGGGAGCTGACCGCGAACCACGAGCGCATCCGCAAATCGTGGGTCGTGAAGAACTTCATGGCCGCGATGAATTTCTGCAATCACGTCGCCTGCATGGCCGAGTGCGAAGGCCATCACCCCGATGTCCACATCGAGAGCTACCGCAACGTGACCATCGAAATCTACACGCACGCCATTGGTGGCCTGTCGGAAAACGATTTCATCCTCGCCGCCAAGATCGACGCTCTGCCGATCTCGCTCAAACCGTAGTCCGACCGTTGGCCGAGAGCCGATGGCCGTTATTCCAACTCTTGCATCGAGAGACGCCCATGCAAACCGTCCGCGATTATTTAGAAGCTCATCAGAGCGACGCCCTCGAAACTCTGAAGGCGCTGTTGCGAATCCCCAGCGTCAGTGCGATCACGGCTCACAAGCCGGACGTGCGCCGTGCGGCGGAATTCGTGCGTGACCAACTCGCGTCCGCCGGTTTGACGACCGAACTGGTCGAGACGGCCGGACATCCAATCGTTTACGCCGAATGGCTCAGGGCCGAGAAACCGAACGCGCCGACCGTGTTGGTCTACGGGCACTACGACGTGCAGCCTCCCGATCCGCTCGACAAATGGGTCACGCCCGCCTTCGAACCGGACGTGCGCGACGGCTGCATCTGGGCTCGCGGAGCAACCGACGACAAAGGCCAGATGCTGACGCATGTGCTGTCCGTTGCCGCGTGGCTGAAGGCAACCGGCAAACTCCCGATCAACGTGAAGTTCGTCATCGAGGGAGAGGAAGAAGTCGGCAGCAACAACCTCGATGTCTTCCTCGCCGCCAATCGCGAGAAACTGCGCAGCGACATCGCCGTCATCAGCGACACCAGCCAGTACGCGCCGAACATCCCGGCAATCACCTACGGCCTGCGTGGCATCCTGGCCTGCGAAGTTCGGCTGATCGGCCCGAAACAAGACTTGCACAGCGGCATCTTCGGAGGAGCGATCACAAATCCCGCGACCGCACTCGCACGACTGATCGCTTCGCTGCACGACGCCGACGGCCGAGTCCAAATTCCCGGCTTCTACGACGACGTCAAACCACTGACCGACGACGAACGCGTTGGCTTCGCTGCGCTGCCGTTCAACGAACGGGACTTCCTGGC
>CAMAWN010000150.1 GCA_945861865.1 Candidatus Kuenenia stuttgartensis | reverse complement strand
CGAGGTGCTCGGCAGCGAACGTCTCACCGGAGCCGCCCTGGACCGCCTGACCCACCGCTGTCACATCCTGGAAACCAAAGGCGAGAGCTACCGACTCCAGGATGCCAAACGACGAAGACGTCGGCACGACTGACCGACGACGCAACACTTCTGAATCCTTAACTGCGACCAATTCCCCTGACCCACGGAGTTCCCAACAAACCTACCCAGCGCCACCAATTTCGGCCGCCCCGCGCCGCCATTTTCAACTGACGTCAACAAATGCCACAATCAGACCTTCTCTTCCAACGGGATCGCATCCGAGTCGCTCCCGCTGTGCGCCAGATCCACCGCATGACATCACAATTGCGTGAAAGTCGTTGCTTGCAAAGCGCCGCGATGGCAGAGGTGATCGATCTTCGACCACAGGCGACCAGGTTTTGCTCTGGCTCTCACACGCGAAATGAATTTCCGAACACGCACTAGCTATCAGAGGTCCGAGAAATTAAAGCCATGTCCTTTCTGCTAAAGCAGGAAGCGTTTCTAGCACTCTAATGCGCAGAAGTCCGAAATCGGACGTCCATGCGGCTGAAGTCGGAGAGGCCCCGTAAGTAGGCCAACTTTCGACCGATGTACTCTGTGTGCGATTTTTCGTCATTCCACTTGAACGCAGCATAAACTGTCCCGCCGACAACGACGACGACAGCACCCACACCTGTTCCTAGTAGGACTGTGCCACCGGCTACGCCAAAGCCTCCGGCCGCAATACTCCCACCTCCAAGGTACGCCAAGGTCGCACTCGAGGCAGCCGCCCCCGATAGCGTTCCAATGGCGGTCCCCGTTGAAGCGATCCCATACATTGCCACGAGCCCGAATGCTGCTGCACTCGTAGCCATGCCAGCGCCGAGGCCAGCGACGCCTGCAATGGCCATCTGATTGGCGGTTGTGATGTCGTGATAGCCGAGAAAATACCCACCGTAAGACATCAAGAGTGTGGCGACTCCTCCACCGACAAAGCTGCCAGCACCTCGTGACAGGATGGCGGTTGAGTTCCGTCCCAAGATCGACGACGACCGCGAAACGAGATTTGCCAGTGTTGCACTTTGCATCATCGCGATCGTGGCGCGCTGCCCGACATAATTACCGACCGCAACAGAAGTGAACGTGAGCGCGGTTTGTCCAAGCAAACGATCAATTTGAATCGATCCCTCCGAGACTTGGATGACTGAGTGCAGAGCCAAATCCACCGCCGCCCAAACTGCACCTGCCTTAAAACTGTTTGTGAACAGCACGCGGTTGACGTTGGCTCTCTCGCCGCGCGTCGAAACGAGTGCTTCCAAATCTTTTGCGGAACGCGCGATTTCATTCGAGTAAAACGCGGCATCCTGACTTGAGAGTTGCGGAACTTGTTTCTGAATAATTTGCGCCAGTTCCCCCTTGGCGAGATGCCGTACCGAAGCCAAGCGTTTCCCTGTCAGTGGAACTTTGAGTTCCCGAACCATGGGGAGTTGTCGTTCGCTCATGCCAGTCTGAAGGACGTGGGCATCCTTAATGTGAACGCGCAGTGTGTCATTAACCACTCGGATTCGAAACAAGAAAGTCTCATACGAAATGCCACCATTGCCACAGGACACCAAGTAGGCCCCCAGATGATCAATGCGATCGCTTGCCTCTTGAAGTCGCTTTGCTGGACCGGCGAATTTCCACGAGTCCTTGCTGGACCGACGCCAAAATACGGCGGCCTTGCCATCGCGAAATGGGATCTGGATGCGTTGGTTATTTGGGGCGACGTGTTGAGGAAGCACATCGACGCGATTCGCTTGGATCTCACGAGCAATGCCCTGGTACTCGCCGCCAATGACCCGAAGTCGGTGGTTCCGCCACTGCTGTCCGAGTTGAATACCGTCGCGAGTTTGTCCGAGTTGGCTACTGCCATATTTCGCTTCGGAAACCACCAGTCGCGCAGGGCCACCAGACGAATCAAACTCCATGTGCAAACCATCAAGCCCCTGAATTCCAAGACGCGCAGAGATTGGATGCCATTGCCCGTCGCGACGCAGCGCAGAGATAAGATGGCGATTGAGGTGGGCTTCACCGAACCCACCTTTCAAGAGGTTGGAATTCACCGTTGATTGCACAAACACAACGTCGGGACGCGACAATGCAACTGACGCCCCTGCCGCAACGGCTGTCATTTGTGAAAGAGTCTGCCTTTCCCGTTCGTGCTCCGCATGACTTCGAGACATCACGACAGTCACCACAAATCCGGCGACGAATACTCTGCGGAAGGTGCCGTTCATTAGAATGACTCCAGTTTGAGCTTGTGATCAGGGTTACCCATAAGTGACTCAAGCTCGACGATTTTGGCAGGACCACATTCAGCAAAGAGTTTGCCAAGTAATTCAGACAGGATGCGGCTCACTTCAGGACTCAGGAGAGACTGATCGATTTTGTCGAGCCCTTCAGATTCGAAATAACTTACCGCCTTGGCTTCAGTGACCACGGTTTGTTCGTTGTACTTTTTGAAGGCACGATCGCAACGCTGAATGGCTTCACGTTGGTACGCATTGAATTGCTCGCGTCGGCTCACGCTCAAAAGGTCTTGTACCCCTCGTAGTTTCTTTTGCGCGGTGATGAGTTCCTTCGTCGCTTTGATTTCGACGATGAATAGCTGTGCATTCTCAAGCCGCCCTTCAAACCACTTGATGCGGTCTTGGTATTTCTTATCGCCTTGCCCAGAGACCGGAGCATTCGTCTCGGCTTCGGTGCAGAGCACTTCGATTTTGGCCAGAATGGGAAGGGACTTTGCCTTTGCAATGTCGTCAACAAATTCACGAATTCGCATCGGAAATGAATGACGCTTCTCCTTTAATGAAGCCGGAAGAAGAGCAAGGTCAACACCCCAGAATCCTACGAGCATTTGCTCCGCGGCCTGTACAAGGGCAACAGCTTCATCGGATTCCAGTTGCGAGCCAGTTTTTAGTTGCTGCAAACTGTTGAGGCATGTGTCGATGAACTCAGTCGTGCGGGAAGTTTGATCGATGGCAGACCATAGACGCTGTTCTTGGCGTGCCTTTAGAAGCAGCGCGGCATCATCCGGCTTCTCGATTTCGATCTGGTCAACCAGCGCTCGTAACTGTTCGACGTGCTTGTCGAGGCTTTCGCGGGTTTTCCAAATGTCTGGAGAAACTTTTGCCAACTCAGCAAGCGTTGAAGCCAAATCTGAGTCCAAGGAAGGAGAAGACGTATTGGCCTCCGGTGGGTGTCCCCCGCTTTCCCTCGGCGACGTCTTCGCCAACAATTCGAGCACAGCCGACACATTCTCCGGTGCCACTTGATAGCTTGCCATTTGGAGAATCGACCGAAGACGGTCGATTTCGGATGTGTCGCGCGGCTCGCGGTCGAGCACGCTATGTGCGTATCGACTCAAGACGTCCAAGTCTTCGGGGGCCTTTGCCGCAGCGTTGAGAAAATAGACCTGAGCGATCTCCCGTTCTCCCTGATCAAGCGACTGTTCCGCACGCTTCAATAATTCGCGCGTCGCACTTGCTTTCGGACTTGACTGTATTGTTGCCCGGATTGAGCCGATCCCACTTTGAATGACGAAATTCTGAATGACAAGGACACTCGCGATCACGAGCAATCCCACTACAGGGCCATTTTGTTTAAGCCAACAGATGACGTCCGCTTGAATCTTGACCGAAGTTCCATTCGGATCTGAGCCTTCAATCATGGTTCATGTCTCCACAATAAAGTGACCACCTACCCTGCTCCAAAACGAAAGGAGCGCCGAACCTGGACCGCTCCGAGAACCCCCGCCAAGGGGCGAACAGAACAGTACCCGGCCGACGCCCCCATCCGGGGGCGTGGCTCAAGGCACTGCTTCTGTTCATCAAGAGCCTTACGGCTCAGGTTGGCGGATTTCTCGAAAGCAGAATCTTGACGCTCACGCGTCATTCAAATTGTCGATGTGGTCGCACTTCGGCTAACCACATGGATAACCAGCGTTGCCTTTCAATCCTTAATCGTGAAGTCTCGCGTGCGGCCACCGAGGCCGACGTGTGCGAACATCCTATCGCGACGACATGCCAAATCCAGCAGTCGAGACTGACGACTCAAGGCGTGGGTGATCTCCGGGCGGCTTCGGAGCCGCGTTGATTCGTGTCCCGATCGCGGCCCAATGAAATGGCACGTCCCCAGAAGCTACAGGACAGTTTCTCGAAACCGCATTGGCAAGTTGTGACCACTCAATCCTGTCGATTGAGTGCCTGGTTTTGGACTCGAATGACATCGAATCGACACCCGATTAACCGCTGCCGATCCAGCAATACACACCAAGCCCGGTCCTTCTCCCAATCCCGGCCCATTGCACTTCATCGTATTTCTCCTGAACAGTCTCGTGACTTCCCGAAACCGGACTCAGGCTAACACGCCGATCAATATGTGCCGCGCTGGACGCTTACAAATAATCAAAGTTCGAAAGCGAAGACGGTGGCGAAGGCTTCGTTGATAGTTTCGATCGACGCATTCAGGAGGTCGCCCGTGTCTTTGACACCGGTGCCGCCGCGCGCCGCGCTGCCGCGCCCGCCGAGGCCGAAGTCCGCGCCGGAGTCGCCGAAAACGGAATCCGCCCCCAGGCCGCCAATCAGGGTGTCGTCATCGTCGCCGCCGCGGAGCGTATCGTTGCCGGCTCCGCCGATGATCGTGTCGCGACCCGCGCCACCGAGCAGCGAATCGTTCTTCGACCCGCCGATCAAGGCGTCATCGCCACCATTGCCTTGCAGGGTCACCGCGCCGAGCGTGAAGAGTTTCGCGATCAGCTTATTCGCGGTCGCACCGCCACTGAGATTCGCGGTTTCGATGCCGGCCAGCGTCAGCGTGCCGAAGCCGGCTGCCGCTAGTGAGGTGTTCGTCAACGTCATGTCCGTATCGCGAACGGCAACGATCTGATCGAAGGTGCCGGTGGTGCTGGTCGAGCCATCAATCTTGCCACTGCCAGTCCAACCGCTGACGGTGAAGGTGTTCGCGCTTGTGCCGCCGGTCAGATTCGCGATGCTCAATCCAGCGAGCGTCATCGTCAGGCCGTTCGACGCCAGCAACTGCGTGTCTGACAGCGTGAAGTTCGCATTGCGAGACGCGACGATCGTGTCCGTGCCGCCTCCGCCGGTGACTGAACCCGTGCCGTTCCAACCGGTGACCGTGAAAAGATTGTTCCCGTCGCCACCAATCAGTTGTGCCGTCTCCAGGCTCGACAACGTGAGCGTGCCAAATCCAGTGGCCGCCAGCGACGTCGTGGTCAACGTCGTGCTGGCGTTTCGCGTGGCAGACAACGTATCCGTGCCCGTACCTCCGGTGAGTTTCCCCGTTCCAGTCCAGCTACCGACCGTGAACGTGTTGTTTCCCGCGCCGCCGGTGAGCGTTGCCTTCGTGAAACCACTCAGCGACAGATTCATGCCGTCGGTGGTTTGCAGCACTGAGTTCGACAGCGCGAAATTGACGTTCTTGCTGGCGACGATCGTGTCGCCCGTGCCTCCGCCGCCGACAAGAGTTCCCGCACGAGTCCAGCCGCTGACCGTGAATGTGTTTGCGCTTGTCCCACCGGTCAGATTGGCGACTTGCAGATTCGCGAGCGTGTCCGTGCCAACGCCCACCAGGCTGGTGTTGGTGAGTGTGAAGTTGACGTTTCCTGATTCGGACAGCGTGTTGGTTCCGCCCGCGCCATTGAGCGAATCATTGCCAAGTCCGCCACTGATCGTCTCATCGAAGTTCGAGCCGACGATCGCGTCGTTCCCCGCACCACCATTGAGTGACACCCTCGTCAGTCGTGAGTACGTGCTCGATGACAGGCCAGTCAAGTTGATGGAATCGGCCCCTGCACCACCCGTGATGGTAATCGACTGCATGAGTGCCAGATCGACGCTGTCAAACTGAGTTTGGGGGACGTTGTTGATCTTGACCTGCAAACGGCCGCTGACAACGGACACCGTAAGCACGGCACTGCCACTGGCTGTGTAGATGACGTCCACGAGGTCGTCGTTCGTGATTGTTCCCGTCCCAACCGCGCCCGACACGATGCTCGCCGCCAGCACCGGAGCCGTTGGCGACACCGCTCCCAGCGTCGCCCTCAACGTCTCGGTCCCTTCACCCGCCGTGTCGCCGTTCACAGTCACCGTGATCATCTGCGTCTCACCCGCCGTCCCAGCGAACGCGAGCGTGCCGTTGGGCAACGCCGCATGATCGCTGCCGTTGGTGGTCACGTCGGCCAGGCTGAACCCCACCGTGAACCCACCCTGGACCGCGTTTGGCGAGGTCACGGTGAACGTCAGCGACGTCGTCCCGCTGTTCCCTTCCGTCACCGTCGGACTGCTGATCGTCAACGTCTCGGCGTCGTCATTCGCGATCGTGCCGGTGGCCGAGCCATTCGTCGCCGAGATCGTGACGCTCCTGCCACCCGCGTTGAGTCCATCCAGACCGACTGTAAATGTCTCATGGCCTTCGACCTTGTTGTCGTCCGTGGTGTTGACTGTCACCGTCTGCGTGGTTGTGCCTGCCGTGAACGACACAACCTGCGACGAGACCGCCGTGTAGTCGCTGTCATCCGTCGTGGCTGTGCCATTGGCTGTCGAGAACGTCACCGACGTGTCCACGTCCACTGCATTCGACAACACGATCGTGAACATCACGTCCGAACCTTCCGTCGTCGAGGCGTTGACGATGCTGAATACCGCACTGTCATTGTTGCTGATCGTGCCGGTGGCCGACCCGTTCGTGTCGGAGATAGTGACGCTCCGGCCGCCATCGTTGAGTCCGCCCAGGCTGGCCGTGAACGTCTCGTTGGCTTCGACTTTGTTGTCGGCCGTCGTGTTGACCGTCACTGTCCGCGAGGTCGCTCCCGCCGCGAACGTCACTGTTTGCGAAGTCACCGCCGTGTAGTCGTTGTTGCCAATCGTGGCTGTGCCGTCGGAAGTCGTCACGGTCATCGAGGTGACGACGTCAACGGCGGCGGACAGCGAGATTGTCAAGGTCACGCCGCTGCCTTCGATCGCCGAGGCATTCGCGATACTGAAGCTCGCGCTGTCGTTGTTCGTGATCGTGCCAGTCGCGGCATTATTCACCCCAGAGATCGTGACGCTCCGGCCTCCCGCGTTGAGACCACCCAAGCTGGCCGTGAACGTCTCATTCGCCTCGACTTTGCTGTCGGCCGTGGTGTTGACCGTCACTGTCCGCGAAGTTGTGCCCGCCGTGAACAACACGGTCTGCGACGAGACCGCCGTGTAGTCGCCGTCAGCCGTCGTCGCTGTCCCGTTGGACGTTGAGAACGTCAGCGACGTGTCCACGTCCACCGTGTTCGACAACGTGATCGTGAACACCACGCCCGAACCTTCCGTCGCCGAGGCGCTACCGATGCTGAACACCGCGCTGTCATCGTTGCTGATCGTGCCGGTGGTCGAGCTATTCGTCGGCGAGATCGTGACGCTCCGGCCTCCCGCGTTGAGACCACCCAGGCTGGCCGTGAACGTCTCATTCGCCTCGACTTTGCTGTCGGCCGTGGTGTTGACCGTCGCTGTCCGCGAGGTTGTGCCTGCCGTGAACAACACGAGCTGCGACGTGATCGCCGTGTAGTCGTTGTCGCCGGTCGTTGCCGTGCCGTCGGCCGTCGAGAACGTCACCGACGTGTCCACGTCCACCGCGTTTGACAACGTGATCGTGAACACCACCCCCGAACCTTCCGTCGCCGAGAAGCTACCGATGCTGAACACCGCGCTGTCGTCGTCGGTGATTGTGGCGGTGACTTGCTGAGTCCCGGACTCGGTGCCGTTGGTCACGCTGGTGATGTCGATGATGATCGTCTCGTTGATCTCGTCGAGCGTGTCTTGCACGGCGGTCAGCGTGATCGTGCCTGTGGTATTGCCAGCCGCGATCACGATCTGCGTGGCTGAGCGCGTGCAGTCGCTGACGTTCGTCGCCGTACCCGTGACGCCGAGATCGACGATCACGTTGAAACTCGACACGGCGGACAACGTCGCCGTGACCGTCGACGTGCCGCCCGCCTCGGCGAGCGTCCCGGACGACATGTCCAGCGTGACGCTCGGCGGTGCGTCGTCGTCGGTGATCGTGGCGGTGACTTGCTGAGTCCCGGACTCGGTGCCGTTGGTCACGCCGGTGATATCCACGACGATCGTCTCGTTGGTCTCGTCCTGCGCGTCCTGCGCGGCGGTCAGCGTGACCGTGCCGGTCGTGTTGCCGGCTGTGATCACGATTTGCGTACCGGAGCGCGTGTAGTCGGTTACGTTCGTGGCCGTGCCGCTGAAGCTCAGATCGACAGTGACGTCCAAGTCCGATGCGGTGGACAACGTCGCCGTGACCGTGGACGTGCTGTCCGCTTCCAGCAGGCTCGCCGGTGCGACACCCAGCGTGACGCTCGGTGGCGCGTCGTTGACCGTGACGACGAAGTTCCTCGCGAACGTGGCGTCGTCAGAATTCCCAGCCACCCCATCCAAGCCCGCGTCTCGCACCGTGACGGTGATGGTTGCCGTCCCGCTGTGATCAACGACCGGCGTATAGGCCAGCGAGCCGCTGGCGTTGGGCGACGTGTAGGTCACCGTCGGATTCGGGATCAATCCCGTGTTGCTACTGGCAGCCGTGACGGTCAAGGCTTGGCTCTCGCCGGTTCCCGCCGAGATACCGGTGATTTCAACCGTTTGCCCCAACGAGTCCTCAATCAGGGGCACTTGATCGGGAATCAGGTCCAGAAGCGGCAGGTCGTTGACCGCGTTCACCGTCAGCCGAAACGTGCGTTGAATAGTCGAATCGTCGCTATTGCCGAGCACGCCATCGAAACCGGCGTCACGCACTGTGACAGCGATGTCGGAGAATCCAGAGCCTCCCGCCGTCGGTCGAAGCAACAGTCGACCGGTCTCGTCGGGGCTGCTGTACTCCACGATCGGCTGCGGAATCAGCGACACGTTGGAGGAGGTGACCGTGACCTGGAGCGGTTGACTCTCTCCCGTGCCAGCCGTGATGCCTGACAACAGAATGATCTGCTGGGCCGAGTCCTCGGCAATGGCCACGTTGGTCATCGAAGCCAATGTCGGGGCGGCGTTGTCGAGCGTGACGTGGAACGTACGGCTGGCCGACAGCGCCGGTAATCCGTTGTCCGTCACGGACACCATCACGTCGAACACTCCGCCGGGACTGGTGGCGTCAGGAGTCCAATCAAACACGCCCGTTTGTGGATCGCAGTCGGCTCCAGCGGGTGCTCCGGAAACGAGAGCATAGGTCAGCGTGTTGGCTGGCAGATCCGAATCGCTGCCTACGAGTTGAACCACGAGCCGCTGGCCTCGCGTCGCAGTCCGGTCGGTGACAACGGCGAGTTGCGGAGCGGCATTGAGTTCATTGACCGTCACACGGAAGGATCGCGAGTCGCTGAATGCTAGGCTGCCGTTATCGGTCGCTCTCACTGTCAGTGTGAATGTTTCCGGCCCCTGCCTCTCAGTGGGGGTCCAGGTGAGAAGTCCCGAGCCGGCAACGATCGAGACTCCTGCGGGAGCTCCCGGATCGAGCGAATACGTGAGCGACTGCCCGGCATCCGGATCGCTCGCTGACACAGTCAGCCGCAACTCCGAACCTTCATTGACCGTCTGGTTAGCAATGGCGACCAACGTGGGCGACTGATTGGTGATCGGTGCCGGCTGTTCGAACCGCAGGATCAAAACATCTTCGTTCCCACGATACGGGACTGTGTCGATGCCAGAACCTGGGTCAGCGTCGAGCGTGCCTTGATAGGTCGCTCCCACGAAGACACTGCCATCCGCAGCGACCGCGATCCCCGATCCGATGTCCGACGAACTGCCGCCCACGGTTCGCACCCAGCCAAAGTCGTTGCTCGACGACACTCGCAGCGCAAACACGTCATCGCTTCCAACACTCGTGCGTTGCTGGCTGCTGCCGCCGGGATTGAACTCGGCCGTTCCTTGAAACGGGCCGGTGACGTAAATGTTATCGGCTCCGTCCATAGCGAGCCCTCGCGTCTCATCAAAATTGCTACCTCCGAAGCGACGTGACCAGCGATAGTTTCCCGACGAATCCAGTGAGATGAGATAGCCGTCGAAACCGCCAGCCGACACGAGGCTCGCGACTCCAGCACTCGGATCGGCGTCGATCGTGCCATAAAAGTAACCGGTGGAGTAAACGTTGCCCTGCGAATCCACACCCACTCCGGTTCCGTCATCCGTCGAGGATCCTCCAAACGTGCGAACCCATTGGAACGCCCCGGCCGAGGTGTAGCGCACCACGAGGGCGTCGTTGCCCACTGCCGACACATTCTGTGCAGAGCCCAGCGGATTGAAGTTCGCCGTGGCGGCGAAGTGACCGGTGACGACGACAGTCCCGTCCGAAGCGACCGTGACGCCGTTGAATCGATCGTCCGACGTGCCACCCGCATGGTTGGCAAACACGAAGTTGCCGCTGCTGTCGAGTTTCACCAGGAAGCCATTGGTGGGATCCCCCGCGATTCGTGGCGACGTCATCGAGAATGTGCCAGTGCCGGGATTGAAGTCGACCGTGTCGGTGAATTCGCCGACGACGAAGACTTCGTTGTTGCGGGTGACGATGTCATAGCCCACATCAATGAAGTTCGCCCCGATCGTCTTCACCCACACGAACTGTCCGTTGCCAGTGAGCTTCAGTACGAAGGCATCTGGATAACCATTCGCAGCCATCGCGGAGGCCGTCCCGGCTCCCGGATCAAAGTCCACCGTCGAACGAAACTCGCCAGTGACCAACACGTTTCCGCCGTCATCAATGGCGATGCCACGCCCAATATCGGTACTCGTTCCGCCCACATTTTTCGCCCATACCAACAACCGAGTCGGGCTGTATTTGGCGACGAAGAGGTCATTGCCGCCGTTACTGGTGAGCAACGACTGGCTGGCGCTAGGATCGAAGTCCACGGTCCCTTGAAATCGCCCCGTGGCGTACACGTAGCCGGCTGCGTCGACGGCCACGTCGTAAACCAAGTCGGAGCCCGTGTCGCCAATTGGAATCGCCCAGTCATAGAGCGCCGTGATACCGGGCGACGTCACCTGACCACGCACACTGAAATCGAAAACCGCTTCATCAAGGTCGTTGGTTGCCAGCCGAAGTTGCCCCGTCTGCGGGCCGACCTGATCGGTGCTTAGTTCGATCGTGAAGGTATCGGTCTGCCCCGGTGACAGGCTTGCGGTGGCGGCTTCGACAATACGAAACCCTGGCGGCAAGCTCAGGTCCGTGATGGTCAGCGTCCCCGTGCCCGTATTGCCAATTGTGAAGGTTGCCTGCGGCGGCGACGCGCCGAGTTCCACGCTGCCGAAGTCGACGCTGAAGTTGCCGGCTTCGATATCGGTCCCCGTCGATGTCGTCACGACAATTTCGGACGCCGCCGCTGGCTCGATCGTGAACCGCCCCGCCTCGATCGGCACGACTCCGTTACCCGCGATGTCGAGCGGACGCTCGGCATTCAGCGACACCACGACTTCTCCGGTGCTCCAACTTCCTCTCAGGGTGAGTCTCGCACTGTCTTCGTCGATCCAATCGACGCCAGCCACAACCGCCGTGCCGACTCCGCTACCGGACAGCGTGACGTTTCCCGCGATGAGACTGCTCTGATCCATTGGCTCATTGAAGTGCAGATCAATCACCGTCGGGCCGCGTCCGACTGTGCTGCCGGTTGCAGGCGTCACACCGGTCAAAGACGGGGACAGCGTGTCGAGCGTCAGACGCGTCGCGTTCGCGATGCTCAGATTGCCGGCCGCGTCCAGAGTCTGCACATAAAAGGTATGCTCGCCATCAGCCGGGATGCGCACCGTCGTGAATGCGTCGGTCGTGAAGCCCCCGCCACTCGCGGGCGTCGCATCGTCGACGGCAAACCAGTAACCAACCACCGCACTGACCGGATCCATGGCCGCGTCCCAGACGAATGTCGGCAACTCTTGCATCGTCAGCCCATCGTCCGGGAATTGGCCGGTGTCCGTACGGAAGCCGACGTTCTGCGGGCGCAGCGGAGCGCCGCGATCAAGCAGAAAGTACGCGACAGGCGAAATGCCGGTCAGCCCGGCCCGGTTACGAACGGTGGCAGAGACGCGATACAGCCCGTCCGCTTCGGCACCGACCACGAGGCTGCTTCCGCCACCAGACGCGAACTGCCAATCACCCCATGAACCGCTGTCGAACCGCGAGAGAACGAATTCGTGCGATCCTCCTTCAATGCCGCTCTCTGGATCCTCGGTCAATACGGCAAAGGCGTCCGCGTCGATTCGAATGGGCGTCGGCGAACTGACGTCGGTTGATAACTCGTCGATCAGGACCGTCGGCGGAGTCGCATCATCGAACGGGATCGCGACCTCGAAGCTGCCAATCACCGTCGCATCCAAGAAGTTGCCATTGGTGTCACGCAGTTCCTGAGAGCGGATTTGGATGTCGTAACGGCTGTTGTGTGCGGATACGAATCGGCCGTCGCGCGCGGCGATGCGGTATGTCACGAATCGCACAGGACCATCGTTCGGCTCGTCCACAGTCACGAACTGTGCCGCAGCGCTCCACGTGCCTTCGGCCGAGATGACACGGGCGTCGAGATTGTCGAAGTCCGCCGCGTTCATCGCGATGTTGTCGCGATACTCGACGACGAATTCGTAGCTCGTGGCCTCCGCCAAGACGTCTGCGGCGTTGCGAATGGTCGCGGTCGGCTTCGTTGTATCGGTCGGGTGAGTCGTCACCACGATCGACACCACATTGCCGCCCTGAGCGAATTGGTTGAAGGGCTGCGCGAAAAAGAGGTTTGCGCCGATTGGCAGTCCGGCGTTCTGAGGTGAGTCGCGCCAAAAATAACCATTCGCCGCGTCGTCGATCCGCAGCAGCGTGTCACCGGCATCGAGTTGGCCGCTGTGGTTGGCGTCGAAATGAAAGCGGACCTCGGTGGCGTTCAGCACGTCGTCGGCCGTCAGTGTCAACGTGATGGGATGCGGCTGAAACAAGGCACTCGCCGTGAGTCCGCCAATGAACGGAGCGGGAACATTCGGCACAAGGATCTCCACAGTACCACCGCTCCACGGACTGGATCGGCCATCGGTGTCACGGACGAGCGCGATGATCCGCTGAGTTCCGAAGTCGAGCCTCGTCGAAGGCACCGTGATGGTTGCCCGGCCGCCGACAATCACCGAGGTCCGACCGAGGACCGGGTCTCCACCGTCCGGCTCACCGTCACCGTCAGAGTCCCCCACGAAGATCACCGAATCGATTCCGCGGTCGTCAAAAACGCCGTTGGCGGTGATTGTGATGTTCTCGCCACGGACCACGGACGACGGTGAAATGACGAGGCTTCCAATCTGTGGCGGCTGATTGGGTACGCCAGTGACTGTGACTTTACGCAGAACAGTGTTGCCGAACCTGCCGCCCGGCAGCACGACCCGAGCCAGGAAGTTGTGAACGCCCGGTTCTAACCCAGCCGTCGAAACCGTGATCTCGGCGCGGCCGTCTCCGCCAATGGACAGGTTGTCGAGAATCGAGTCACCGGTCGAAAAGCGACCGTCGCGATTGAGATCTCGAATGAATTGCACAGCGGTCGCACCGGACGGATTGGCGATTGTCGCGATGAGACGGACGTTGTTCCCTTGAATCACGCTGCCCGGTTCCGAACTGAGCGAGACGACTCGCCCATCGCGCGGCGTCACGCTAAAGAACGGCGTGAAACGCTCGCTGCGCTGTCCGTCCTCGTCGACGGCGACCAACCGAATGCGGTAATCGTTCCCGCCCGGCAAGACACTCGGCACCTGCCAGATGAACGACCCCGAGTTGGCGAGATTGTTAGCTGTGGAACTCAGCCGCCCGTCTGCGGCTCCGCCCGTCACGAGGGATGAAGTGTCGACACGGAAAGCATCGCTGGTCCCGTTGCCGCGATAGAGGAACAGTTCAACGTGATCGACTCGCGTGTTGTCGCGAGCCAACCATCGCAGCGTGAGTTCATCACCCGGCATCGTATCCGATGGGCTGGCTGAGAATCGAACAATGAGTGGAGTCGTTGGACGATCGTCGATAACGGTCAACGGCACGCTGCGTGTCGCACTTGATTGTCGATCGGCATCAATCGCTCGCGCCAGGATGTTGTGCGATCCTCCAGCAAAGTACGCATAGAATTCGGCCCGTCCAACGCCAGCACCGTCGGGCGTGACTCGCGCAAGTTGCTGGTCGCTGAGATCAATTTCGCCGTTCCCATTGAGGTCACGATAGATCTCGATGATGGCGAGATTCCCATTCGGATCGCTGGCATGCACCGTGGCCACTACGGCGCTGTTGACCTGCACGACCTCCGGTAACAGCTTCAGGGAATCAATTGAAGGGCGCGTCGGTCCGGGGGGATCAACTGGCAAATCAACCCGATCGACCAATTGGATCGTCACGGTCTCTCGCACACTGCCGACGAGAAATGTCAGAGTAAAGGTTCCGGGCAACGCGGTATCGTCGCTCGAATAAGTCACCGTGAACGCGCCGTTCGCGTCCGTCTGTCCAATCGTGCCTAACCGCCCGAGCAACGAATCGTTCAAATTGACTTGGCGTCCCGAAACTGCCCGCCCCTGAGTATCAACCACGCGGCCAGAGAGAGTCACTACTTCGTGAGTATTGAACGTCAATCGTGTAGACGTGATTTGGATGTCGGCAGGTTCGGCTGTGGGAACACTAACCGACTGGCTCATCCGGACGTTATCGATTCGTACCGCTGAATCGACGACGAAGTTGAACCATCCTTCGGCCACAATCCGGAATGTGAGTGTCTGCACGGTGTTTCTGAACCGCTGCGGAATCTCCAGTCGTTGCGTCACGAGTGCTGAGTCCACTGCATCAAGCGAGAAATCCCAAGGCTGCTGATCACCAAGCTGGACCTCAAATTGGTCATTGCTACTAGACTCCGTCCGGCGCAGATCGAATTGCAAGTATCCGGCGTTTGCGGGGATATAGAAGCGGTTGTGCGTCCGCGCCACGTCTCCAAAATGATCAACAGTGAGAAATCCGTTCGCGACGGGCTCCGTCCCACCACCGCCATGATCCGACCATCCGGGGACTTGAAACAGGTTTTGA
This sequence comes from Candidatus Kuenenia stuttgartensis, assembly GCA_945861865.1. GTDB lineage: Bacteria > Planctomycetota > Planctomycetia > Planctomycetales > Planctomycetaceae > SXKJ01. The sequence continues at coordinate 297 of CAMAWN010000150.1, read as the reverse complement.
TTTCCGGAATGGCTGAAATCACCGTTGACGATCGACATTGGATTCCAGTCAGGCGTAGCCTTGCCTGTTTCAACCTGCTGAGCCGTCAGAGTTCTTGTCAAATGTTGTGGACGAGGTGAGTTGAAGAAGGCGGTGTGCTTGGGGAGAAATTGGAGTTGCACGACATCCCATTTCTCTTCCAGGAGCACACTACCGTGTCGAAAGTTATCGAGCCGTCGGATGTTTTACCCGTGTCCCAGGTCGTAGAGCCGGGGGTCGGGAGGGATTTGTTGACCGAGGTCTTGCGGAATGGGGCTC
>CAMAWN010000149.1 GCA_945861865.1 Candidatus Kuenenia stuttgartensis | reverse complement strand
CAAACTCGGCTCTTTTTCCGCAGGGAGCATCGGGCTCGCCAATTCATAGAATCTCTCCGGCATACACGCGTCCGCCATGACAGTTCTCCTTGTGAAACGGACAAGGGGTCTGTCATGATCGGGCGCAATTCTCATGCCGCTGTGATGGCATCTCCAAAGTTCAGTTGTTTGTCAGCCTGTTAGCCGCAGGGCGCTCGCCCACAGGATTCATGGGCGGCAATGAGCACGACGCGCAAGCGAGTGGCACGCACCGAGATCGTTCGCTTTCCACCACAGGAGGTGTCAATCGGATCGGTTCGCTGGCCAGTTCAGATGCCGATGCAGGAAGCGAAACGTCTTCTGCCCGTGAATCGTGTGCGGGCCGTCGAAGAATTCGATTTCTGTCCGGTCGCCGATATCCAATTGGTCGTAGTGGCGGCGAACCTTGCCAAATTCGCCGGCAACCCATTCCGTCGGTTGGCCGCCGTCGCGATGTCCCGCTTCGACCATGAATGGTCGTGGAGCCATCAGCATCGCCAGTTCCGCGTAGCTCGCCGCATGCGCCATGTTCCACTCGGGAACCTCGTACTCGCTGGTGAAAATGTAACCGCAGCGTTCTTCGTTGGTGGCGATCGTTCGCACCCAGTCGGTGAAGTCTCCGGAGCAGATCGACAGGCAATATCGATCGACCAGCGGCGGAACGCGCATGGCCGTCTTGCCTCCGTAGGACAAGCCGTAAAAAGCGATCCGGTTCGCGTCCACGTTGGGCAGCGCCGCGAGCCAGTCCAGCGTTTGCTCGTGCTGAGCAATGATGTAACTGAACAGCGATCGCCGCAGCGGATTCGACATCCGCTGGATCTCACGAAAGCGATCTCCTCCCCGATAGGGATTCTGCGGTGCGTAGACCAGAAAGCCACGCTTCACGAGTTCTTCGCTGAAGGCCTTGTAGTATCCGAAGGCTTTGGGGTCGCGCGAGATCGTGTCCATCGCCGTCCCTTCGAGTCCGTGTTGGCACACGACCAGCGGACGCTTCTCACCGGCCGCCAAGTTCTTCGGCAACAGCAGGATTCCGGATGCGATCACGTCGTCCACGACATCCAGCACGACTTCGTATCCAGCATATTGATCCGTATCGAGGATCCGTCGAGTGCGTGCATTGTGCGGAAGTCGTTGTCGTGGCAAGCGGCCGATCAACTCGTCATGCACCATGTCGCGGAGCGACTCGCGCTTTCGCTTCCAGTCGTCCGCCGATGTTGGATTCCGCAGCCATTTCGCATCGCGCACTTGAGGACTCCGGCGAAGAAGGCTCTGCACATGAATCTGCAACTCGTCGAATTGCCGTTTCTGGCGAGCGGTTGCATCTTGAAGGGCGGGTTTTGGTTCGCTGAGCCGCGAAGCATCCAGTTGCCAAGCTTCCGGTTTCTCGTCGAGTCCCTGGTTGAGTCCCAATCCAGCGGCGAAGGCCCGCAGCGCCGCATCCGTTCCGGCCGGACCGTCTCCAATTGGACCACTGACGGCGAGCACGAACTCCTGCTCTTTGGCGAGTGGTCGATACATCGCCGTCGCCCGATCAAACTCGGCGCGAACCGAAGCGAGCCGATTGTTGAGGATTCGACCCGGTGCCGCGCTCGCTCGGCGTCCGTCGCGAACGACAGGCGGCCCGGGGACTTCGACCGCGCCGCTGGCTTCGATCACCAGTCGCCGCGGCGTAATCAGACCGGCCAGTTCCGCATCACCGAACTCGGTCAACAGGCCCCACACATTTCGATCGATTGGTTCCCGCCAGATCCCTTCGCGTTCCTGGAAGTATCCGCAGACCAAACTCGTCTGGAGGCGTGAGTCGATCGCTGCGGCGTACAGCGCCAAGAGTCCTCCTTCGCCGACACCGGCCACGCCGATTGGGAACACTGGCTGCTTGGAATTACTGACTTGCCGCTGCGCGTGTTGTGCCAGCAAATCGACGGCGGCGAGCACTTTCTGAACTTCGTAGCCGATCACATGTCGGCCGACTTCAAAGGCCTGCCGGTAGATAAACTCGCGATGTGGCTGATTGGTCCAGGCGACATGCGGACTGCCCGAGAGCTCGTCGCTCCGGCTGATCAAGGTCGGGATGACGACCAGGCAACCGGCCGCCGCCAGGCGCCGCACGAACTGCACTGACTCGGGCAAACCATCGCTGACACCGCAGAACATCTCCGGAGTCCAATCCGCATCCGGTAGCGCCACGACGCTGGCTCGTTGAGTCTCGGGCACCAGCAAGAGTCCTTCCGCAGTCACGCCCTCCAGCACCGGCCAACGGACGGAGTGGATCGTGACATGCTTGGTTCGTGCCACGATCGACGACCGATCCAGCGAGGCGATCAATTCAAAACGGTGCAGCTGCTTCGGATCAGCCGTTATGCGGGGATCGACCGCGCCAATCAAGGCACGCAAGCGTTCTCGGCTGGCCGCGACACGAGCCGCGTCAACATTGCCGCTGGAACGGTCTTGATCCCAACTCGTCACGCGTCGCTTCCGAGAAGCGGCCAGTTCGCGCAGGCAGAAGCGTTGAATTCCCTCCACCATGACTTCATCCGCGGGTTGCCGAATCGTGAGCGGTGCCGTGCCGGGAAGTACTGCAGCAGCAGCCTGCTCGGTTCGGTCCGCAAGGATGAGACGCTCACCGCCATCAACCAGCGAGGCGACCGTCAGCAACACCAGACCAACGCTGCTTCGAATCAGCATTGCTCCTCCAAGATTCGACATCGCCAAACGAAACGGTTTGCATTCGACGAAACGGTCCAATGCACATTGGAGCATTCGCGATCCATGAGATTCGCCGCAACGATTTCTTCTGAGATGAGTTCCACGTGCCGCCTACTTCGACTTCAGCCCGACCGTGTTCACCGCGATGACTCGATACTTGTGAGCCTTGCCGACTTCCGCTTTCGAGTCCGTGAATCGCATCTCGACCAGCGGCTGCGTCGGCGTGTCGCTGTAGGAAAGGTTCTGGAAGATCGGGCGGCCGAAAGCGTTCTTGCCTTGTTCGGGAATGTTGGCGAGGAACTCCCCGTCGCGCTCGATGATGAAGTTGGCGAGACCACTTTCGACGTCGGCTTCCGCAGACCAAGTCAGCAGATTGCCCACGACATGCAAGTTCTTCGGAGCGGGCGGAGGTGTCTTATCGGTGACCATCGAGTCCTTCACGTATTGAGTCCAGGCAGCAGCGACAGACTCACTCGGCAGCCAGACAGATTTCTCCAACGCACCGTCGAACTTCGCGGCGGGAACGGGAGCAATCACATTCGCATCACCGGCATTCAGCGGCGCGATCCAGCCGTCTCGGCTCGACACCGTCTTCAGCGGATCGCCGTTCTTCGCAGGCAGCCGCGCGGTCAGACAGGCATCAAACCATGGCATCGCGAGATAGCGTTGATTGCCACAATCATGGCTCGACAGCGGATCAACCGACACGCCGATGAGTCCCCCTTTGGCTCGCACCGCCAGAAAGAAGGCTTCGTTTCCGGGCCACACTCCCGCGAATCGGCTGTCCTTATCCGTGACACCTTCTTTCGTTCCGAGATTGCACATGACCGGCACTTGGCAGACCGCCTCAGAAATGGTGTACGGCGGCGGCTTGCCTTCAGCGGCGGCGATCGGCGGAACTCCCGAACGCAGCCAAGCGGCGGCAACTCGATCGGGATGCAGGAACGTCATGCCGCCGGCCCAATGCCCGCCGCCACTGTGTCCCCAAATGGCCCAGGGGACGGTGGCCAATTCTGGATGTTTCGATTTCGCTGCCAGGTCAGTCAGTGACTTCTGAAACACGGCGTCGGAGCCGTTTCGAGGATCACACCACTTCTGACAATCCGCTTTCTCTGGCTGCTCATAGACCGGGCTGATCAACGCACAGTCGTGTTTTTTAGCCAATGCTTGCCAATGCAAATCGAACGCCCCGGTCTGTCCCGACTTGCACGAGCCTTCGCCACAGCCGTGCTGATGCACGATCAGCCCGCGCAGCGTTTTGATTTCCGGTGGAATCCAAACCGTGAAGCTCACCGGATAGACCAGTTCCCCCACCTGCGTCGAGCCTTCGTAACGGACTCGATAGTAAGGCGGATCAGCCGACAGAAGATTCTGATACGGTGGCTCTTGAGCCGAGACCGAACCAACCAGGACGACGAAGAGCAATGCGACCTGACGCATGGATTTCTCCAACTTGTAATGCTCGAGAATTCATCCTCACTCTGTTGCCTCGAACCATTCAAGACAACACACGACGACCACACTTCTCGGATGATACGCAAGCTAACAAAACCGGGTTGTCGCGTCTTGGTTTCGCGGTTGCCACCATCAGGATCAACCGCATCAGGGTAGCGGGAATGCTGTCAAGAACCGAAAATGACAAAGCTGAGGCGCGCGTGCGAACAGCAAGTTGCGGTGAATCCGTTCTTAAAAAATGCAATGGGCGGGGACGCCCGTCCGATTCGAGAATCATTCCAATCCAAGGAATTTCCAATGGCTCATTTCCTCTCGCAAAGCTGGCTGCTCAACCGGCGTCATGTTCTGCGAGGACTCGGCGTTTCGCTTGCGTTGCCGCTGCTCGATTGCATGCAGCCGCTGTTCGCTGCCGAGACCGCCAAGCGTCCCAAACGCAGCGTGTTCATTTACTTGCCCAACGGCGTCAACACGCTCGCTTATGAGATGAACACAGCGGGGGCCGATTACAAATTGTCGAAGCCGCTTGAGTCTTTGGAGAAACACCGTCAGATCATCACGCCGGTCAGCGGCATGCATCATCCGCACGGGCTGGGGCATCATCACAATTGCAGCACGATCTGGCTCACCGGCGGCAAGATTGGGCCGTCGGAGCGGAATACGATTTCGGTTGATCAGCTCATGGCTCAGGTCACCGCAACGCAGACGCGCTACTCGTCCATCGAGATGAGCAATCAGGGGCATTCGCTCGCCTACACAGCCGACGGCATTCAGTTGCCGGCTCAGGCCAACCCCGGCGTTGTCTTTCGCGACATGTTCACCGAACCGCAGGGCGGAACTGCGAAACAGCGGCGCGGACTGCAGCGGCGCGGCAGCATTCTCGACACGATCCTCGGTGAAGCCAATTCTCTCGGGAACCAACTGGGCCAGGAGGATCGCGGTCGGCTGGAGCAATATCTCACGTCGGTGCGCGAGGTCGAAGTGCGGACGCAGCGGGCCGACAAGTGGCTCGATACGCCGCGACCAACCGTCGCCCCGGCTGTGCAATCGCAACTCAACCGCGACATCTCGCTGGATCGTCTGGGCGAATATCTCCGCACGATGTACGACATCATGGTGCTGGCGTTCCAGACCGACATGACGCGCGTCGCGACCTTCAGCACTGGCAACGAGGGGACCGGCCCGGCTGTTCCCGAAATCGGTGTCAAGCAAGATCGCCACTCGCTGTCACACCACAACGGCAATCCAAAAATCATGGAGGACTTGCAGAGTAGCGACGCTTTCAACATCAAGCAGTTCGCCTATTTCCTCGATCGGCTGAGCGAAGTGAAAGACGCGGACGGCCCGCTGATCGAAACGACGATGGCCCTGTACGGCAGCGGTATGGCCTATGGTCACAGCCACGGCAACGCCAGCCTGCCGATCATTCTTGCGGGCGGCACCAAGCTCGGTTTCAAGCACGGCACGCACGTGGACTTCAATCGGGTCAAGGACTTCAAGGGCTACGACAAGCATCCCGGCATCTACCACAACCCGGTCAACACCAAGGCCCGCCTGAGCAACTTGCTGCTGACGATGGCTCAAAAGATGGACATCGAGACCGAGAAGTTCGGCGACAGTTCCGGAATTGTGTCGGAGGTCTTGGCATGAGCAGGTTACGCGATTGGAAAATTTGCCGCGCGGCGCTGGCCCCGGTTCTCGAACTCACCGAACCGGACGCTCGCACGTTCCGGCGGATTCCGGGATGTTCTCTTTTGCCGATCGCCTTGGTCGTTCTGTTCTTCACCGTGTTGGCTGTCTCAGGGAGTTCTCAGGAGACGGACTATGTCCCGCAGTCAGGCACGTTCGCTCCGATGGAGAAAAGCAAGTACATCGCCGGCGAATTGGTTTACATCGACCCCGTGAATCGTCGCGGCGGCATTCGCCTAGAGGGTGACGAGATGGGGCGGTATTACTCGGGACCGCCGCACTACTTTGCTCTGCTGCCCTATGCCACGGTTTGGTTCAACGGGGCGCTCGCCGAGATTCGCGACATCCCCCTCGGCACGCATGTGCACGGTTATTTCTTCGTACCACCGAAGGGTGAGGAAGAGACTATTCCGCCGCTGCCGGAACATCAGAAACCGTTCACGATCAAGCACAACCACGTCCTCTCATTGGAAGATGATTTCAGCTTTTATCAGCGACGCGGACAGGTGTGGAAAGTGGTGTCCGTCGATGCCGACAAAGAGAAGATCCGCGTTGAGCCAACTGGCAAGACTGCGAAAGACGGCATCAACACGCCGTACACATTCGACATCGACGTCCGCACACGCGTTTGGAAAGCCCGGCGTCTGAGCGATCTGGCTGACGTGCAACCCGGCGCGACACCGCAGTGGAATTTGACCTGGGCTCAGGGTTGGGGGCAGCGGGAATTCCGAGTGGGCGAGATCTGGCTGGATGACGAAAGCCGCAAGCACGCGACCGAATCGCAGCGGCAGCGGCATGTCGAGTACGAACGGCAGCGCTGGTCGCCGGGTTGGATCGATCATGTCGAGGAATTCGACTTCGGCGGCGGCATCGTCACGCTCACGCTCTTCGAGGTCGATCAGCAAATCATCGACGACTTCCGAAAGGAAAAGGATGACCGCATTGCCGTGGCCGTCGCCGAAAAGACGCTGCGGACCTGGTTCCACCGCGCCGACCGAAAGTTCTGCAAGCTGGTCGAATGGAAGGAGACGAAGAATCCGCCGCTCGGCAGCAGCGGAATTCAGTTGCGTTTGAAGTTTGTTGAACTGCTGGCCGGTTACCGTCCCGGTGCCTGCGTCCGCGTCAAATGCGACAGTTGGAAGTTCGTCTCCATGCCGCCCGAAGAACGGCTGACTTCCCGAGAAGACCAGAAACGCGCGGCGAAGATGGTGCTGCCATGGTGATGGTCCTGCGGAGGTTTGACTCCGTGAAATACATCCTGACAACGATCGGCCTCTTGTTTTCGCAGGCGATCGCTTTACACGCGGCTGACTTCGATGCGACCGTACAGCCGTTCTTCACGAAATACTGCCTGCGGTGTCATGACGCGCAGAAGCAGGAAGGCAAGTTCCGGCTCGATACTTTGCCGCGCGAGTTCGTCGATCAAGGGACCGCTCAACGCTGGGGCGAAGTCGTGTTTCGGTTGAACTCGGGCGAGATGCCGCCGAAGGCGGAGCCACAACCCAAGGCTGAAGAGCTGGGCAAGATCGTGGAATGGCTGACGTCCAGGATCAAAGAAGGCGAAGCGGCGCGCATGGCGAAACGCGGACCGGTGTCGCACTACCGGCTCAGCCGAGACGAATACTCCCACACCGTGTTGGATCTGCTGGGAGTCCATTTCGACGCACGCATGCCAGGGGCTCTCAACGAGGATCCACGCTGGCATGGCTTCGATCGAATCGGCTCGATGTTGACGCTCTCGCCGTCGCACGTGAACCGCTATTTCAACGCCGCCGAAACAGTTCTCGATCAAGCTTACCCCATTCAGCCACCGCAGCCGACGAAGAATCGACAGGAGGCCGGTGCGCCCAACCGCTGGCTGATCTATCCCGGCCTCCGCCAGGGAAACATCAACGTCGGCGCACCGGGGCGATACCGTATTCGAGTTCAATTGAGTGCCCTGCCGTCGTTCAAGGGGCGGCTGGCGCGCCTCTCCATCTGGAACGAAAGCCTGAAGCGTGCCGAAGTGGGCCGGGATGTGCAGGCTTCAGAAGACGAGCCGACGATTGTCGAGATCGAGACGTATCTGCCGCGCGGCGGTTTTCAATTGATCAATGAAGCGCCGGGAAAATTGGATGACGGACCCACACCCAGCATGACACCGAAGACCATCACGCGACTCAAGGACGATCGCCCTCATCCGGCGGCCTACAAGCTGTTCCTCGAAGATGGCCGATCGATCTTTCCGCTCTTGCTTGTGGACTGGCTCGAATACGAGGGACCGATTCTGACGGCAGCCGACCAGAAGAAACGCGAGGGGCTGTTCCCTGTGGGGCAGGTTTCCAACCTGCCGTCTAATCCCAAGCAGGTTGAAAACCTGCTCCACGAAGCTCGCGAGTGCCTCGCACGATTCATGGCTCGCGCGTGGCGACGGCCCGCGACGAATGCGGAAGTTGATCGGTCCATCAAACTGATCGAATCGGAACTGGACACGGGCGAGAACTTCCGCACGGCCTACTTCGCTGCGATGACTGCTGTGCTGACGTCACAGAACTTCTTCTACATCACCGAAGGCGCGCCGACGGAACGGCGCGACCGAGTCAACGATTGGGAACTCGCGTCAAGATTGTCGTTTTTTCTGTGGAGTTCGATGCCGGATGAGGAATTGTTCGAGGCCGCCCGTAAAAACGAACTCCACAAGCCGGACGTGTTGCAGTCGCAATTGCTGCGAATGCGGACGGATCGAAAGATCGACCGCTTAACCGACTCGTTTCCGCAGCAATGGCTGCAGCTTCATCGCGTCGGCATGTTCCCTCCGGACCCGGAACTCTACCCCGACTACGACAAGTGGCTTGAACAGAGCATGATTCTGGAGACGACCGGTTTCTTCGGCGAAGTGTTTGCGAACAATCTGTCGATCCGCGAGTTCCTGTCCTCGGACTGGACCGTGATGAACTCGCGGTTGGCGATGCACTACGGCCTGCCAATCCGCCAGAACGCGCCGGCATCCGGTGCGACTGAACCTCGAAACGAACCGGACGCTAGCGCGTTCCGGCTGCTGCAATCTGGATTCCAGCGTCGGTTGCTCCGCCCCGAAAATCATCGTGGCGGACTGCTGACGCAGGCCTCGGTGTTGTCGCTGACTTCGGATGGAACCCGGCATCGACCGGTGCATCGCGGTGTGTGGGTCTCCGAAGCGATCTTCGGTCGCACGCCGCCACCACCTCCACCCAACGTCGAACCGCTCGCACCCACGCCCAGCGACAAACTCAAGGCGACGATCCGCGATCAACTTGAAGCTCACGCCACACACGCGACGTGTGCCTCATGCCATCAGAAGATCGATCCGCTCGGTTTTGCGTTCGACAACTTTGACGCCATCGGCCGTTGGCGAACAAGCGAACAAGTCACTGGCGGCAAAGGGGATGACCCGCCGGTCAACGCCGCCGGCAAGCTCTCGGATGGTCGAGCGTACCACGGCGCGGAGGAGTTCAAGCACTTGCTGGTTCAAGACATCGACCGGTTCGCCGAGGCGTTCGTCGAACAACTCGCGACCTACGCTTTGCGCCGCGTGATGACGATTGATGATGTCGCACAGATTAAAGCCATCGCTGCGGCGAGTAGGAAAGATGACTACAAACTCCGCACGGTGATCGAGAACCTCGTCTTGTCGGACCTGTTCCAGAAAAAATGAGCGCTCGATCCCGGCGGCCGTCGCGGAACTGCGCAAGGTGCCGCTCTGGTTCTCATCCGAATACCCCGGCGTGCTCATCCACTTACCATCTCGTATGACCAAGGTGGTCTATGCGAGTGTGTTCCCGTAATCTGACCAGCCGCTGGACCGGAGCCGTCGATCCGGACGGAATCGCTGCAGCCCGATCAGCTCCGTCGTCAGGCCGTTAATACGAACCGCATTGATTTCAGTACCATGAAGTGGAGTCTTCGGTGAGTGAAAACAACCTGGGCCGCCGACGTCGGGTTCTCTTTCTGTGCACTGGCAACTCGTGTCGCAGTCAGATGGCCGAGGGTTGGCTGCGGCATCTGGCGGGGGACCGATTTGAAAGCCTGTCCGCCGGAGCGAAGCCGGCCGGGTATGTCCATCCGCTGGCCGTGCAGGTGATGCGCGAGTCGGGCGTTGATCTTTCCCAGCAAGTGAGCAAACACATTCGCGAGTTCCTGCCGCCGGAGGGGACACCGCCCGATCTCATCATCAGCGTCTGTGGCAACGCCGAGAAGGAATGTCCGCTGTTCCCCGGCCAGGTCGAACGCTGGCACTGGCCCTTCAATGATCCGTATCACGCGGGCGGCTCCGATGAAGAACGGCACGCCGAGTTCCGCCGCGTGCGCGACGAAATCAGGGTGAAGATCGAAAGCGGTTTGCTGTGATGACACGCCGACGTGGGGCACGTTGAAAACACGCCCCACGACGACCTCACTCGCGGCTCAGCGCCTCATCCAGATTCAGCAGCACATTGGCGAGCACCGTCCACGCCGCTAACTCTGGCCGATTGAGTTCGGAGGGAACGGCGTGTTCGCCAACCGCGAGCAATGCGTCCGCTGCCGCGATCTCTGTTTGAAATCGACGTCGCTCCGCCGACAGCAACCGCAGCAGCGACTGCGTTTCGGAATCCGACGGCTCGCGAGCGACCGTTCGGCGAAACGCCGCCGTGATTCCGGCGCGGTCCGAAGCCGGTGCTGAAGACAATACTCGCTGAGCCAGCACACGCGCGGCCTCGACGAACTGCGTGTCGTTGAGCAGCACCAGCGCTTGCAGCGGCGTGTTGGTTCGTTGACGGCGCAGCAGACAGGTCTCACGCGTCGGCGCGTCGAGCTGCAACATGCTCGGCGGAGGAACTTGTCGTTTCCAGTAGGTGTAGAAGCCGCGCCGATATAGTCCGTCGCTGGTCGAGAAGACGTATTCCTGAGTGCTCTTCGTGTCGTAGGTGATCGCCTTCCAAAGATCGGCCGGCTGATACGGCTTGACGCTCGGCCCGCCGAGTCGTTCGGCGAGCAGCCCGCTGGCGAAGAGCGCGGAATCGCGCAATGTTTCGGCATCCAGTCGGTATCGCGGCGCGCGAGCGAGTAACCGATTCAGCGGATCGAAGCGACGTAGTTCCGGAGTGATCGCCGATGATTGCCGATATGTCGCCGAGGTCACGAGTACGCGGATCAGTCGCTTGATGTTCCAACGGAGAAGAACGGTATCACGGCTGTCGGCGTTCGGCTCTCGGCGTTCGGCCGGTCCTGAGAGTTCGATCGCCAGCCAGTCGAGCAATTCTGGATGCGAAGGCAATTCGCCTTGCACCCCGAAGTCCTCGGTCGTCGCGACCAAGCCTCGGCCGAAGAGTTGTCGCCAGTGCCGATTGACCGCCACGCGAGCGGTCAACGGGTGCCGTGGATCGACGAGCCACTTTGCGAACGCCAACCGATTCGGCGGCGCATCGTTCGACAGCGCGAGCAAAAACGACGGGACTCCCGGCGCGACCTTCTCGTGCGGTTGATCGTACTGGCCTCGTTCGAGGACGAATGTGTCGCGCGGCTGAGCTTGATCCTGCATGACCATCGTTGTCGGGATCGCCGCGAGTAGTTTCGCTTCGGCGTCACGAAGCTGCTTGAGTTCCTCTTCGAGGGACTTCTTGGCGGCAGCATCCGCGTCGTTCGGTAGCGCGGACAGTTTTGCCTGTGTCTCGCGAATGCGACGTTGCAGTTCGTCCTGTCGAGCGGTTTGTTCGGCTGTCGGCAGTCGCAACTCGGGAGCGGCGTTCTTTTGTTTGCCGCCGTCGATCCCTTTCTCCGGCTGTTGATTGAAGTACGCGAAGAGTTGATAGAACTCACGCTGCGTCAACGGGTCGTACTTGTGATCGTGGCACTGAGCACACCCAGCCGTCAGTCCCATCCAGACGGCGGAGGTCGTGCGGACTCGGTCGGCGACGTACTCGACGCGGTACTCTTCTGGGAAGACGCCGGTCTCCTCGGTGATCATGTGGTTGCGGTTGAAGCCGGTCGCGATCCGTTGCTCGATCGTCGGCTCCGGCAGCAAGTCGCCGGCAAGTTGCTCGATGGTGAATTGATCGAACGGCATGTCCGCGTTGAAGGCGTTGATGACCCAGTCGCGCCAACGCCACATGAACCGCTCGTGGTCCGTGAAGTAGCCGTGCGTGTCGGCGTAGCGCGCTTGATCGAGCCAGTCGCGTGCTTGATGCTCGCCGTAGCGCGGCGAGGCCAGCAGCCGATCGACGACCCGCTCGAACGCATCGGGTTGCTTGTCGGCCAGGAAGTCCTCGACTTCATCCAGTGACGGCGGCAAGCCGGTCAGATCGAGCGTCACACGCCGCAATAACGTCACGCGATCCGCTTCTGGTGACGGTCGCAGCCCAGCAGTTTCGATGCGAGCAAACACGAAGCGGTCGATCGGAGAGTTCGTAATTCCGCCTTCAGACGGTGCTTCTTTTCCGCCCAAAGGCGGGACTACGAACTTCTGCACCGCCGGTCTTATCGGCGCGACAAATGCCCAATGCGTTTGAAACTTGGCCCCGTCCGAAATCCAGCGTTTGAGAGTTTCTTTCTGCACCGCCGTCAGCGACTGCTGAGTCTCTTTCGGGGGCATGACGTCATCGTCGTCCGCGAAGATGCGCCGCACGAGCTCGCTGGCTTCTGGCTTTCCCGGGACGATCGGCATGCGGCCGGACTTGGCCATGCGGAGGGCCTCGTCACGCGAATCGAATCGGACACCCGCTTGCCGCTGCTTCGCGTCGGGGCCGTGACAGCGAACACAAAAGTCGGCCAGGATCGGACGAACGTCGCGTGCGAAATTGACGGCCAGCGGGGACTCTGCTCGCGCGACGACCGCTTTCGCGAACAAAACGCAGATGATCAAGCCGGCGAAGCGCATGCCGCTCTCATTCGTGGGACAGGTTTTCACCAACAGGACAGGTTGAAAATCTGCCCTGCGAGTCATACCAACAGCCTGCCAGCGTAGCCAACGCAGCGAGTCGTGTCGCCGCTCGCCTCGGCAGACGTTGCATAGCCGACTTCGATTGAGCGATTCAACCGGCCGAGCTTCTTCAGCGTCTTCATCACGATCACGGCCGGCACGAGACCACACATGCTGATGTGGTTCGATTGGCACGTCTCGAACAGTGCGTCTTCGTTGAGTCGGTCAAACTCGGCCAGTGCCTGCGTGTCGAGCTGCCGCGTTTCGGCATCGCTGGCGTAGTGGTTCATGTCGCTGGAGATCAGCAGCAGCGGTGGATCAAGCAGAAAGTTTTCCAACACGGACGCGAGGCCGCGTGCGAAGTCGTCGCAGCGTTGCAGAGTTGCTCCGCTGACGCAGATGCCGACGACTTTCGTTTGCGGCGCGAGCCGATGAATGATCGGCAGCTCAACTTCGATGCCGTGCTCTTGCTGATGCGCGGCCGCATCGAATTGCAGGCCGGGGATCGCCGCGACCAACGCGCGAGCCAGTTCGAGATCGGACTCGAGCTGTCCACCAGGAAACGACCAGACGCGATTCGGTGCGATGGCCCAATCGAGTCCATTCGGCGTGTGCTTCGGCCCGATCACAATCACCGTGCGCGGCAACTCGATCCGTTTGAGGACATCGGCCGCCAGCTTGCCGGAGAAGACCCAGCCGGCGTGCGGCACCATTGCAGCAGCGACCGAGTTTCTTTGAGTCGGTATGTCTCCCAGCATTCGATCCAACTCTCGCGCGGCACCGGCGACATCACCCGGATAAAATTTTCCCGCGACCGCCGCAGGCCGAACTTCTGCGCCGCCTGCGGGCTTCGGAGTCATCTCGACGGTGAACCGGTCGCAGGAGCACAATGTTCGCAGGCTGAAAAGCTGCGACCATTCGGGAGCGATGACTTGAGCGAGTCGGCTCGCGTCACGGACGAGCTGCTCTGGTGCGAGCTGTCGATCAAACACGAAGCCTTGCTTGTTCCGTTCGCTGACGAGCACGCCGCGCGTCGCCGAGTCGATGCCGTTGAAGTCCGGCTCCGCGACCGTACCGTGCATGGCCGTGTCATCCAGAGCGAGGATGTCCACACGCAGTTGATCGAGCGGCAGATCGTGGCTGGCCAGCGCCTTCGCCAGCGTCTCGCACTGCGTGAAGAGCGTCGTTTGCAGCGGGTACTTTTCCTTCGGCGACAGTCGCGAGACCGACAGCCAGAAGTTCGTGCCCGGCTGAGTAATTATCACCGCCGCGCCATGCACGTCGGTGTCGGGAACACCGGGGCAGAAATAGAGCGGCGTCATGCCGCGCAACAGCGAATCGACAGACTGCCGAGCGAACTGCGTGAGTTGTTCAAATTCGGAAGACGTGAGCAGCGGACGGGATGGGACGCTGACGCTCATCAGGCCGGCGCTCGACATCGGGCCGTGAATGACGTCCCCCTCGAAGCGAAACAGCGTCGTGTCGTCGGACTTCCACGCGGTCGGCGGCAGGCCGGCTTTGACGCAGACTTGGTTCAAAAACTCTTCGCTGTTCCAGTCGTTGTCGGTCGCGACGCCAGGCAAAAGCAAGCCGCGTTGCTGGCCGCGAATGATCTGCAATCCGTGCTTGCCAATCGTGACCGCGTTGATGCGGTCGAGTCCGCGTTCGGAGACTTGCTCCGGCGCGAACAGCAGCCAGACATCCAGATCGAGGTGCGGTAGTTCGCTGACCGAGACTTTCGGGAAGCGTGGATCGTTCGTGGCCGTACGATTGGCTGCCTCGCGCAAACACTGATTCAACTGCATCGCTTGCCCGAACGAGCCGCAGCAGGAACGCAAGCGGCCGCGACGTTTCAGACTGACGAACGTCCCCGACACGATGTTCAACCTCATGCCGCTGCGATCGAAGGCGGACGTTTCCGGAGCACGCCCTTCGGCGGCGGCCCGTACCAACTCAGCAGCGGTCGCGAACAGAATCTGCCGCTGTGTCGGCGAGAGGTTCGGAGCAGTCTTGGGGATTTGCACGGTGATTCCTTTGGCATCGGATTTTGGCTGCGCGGGACGAAGAGGTGGCGATTGCACAATGATCGGAGCGGACGAAGAACCCAAGACGGCATCGCTACGAGGACGCTCCGGCAATACGAGCGTTTGCTCGCGATCCGGCGAATGAAACTGCCGCATGTCGACAGGTTGTCGCTTGCGGCCCCAATTGCCAGGCCGAGCGGCGAACACGCCGGCAATGTGAGTACCACAGTGACGGCAGCGGTCGCGGTCGAGCGAGTACTCACCGAGTTCGTACCAGTTGCGTTCGATCACCACCTTGCGGCAGTTCGGGCAGTAGGTGTTCTGCCGAGTGGAATCATCGACGTTCCCGACGTAGACGTATTTCAGCCCGGCTTGCATCGCGACATCGCGTGCGGCGATCAGAGTCTCGTGCGGTGTGCGCGGGCGGTCGAGCATCCGAAAGTCGGGATGAAACGCCGAGAAGTGCAGCGGCACTTCGTCACCGACCGCTTCCAGAATCCAATCGCTCATCTGCCGAATTTCGTCCAAGCTGTCGTTCGCTTGGGGGATGACGAGGTTCGTGATCTCGAACCAGACGTTGGTCTCGTGTTTTAGCCAGCGCAGCGTGTCGAGCACCGGCTGCAAATGCGACAGAGTCGTGCGATAGTAAAACTCTTCGGTGAACGCTTTGAGATCGACGTTCGCGGCGTCCAT
>CAMAWN010000148.1 GCA_945861865.1 Candidatus Kuenenia stuttgartensis | reverse complement strand
GCTCCGCCGAGCCGGACTGAGCCTGCTCAAAAACAACCTCACCCACAAAATCGGTGTCAAAAACAAACGACTCATCGCCGCCAGCGACGAGGACTATCTCCTGCAAGTCCTCTTCAGTTCGTGACTTCATGTGCAATTGCCCTGGATTCCGGCCTGTGTGCCAAAACTTCAGCGGACATCCTGACACCCATCCGTAGTGTCGAGGAAACTCACAAGCAGGGAAACATCTCATTCAACGCCGCGAGTGGTCTATCGACAGCGTCACGGGGTTCTAACTTGCCAACGCCTGACTCATAATCCTTTGGTTCTGGGTTCGAATCCCAGCGGTCCCATTTTGGTTTTTCGTTGCACCGAGTCGCACGACGTTGCCCAACTCCGCAAACGGCAGAGAGTTGCATGACCCATCGGAATCCTCGACCGAGTCATCTTCGTCGCATGGTGTCGCACCAGACATGCAACGCGCAGCACTGAATTCGCTGCGCCGTCCGCTGCGCTTTTCAGACGGCTTGTCTGAACCGCCGGCCATTTCGTCCATCGTTCCGGTGGCTCGCATGACGTTCGGCTGGTCGTTGCCCATCTGATCGGAGAACCGGGCTACGGTCTCGGCTTCCTGACCCGGAATGAGATGGCCGTAGGTGTCCATCGTGAGCACGATGCTGCTGTGACGCATCACCGACTGGATCGACTTCGGGTGTGCCCCTGACATCGCCAACCAACCGCCGCAGGTATGTCTCAACGCATGGAAGTCGAACGATTCGCCTTCGTGATTCTTCGCGTTGAGGAAGTCACTCTGCTCGCGGTTGGCAAGCTCTTCAGGATCACGCCGAACTTCATTGAGCCACGCCTTGCGAGCGTCATCCAGATCGGTGCGGAGCATTTCCGCCATCTCGTAATCCGCAGGCAGCGAGAACACCGTTGACTTGGGGGCTTTCGTAGCGATGTGAGCACGCAGACGATCGGCCAAGTCCGAGAGGATGTATTGCCGGGCTTCCTTCCGATTCTTGGTCGAACCCGCCTTGCAGGTGATGTACGGCTTGTCGGACGTGAAATAGAGCCGTCCACGGGTCAGGCTGCGAAGTTCGTTCGATCGCAACCCCGTTTGAATCGCTGTCTCGTACAGCAGCACACGCTCCGCGCCAGACATGCCGAAGCGGTCTTCAGCAGCCGCGGTCACATCGCGGAGCCAATGCCATTCGTCGTGTCGCAGCATTCGACGCTCAAGCCGTCGATCCGTTTCTGGGTTCGGCTTCTTGACTGTTGCAAGCGGATCGCTGGGCAGTTTGCCGTTGCTCACAAGCCATCCAGTGAACCCTTTGATCGCCGTCAGATAGCTTTGGATCGTCCGTGCCGAGCGTCCCTTGGTTTTCAACTCGGCCGCAAAATGATTCACGCCATCGGCCAAGATGTCCGTAGCAGTCTCGAATTCGCCCTTCGCTGCAATCGAGCGGATCATCTCGACGGTTCGGCTAACGTGCCTCTCACCGGAGCCACCAGCTTCCAATTTGGCCTTGTAGTCCGCGAGGTGGGCTTCCACGGTCCTGCGTCCTTCCGTCGAAAGCGATTCCTGTCGCGGGTCAATACAACGCTCGCGCCGGAGCGCCGCATCATTTTCCCACTTCGCGGCGATGCGTTTGGCCGCGCTCTTGTCACTCGTGCGAGTGCTCCGAGTGATGTGCTTCCCGTTGTGGTCGTAGAAGCCGGCGAGATAGCGATCACCGCGTTTGAAGACCGATGCCATTTGCAAATCCTTCTGAAAAACTCACGGTGAGAACTATCCCACGATGACCGACCTGATTCAGGAACGGCCGTTCCACCTTTGACTTCGCGTCATCAACCTTCATCATCCTTCACCAATCTAAGGCCCAACACTTGAGCGATCTCGTCCAACCCTGCTGTGGACAGTCCGCCGGTCCCTCTCATGAATCTGCTGATCGTGGCCGGGTCAAGGTTGGTCTCGCTGGCGAGGCGGTTCTGGCTGATGGGAGCGTTCTCGATGAACGTTCTCAGTTGGTCACTCAGCTTCTGGACGGGCTTCTTCTTGGTCATCGGCTTCATCCTACATGGTATTGACTAATAATCAATTCACTTTCGCCACGAGCGAGAACCGATCAACCTCACTGCTGACATTCCAACACCCTCAACAAGTCACTTTGAACTTGGAAGGAAGACGGAAGGATGGAAACAAAACCCAATTTCTGGACAACTTCTCCATTACGCATACAGGAGGGAGTTCTCTGGAAAGGTCATTCTCCTTCCGTCCTTCCACTTTGCTTCCATTCAGGGACTCAGAGGGAGGTCTTTTGAGCGGGTGGTCGCAGTCCCTTGGGGGCCGCTGGTTCCTTGAGCGTGAGTCCGTCGTACCAAGTGCCGTTGGATGGGCGACTCGTGTAGCCTCGGCGTTTCAGTTCCTTGGTGAGTTTTCTTTCGGTCGGGACTTCAATTCCGTTGGATTGGCAATACCGCTTCAGTCCGCCACTAAGCTCGGACAGTTTGATGGTCAGGCCCTCTCCATTGTCACAGTCACGATCAATGAAGCCGGAGACGGTGTCCTGTTCAGCGCGATATTGTTCAGTCGCGCTGATGACGCACGGCGGGGGTGTCAGTCCGATCCTTTGCCATTCGAGGCAGCCTTTCAAGCACCATCGCAGAATGCCGGCGAGTTCGCTCTTGAGCTTTTCGGGCAGTTCCCCATCTTGCAAGTGCTTTGGGACGCAGTTGCGAAACGGGACGACGCAGAGACGACGCCAGATGCCTTCGTCCGTCCCGGTAACGCCTGGAAGGTGGTTTGAGTGCATGACGAGCTTGTGAGTGGAGTCGAACTCAGAGTGATTTTGATAGCAACGTCGAGCACGAACTCGTTCGCCACCGCTCAGCAACTTGACCAAGCCTTCATCGAGTTCACTTTTCTCGGATGTCTCGGCACACACCACAAGCCGCTTACCTCGCAGATCGGCCAATTCCGTCGAGTGACTGATGCCTCCCGTAAGTAGTCCCTTGGGGGCAATCATCCCGTAATCTTCGCCCAGCAACGCCAGCAGAGTATTGAAGAAGGTGCTTTTGCCGTTGGCCCCGAAGCCATGTGCAATCGTCACCGCTTGATCGCGGATCAGGCCCGTCAAATAGCTCCCAGCCAGTCGCTGGGCGTAGGGGATCAGTTCCAAGTTCCTGATGAATGTCGTGCGGAGAAACTGCATCCATTGAGGGCAAGTGGCATCTGAATGAAATTCTGCTGGGCAGAGCTTCGTGATGAGGTCCGCTTGCAGTGGCGGCCTCAAAGTTCCGGTCGTAAGGTCGAGAGTTCCATTTGGACAATTCAGAAGCAGAAGATTCTGATCAAGATCGCCCAGCCCAACGGGAATTTCAGGTTCACTGCTGGCCAGACTCAGCAAATTGCGGATGCCTCTACCGCTGGCCGTCGTTGCGGCCCATTTCATTGCGGCTTCTGAGCCACACTGCTGAGCCTCTCGCCAAACTTCGTCGGCGACATCTTTGGCGAGTCGTTCCGCCATGCCGCAATCGTCCGGTCTCCAGCGGATGGCGTCCCAGACGTACCAGCAACGCCAGGGATGACAATATCGCAGCCGGTCACCATGCAGTCGGACCAACCGCCGAGCATTAGCCAGATCCGTTCGACCTTCGGGCGAAGAAATCGACGTGGTGTCGATGTCGGTGGAGTTCGGATTAGTCATTGGCCCCCTCCTTGCTCGCGTGGCGGATCTGACGATGGGCCTTCTTGTGCTTAGCCGCTCCAGGTCTTCGACGTGGGGGCTTCATCCAGCCCGCAGCCTTCGATTCTGGGAGATCGGTGTTGCATTCGTGCAAATACTCAAGCAGCGCCTTTCGGTATCCCGTGTTGAAAAGAAGCAACGGCTGATAGTGATGCACCAGTTCGGGGAACATTGTGCGGAGCACAAACATCTGAACTCCGTTTTCTGGAGGTTCAGGCAACCATTCATTCTCAAGGCGATCTTTGACATGAGCTACGTAGTCATCGAATTCCTTGGTGAGGTAGCCGTTCGGTTCGAGACGGAAGTCGAAATACGCATCATCCATCTCTTTTTGGAAACTGATCTCCGGCGGTAGACCAGCTTCATAGTGACCGACTGCTTCAAACCGTTTGTGGCACTTCGTTCGTGGCATTTGAGTTCTCCTTTGATGGCGTTAAATGACCGCCGAGCACCCGGCGGACTGGTTTGTTCATCCCGCATTCGGGTTAAAGGGGTCGGATCGCGTCACCCGACGTGAGGGCTTCTTGGTCGGCAATCCACCGCTCAAGCGTCGCGAGGCTGTATCGCACGCTGCGGCCGATCCTGACGCACTTGATCGGGCCTCGTGGCGAAGTAAGTTCCCACAACTTGCGGGGACTGATGCCGAGCAGTTCGGCGGCTTCACGGTCGCGGAGCAACAGCTTGGTTCGGGTGGACTCTGGAAGTGACACTCGCGTCATGTCGTCACCTCACCATCCGCGATGGCGGCGACATTGATCGGCCGACTCTTCCGTGCGGAGATTTCCGCGAGCTTGCGGCCAGCCTGATAAGGTGCGGTGTCGTTCTCGGCGGCCGCGCCGAATTCATCAATGCCTTCCGCGACACCCAACAGAAACGCGAGCGTTGAGACGCGGCGTCGCGCCTCTGTCAGTGATTCGCGGACCACGTCCGCCGATGGGATGAAGCTGACGGGATCAGTTCGTCGTGACATCGTCGTGCCCTCCTTTCATGTTTGAGGCGGGCAAACTGTCACGATGTCCGAACCGAAAAATAATCCCTTCAATGTCGCTTCGTTGTCGCTCGCTGGTTCCGAGTCGATTTCGGTGCGGCAGCGGCCTTGGCAGTGCGAGACTTGTTCTTCCGCTTTGCCACTTTCTTTCGCGTTGGCATTCTCAGCACGACAAAGGTTCCTTCGCTCTTTCGTGTGACCGTTTGCAGCGTTTCTGGCCAGTAGTCTTTCAGTTTTTTGTTGATCTTGTTGATGAACTTCCGAAAGCCAGCGGCTGTCATTTCCTCCAGCACGCCAAGATGCGTTGCCACGTCTTCCCACTTCCGCGGATCACCTCGATGTTTCCAAACGAACGCGAGAACGTCGTGCCAATCTTCGGCCAGTCCCCAAACCTCGATTCCATTTAGACAGAAACCATCGGGCTTCAACGGACCATCAGCGCATCTTGGTTCGACTGAGTCGGAGATCAAGATGTCCGCCCAGACTGTTCGCTTACCGATTGACGCGCAGACATGGGGCTTTGGTGAGGGCGACTCGCGACTGACTGTCGCCAGTTCTTTGTCGATGCACTCGACCAGCAGACCGAAGGCATCCGTCAGTTCACCGCGAAAGTTCGGTTCATCGTCGCAATCGTTGAATTGCCGTCGAAATATCCAAGCCAGAGTCCAGTCTCTTGCTTTCACCGCTGGGTGCGTCGAACAGATGAGCGGCTTCAGTTCATTTTCACAAAGATCGGGACGCTGCAATTCGAGGAATTCACCGACTCTCCGAGCAAGCTCGCGGAAGACATCGAGCGCTTCGGTTTGGTCATCGTGGGGATCGAAGATAACCGCTCCTGGAACTCTGCGGTCGTGTCCCCAAGCATCGTGGGGTGGATAGAGTAAGTCGCTTCCCCGAATTTCCTTGGCATACTCGCTGGTCCACTCGAACGGGTCGCCTAGAAATGTGAAACTACCACGCGAAAAGAATGGTTGGTCAGCGTTGGGCCACCAACGCAAACTCACACGTTTGCGACCAAATCGCCCCCGTTGTTCTTCGGCGTCCCGGCGCAGAGCCACAAGCTGCTCACGTTCGCTCGTCATTTGTTGTCGTCCTGTTTGATCGGGCCAGCCCGCCGGGCGCGGAACAGGACCAGCACCGCACCCGGCAGGGCCATTTCAGCCGCCCTCGTTTGCAACCGCTGGCGGCAACCCAGCGACAAAGCTTAATGCGGCCTGGTTGCAATTTCAGCGAGAGAGACGCGAACCAATTGAACTCCCTGCACGCCGTTGTACAGTGAATTACTCTCGTTCTGCTTTCCCCTTGAGTCCGACCACATTTCGCCGGAACAACCAAATGGCGTTCGATTGGTGCAACGTCGAGTCGTGTTTCAGTTCGGCACCAAAACCGGACCTCGGAGACCACAAACTCTGGATGAATTGGTATCAAGATTGTTGGTCCCGCATCGGGAAGGCAGGACTGCTTGAGGCAAGAGATGGACTGGATGTCGTGCGTATCAAGTTACGCGCGATTGTCTTGGTCTGGTTGGCCCGCGAGTTTTGCGAAGTTGCCCAACAGAATGTCGATGTCGAACTCGATTGGGAAGAAATGGCGGATGGGTTCAACTTGCCAGAGGATGGAATAGTCCTCGTTGCACTCACCGCAGAACCACGAATTCCTCTCGATGCGATTCACGAAGCATGGGCGGACGGCGATGAATCGCTTTGGGACTCCGGCAACCATATTGATGATTGGGGTATGGTCCTCAACGCGCTTGGCATCGCCCTCGCAACAAGAGAACGTCGAACCGTTCTGGATGCCCTCTTCACATCGTTCGACGGGGAAGGCCCGCTGTTTCAGTCGATGTACGCGCCCTCAATTACTTCCCTATTTGCCATCTCAGAAAAAAAGTTGGAGTTGGAAGAGGAGTTGGATGACTTGCGGGATGATCTCCAGGACGCGGCAGGCAACGAGCCTCGTCACGAGATGCTCCGCGCACGCGCCGATGAGATTGAAAGAACCCTCAATGATCCACAAGCCATCCAAAAACTGATCCTGGACGACTGCGAAGACGAACTCATGGAGCCGGTTTACTACGGTGACGACGACTTCATTCACCGAGAGGTTACATTGGAGTGGATCATGTCAGGATGCCCAATCTGGATTTCCGGCGGTCTCTGAAGCATTTGTTGATGTATTGGGAACCCGCGTCATCGCCCCGTCGTTCGCATTCGGGTATTGCCAGAGCGACCGTCCCCCAAAACATCGGGACTCTGTTGAATAAGTCCGGTCGAGATGTCGCCGGGGGCCACTCGCATTCTTCAATGGCGTTGCCGACGTTCGGCAAGTCGCCAGAACCTTCAAGGCTGCTGTCCTTGAGCCAGAAAAGGTCGCGGTTCAGCCGCGAGATAGCCAGGCCGGGGCCGTCAGTTCCGCGGTGGCTTGCTCTCGCAGGGACTCATAGAGCTTCGCGGGGCCGAGTAGCACGTCTTTGAGTCCTTCGCGAACCGTCTCGGAACTCAGGGCTTGTGTGCTCATGGCGGTGTGGGCATCAAGAGCACTCATCACGGCGTTCAGGATTTCGGTTTTCAGGTCGGGTGAGTTCGCAAACTGCTCTTTCGTGTTGTTGCTCGCCTGCTGCTTCAGGGTTTCCGATTCCAGCAATTTGCCCTTGATGACGTTGTTGACGTAGACCAGCTTGTCTTGATCGGTCAGTTCGCCTTCAAACAGGTCGTTGACCTTCTTGATGATCTCGCTCAGCCATGCTTTCTGCTTCTCTTGGACGCTGCCGCTGCCGGCTTCGGTGATCGGCTCCAGCTTGGGATTCTCGCCTTTGCCGAGCGGCATCGACTGATCGCCTTGGGGTTTCAGCTTGTGGTGAGTCAGCAAGACTTTCGAGAGGTCGATGCCTTCACGCTCGCGGCCGAACTCCAACAGTCGTAGGACTTGTTTGAAGAAGATCGAACGCTTCTCGATGTCCGTGTTGCCGTAGTCGAAGATTTGCGACAGGTAGGTGTAGAGTCGCTGAAAGGCTCCCATGTCCGACTGAAACAGCAGGAGAGCGTTCAGTTCGTTCTGAGCGGTCTCGATGGCGGCTTTGTCCTTCTGTTCCTTGGCGAGCTTCAGTGCCGCTTGAGCCGCCTTGTACTTCTTTTGGAGACGATCAACGACAGGCTCGACAGCGGCGGCCAGTTCGCTTTGCTTGGCGTTCGGCTTGAGTTCGACGGCGACGACGCGATCAATCTCGAAATCGTCGTAGTGACCGGCCGCGTCCAGCTTGGCACGCAGGTTGTAGACGAGATGCGGGTCGGTGACGTCGGCCAGTTCTGCCGTCGTGTGATAGGTCTTGAACGCCTCCAAGATCTCCTTGGTGTCGTTCACGAAGTCCAGAACGTAGGTCGTGTCCTTGCCGGGGTGAGCACGATTCAACCTCGACAGCGTTTGCACGGCTTGGATGCCCGCCAGTCGCTTATCGACGTACATGCCACACAGCAACGGCTGATCGAAGCCTGTCTGGAATTTGTTCGCGACCAAGAGAATCTGGTACTCGTCCCCTTTGAAGGCTTCGCGGATGTCGCGACCTCGCAAGTTGGGGTTCAGCTCCTTGCTGTTTTCGGTGAAGGAGTCGGGGCCGGAGTCCTTGTCGTTCACTTCGCCAGAGAAAGCGACCAGCGATCGAATCGGGTAAGCCCGCGACTTGATGTATTTGTCGATCGCCAGTTGCCACCGAACGGCCTCGACGCGACTGCCGACGACGACCATCGCCTTCGCTTTGCCCTTCAGGAGCGGCGCGACGTGCTGGCGATAGTGTTCGACGACGATCTCCACCTTTTGCGAAATGTTGTAGGGGTGCAGTCGAACCCAGCCCATGATGCCCTTCATGGCGGCGGAGCGTTCGACTTCCTTCTCGTCCCACTCTTTGCCCTCGTGAGCCAGTTTGAAAGCCAGCTTGTAGGTCGTGTAGTTCTGAAGCACGTCGAGAATGAATTTCTCTTCGATGGCCTGCCGCATCGAATAGACGTGGAACGGAGCGGGCAAATTGTCCTTGCTCGCTGGTCGGCTGGGATCGGGCCGAGTGCCGAACAGTTCCATCGTCTTGGTCTTCGGCGTGGCCGTGAACGCGACAAAGGTGATGCCCGCATCGTCCGCTCGCGAGGCCATCTGAGCGGCCAAAATGTCTTCGGTGCTGACTTCGCCACCGTCGCCGAGTTCTTGCAATTCTTCAGCGGTCAGCACGGCCTTCAGCTTAGCGGCGGAGTCGCCCGTCTGCGAACTGTGAGCCTCATCAGCGATCACGGCGAATCGTTTGCCCTGTGTCGCGGCCAGTTCGCGCACGGCCTTCAGAGCAAACGGGAAGGTCTGAATGGTGCAGACTACAACTTTCTTGTCGCCGGAGAGTGCCGTCGCGAGTTCACCGCTCTTGCTGCCACCTTCGCCTTTGATCGTGGCCACGACGCCGGTCGTCCGCTCGAAATCGAAGATGGCTTCTTGCAACTGTGTGTCGATCACATTGCGGTCAGAGACCACCAGCACCGAGTCGAACAGCTTGTTGTGCTGAGCGTCATGCAGATCGGCCAGAAAGTGAGCGGACCACGCGATGGAGTTCGTCTTGCCAGAACCTGCCGAGTGCTGGATCAGGTACTTGCGGCCCGGACCATCGGCCAGCACCGCCGCTTGCAGTTTGCGAGTCGCATCGAGTTGGTGGTAGCGCGGGAACAGGTAGCTCGCTAGTTGTTTCTTGTCGTCCTTCTTCGCGACCAGATACCGGCCCAGGATTTCGAGCCAGCTTGATCGTTCCCAAACCTGTTCCCAAAGGTAGGCCGTGCGGTGTCCGCCGTTGGGGTTCAGGGGATTACCTGCCGCTCCGTTGTCCCCTTGATTGAATGGCAGAAACTGAGTGGCCGGACCTTCCAGCCGCGTCGTCATGTGGACTTCACGATTGCTCACGGCGAAGTGAACCAACGCGCCGATCGGGAACGAGAGCAACGGCTCGGCGGCTTGGCCTTTGGGTTTCGGATGCCGGTCAAAGCGGTATTGGTCGATCGCGTCACCGACGCTCTGTGTGAAATCGGTCTTGAGTTCGACCGTCGCCACGGGCAGACCGTTCAGGAACAGCACCAAGTCGATGCTGTTCTCGTTGTGCTGTGAGTAATGCACTTGCCGCATAATGCGCAGCCGGTTGGCGGCGTAACGAGTCAGAATATCCGGGTTGATCGCCAAGGCGGGCTTGAACTGAGAGAGCAACAGCTTGCCGCGCAGGCCGAGCATCTCGACCCCCTGCCGCATCACATCCAGCGTGCCGCGCTGGTCGAGTTGATCGCGCAGGCGGCTCAGCAACGTGTCGGCGGCGTTGGTGCCGTGGTTCTTGACGATCGCCTCCCACGCTTTGGGCTGAGTCTCTTGGACCCACGCCAGCACGTCTTCGGGGAACAACGCCCTCACCCGGTCGTAGCCGTCATCGTTGGCCGAATAGAGCCAGCCGTTTGCCGCGAGGTGCTCGCAGATTTCGTTTTCCAACTCGATCTCGTTGTGCAGACTCATGCGTTTCCCCATCGCAACCGGAAGCCATCAAATAAGACGTTGGCGGAAGCCACTTCGGAACACACAAAAATCAAAGGCTTTACGTCTCACGTTCCGGCATCAAGTCGTCGAAATCGGCGTTTCCATCAAATAACCATCAAATAAGAATCTTCCCCCACTCAAGCCCAGAACGAACGGCAGGCACTTGGCCAGATTCTTGCCTTGTGGATTGCGTCGCATTGCGTCGAATCACCATTCGCTGGCGGTTGGTAAATCATTGCTGAGTTGTGAGTTCCAACGGCCTTGCGGCTGCTGTTTTGCGTCATTCTTTGCGTCGTTATGCGTCATCCCTGTCGTCAGGTTCGGCGACTCCTTCGGGCGCTGGCCCCGAATACCAAAGGCCCGCCCGCCGATTCCCGATCGGGTGAGCCTGACCTCTTCGCTTTAAGGTTTGCAGCAGGGATTGAACGTGAGTCCGGGGAAGTGACGGGATCACTTGGCAGAGTTCTTCGAGCTTTGCTCCCGCAGCCCCCTTCTCGTCGATGTGCTTCTTCAGCAGCGCGAGATTGGTCTCTCGATCCAGTCCCTTCTTGCGAGTGTAGACTCCGGCCTTGCCGACAAACTCGTAGAACCGACGCGACAGGATCGAGGTGCGACCCGATCCGCGTTCGATGATGCCCAAGTCCATCAGGCGGGCCACTCGACTCTCGAATCCCTTGGGAAGTTTCTCACCACGACTGGCGGCGGACATCAGCATCCAGTCGTGAGTCGTGAAGAATGCCGTTGTCTCCTTCGAGACCTTCTCGACGAATCGCACGAACGCCGGGTCTTGCACCGTGCCATGCAGCGTCAGGCCCACTTGATACTGATCGGTGCGGGCAAAGTCGGGAGCGGGTTTGCTCTGCTTGATCAGTTCTTCATAGATCAAATTCATCCCTTGCCCTGAGCGCTCCACCAAGCCGCAGCGAGTCAGGATCTCCGCGATTCGGCGATTCCGAGGGTTCTGTCGGTCGAGGATGTTTTCCAGCGTGATGCCCACAGGCAGTCCGCCGGGGCTGTCGATCTCCAGACGCCGGGGAAACTGGCGGATGAAGATGCTGCCGCTGAGTTGATAGTTGCGGTGACTCACGGCGTTCAGAATGGCTTCGCGAACCGGACGCTCATTGAAGGTCGAGATGGGCGTGACGAACAAACCTTCCTGAAAGTCCTGGCGGTCGTTTCGCAGATTGATCTGGTTCCACAGCTCGTCGCAGTAACCGAAGAAGCCCTGCCGGTACTCCTTGCGGTCCTGCGCCGGGCCGGACGCATCTGACGAGCGGTACTCGAAGACGGCTTCAGCCTGAGCCAGATGCCGACCGACCGCCTGCCGCGTCCCGAACAGGATCAACGCGGCATAGGTTGGCTGTCCCTCGACGATGGCCTCGGCGTCAGCCAGCAGTTGCTCAGGACTGAGCGACCGCAGCCGTTCGGCCATTGGCGTGTCTTCCGCTTTGGTGGCTTTCGCCAGCCAGCGTTTGCGGAAGTCTTCGATGGCCGTGGCCTCCAGATCGGCGATGGTCAGACCGGGGCAGACGTCGGCGGAGAAGTCGTGACCGCTCTCGGCAAAGATTTCGCGCAGCCGGTCTTCGGACATCTCGACGAGGCTGTCTTCCTTCCGCATCCAGTACCGCCCGTCGTACTTGATCGGGATGCCCAGTGGGCGCGGCGGGACTGTGAAGACGAGCACCGACCGGCCTTCGCCACAGTCGGGATGGTGGATCTCTTCAAAGTCGATGCCGAGCGGAATTCTCTCGCACAGTCCTTTGCGAGTGCGCTCCGGTTGCTCGAATGCCTTGGACCCGACGATTTGACGCGGGCGATTGTTGGTGACTCCCAGAATGATCCGACCACCTCCCTCGTTCGCCAGCGCCGCGCAGTACTTGGCGAGGTCATGAATGTCGAAGTGGTTCTTGGCTTCCTTGAATTCCAGCCGCTCCCCTTCTTTGTCGCGAATCCATTCCTCAAGAGCGGCGATTTGAGCGGCCTCATTCATGATGCGACCTCCGTTGCGACCAACTCGCGCACGCCGATTTGGCCGGTGACGGCGGCGGAGATCACGGTAGGACGCTGTTGAAGCGGTTCAATGTTCATTCGGTGTCTCGGCCAGCGGGGACGTAGGGAATCAGCCCTTGTTCAACGGCGATTTCCTGCACTTCGCGGGGAACATGACGGAGATCGACGATGAGGCCGTTGACTTCAACCATCCAGACCAGGGGGTTGCTGTCGATCCGGCTGGCGATTGTGTAATCGGGATCAGATTGCATCAGGTCGAGTCCATCCCAGATGTCGCGGGACTTGGCGCTGATCGTCGCCACCGAAACGCCGATCGCTTTGGCGAATTCTGATTGCGTCATTGACGGCTCGAAGGAAGGATCAGACAGAAAGTTGACACGACCGGCCGTCCAAATGATTCCGGCGGCCCAACTATTGGCTTTGCCACTCAGAATCGGTGAGCCCTCTTGGCACATGTCCGCGGCGATTCGGCAACAGACGACTTTGTATTCGTCGTTGAGGTGCGAGACACAGAACGAACTGATGATTTCGGTGAGTTCCGCATACCGTTCGCGAAACGGCATTGGGATTTCAGCCCTGTCGTCGTCGGAGGTCATGTTGTCTCCTGCGGTGCGAATCCGCGAACGTCGATCTGGCCGGTGACGGCGGCGGAGATCAGAGCCGTCCGGCGTTCTTGCAGCAGCTCGATCCCACGCTCCGCTTCGGCGGTCAGGGAACCAAACTGTTCGGCCAATTTCGCAATGTGTTCCACAATCCGCTCCTGCTCATCCATCGGCGGAAGTCCGAAGCGGAGAGCCTTCACGATGTCCGTGTTGAGATTTGGCTGCCCCGACCCCTGTTTCACTTTTTCACGAATCGCGTCTGTGATTGATGCGAGGTAATGGTAGAGAAACTGCGGATGAACCTCGCGGCTTAGCTTTTCAAAGGCAACAACACCGTCATTCGCGCAGGCGTCGATTTGCAGAATCTTGGGGACACCCAGCGTAGCTCCGCTGTTTGAGTAGATCACGGTTCCCTTCGCAAACAGCTTGCTGTTCTTTGCCCCTTCCTCGGTGAGGAACGTATCGGTCGCCGTGAGATCAACAAGGTCATCCTTTGTGATTTCGGCAACAGTGACCCACGGGACCGCGTCGCCGCCGAAGTAGAGTGGATCGCCTGCGGGACGAGGCGACGCGCCCCGAACCACGTTTGCGATCATCCGCATTGGTTTGACCTCCCAATGTTCGGGCACATCGCCGAGCCATTCGATGCCGGAGGGCTTCAGGGGGGCGTGAGGGTTCAGACCTTTGGTGACGGCGTGGGAGATGACGGCCTGGCGTTTTTCTTTCAGCAGTTCAATCAGCCGCCGCTGCTCCCCCACCAACCCGTCAATCTTCGACGCCTCTCGGTCAAGAAACGACGCGATCACGGTTTGCTCGGCAGTGGGCGGGAATGCGGTAGCGAAGTTCCGAACAAAGGCATCAGGTACGCGCTTCTGACCTCCCGCCCCGTACATGTGAGATTCGCCGAGACTGCGAAACTCCGTTGAAATGAAAAGGAAGTGCAAATACGTGCCGATGACTTCTTCGGGCTTGGGCCGGGCAACGATTAGTTCTGTCGTCCCAAAACCAATTCCATTCACCAGCCCGGACATCAACGCACCTTTGCCGTTCTCAAAGCACGGGGTGATCTTCGCCACGGTCACATCGCCATCGCGGAAGTAGGTATATCCGCTCTCGACTTCGCCGATCGGTTTTTCCCTTTCCAAGTTCAACGTGCCGTCATCGCCTACTGCCTCCATCGGCAAGAATGAGACTGCGGTTTCTCGGTCGAGGTGGCTGACCTCGGACTTGGAAGGATTCAGTTCCGTCGCGAATCGTAGCCGCCGGATTTGCCAATGCTCCGGCACGTCGCCGAGCCATTCGACGCCGCTGGGCTTGTACTTCGGGTATCTCGGAAAGCTCATGGGCGTGCCTCCGTGAGCGGCACGGCGCTAGCCGCCGGTCGAACCGGAAACACGCAACGGACACACCGGTGGCTAGCGCCATTCCGCTCGCTCATTTCGACAGCCCTCCGATCATCGTCAGGATGCGGTCGGTGACGATCTTCAGTTCGGCGTCGATCTCGGCCAGAGCACGCGGCGGCTTGAAGACGTAGAAGTGCCGGTTGAACGGGATTTCGTAGCCGACTTTCGTCTTCTCGTGGTCGATCCACGCATCGGGAGCGTGCGGCAGCACTTCACGTTTGAAGTAGGTTTCCACGTCCTCGCTGAGCGGCACGTTCTCGGTGTCGCGCAGGTTGGCGTCCGGCTGCGGCTTGCCTTTCAACTTCCCCTTCGTGGCCTTCACGATCTTGCCCGCCGAGTCCCGCTCCGGACGCTCGACCGTGATCGTGCGGTAGCCGAAGTCTTCGTTTTTGAAGAGGCGGCTGATCGGGACTGCGTTTGTGAGCGGCACGGCGCTAGCCGCCGGTGTGTTTTGGGTGGCGGCTGAACCACCGGCGGCAGAAGAACCGGCGGCTAGCGCCTTGCCGCTCACGATGACACCATCGACCTTGGTCGCTTCCTGACAGTCGCCAAACAGCCGCGTGATTTCCTCGATGTGTTCCGGGCTGAGTTCCTTGCGCTTGCTCCCCAGACTCTTCCGCATCTTCTGCTAGAAGCTGCTGGCGTCGATCAGTTGCAGCTTGCCCTTGCGATGCGCCGGCTTGCGGTTGCTGACGATCCAGACGTAGGTGCTAATCCCCGTGTTGTAGAACATGTCGGTGGGCAGGCCGATGATCGCTTCAACGAGGTCGTTCTCCAGCACATAGCGGCGGATTTCACTTTCGCCCGATCCCGCTCCGCCGGTGAACAGCGGCGAGCCATTCAAGACGATCCCGAAGCGGCTGCCGCCATCCTTGGCCGGTCGCATCTTGGAAATCAGGTGCAGCAGAAACAGCAGCGAACCGTCACTGACGCGCGGCAGGCCGGGACCGAACCGCCCGTTGTAGCCCTGCTGCTCGGCCTCTTTGCGGACTTCGTTTTCGATCTTCTTCCACTCCACCCCAAACGGCGGATTGGACAGCATGTAGTCGAACTGCTTCCCCGGCAGCCCGTCGTTCGACAGCGTGTTGCCGAAGATGATGTTGGCGATGTCCTGCCCCTTGATGAGCATGTCGGCCTTGCAGATCGCGTAGGACTCCGGGTTCAACTCCTGCCCATACATCACCAGCCGAGCGTCCGGGTTCAGGTCGGCGAGATGCTCGCCACCGACCGACAACATGCCGCCGGTTCCCGCCGTCGGATCGTAGATCGACCGCACGACGCC
>CAMAWN010000147.1 GCA_945861865.1 Candidatus Kuenenia stuttgartensis | reverse complement strand
GCCGCGGGCTTTGATGCGTTTGATGAGATCGAGGCCGTTGCCGGTCTTCAGCCCAATGTCGATGACAGCCACATCGGGCTTTGTCTCGCTGATGAGTTGCAAGGCCTCGGCCAATTCGGACGCTTCGCCGCAGACGAGCAGATCGGCGTGCCGAGAAATTCGCAGCGAGAGAGCCTCACGAACTGCGGGATGATCATCGACGATCAGCACGCGGGCTGGCTTGGCGGTTTTGTTTTGAAGCATGTTGACTCCTCGTCCATTCCACGGCGAAAAACTCTCCCAGTCCCGTCTTCGAGGGAAAGGGAGCATTCGTTGCGGGCGCGTCCCACACCAAGATTCACGCTTGATGTCTCACTCCCGTTGTCAAAGTGCAAGTCACAACCGTCCCTTTCGGCTTGGCTCGATCAATGGTCAGGGTCGCGCCGATCATGTCGGCTCGATTTTTCATGATCCGCTGTCCGAGTCCTTCCCGTTGCGGCAACGGCCACGGAATTCCGCAGCCATCGTCTTGGATTCGCAGGACGATTTGCAAATCGCTTTGCTGAAGACTGATGCGGACTTCACGAGCCAGAGCGTGTCGCAATGCATTGCTCAGTGCTTCCTGGGCGATATGGAACAGATGAGTTCCCACGACATTGTCTTCGATTGCGACCGGACTTTCACAGTCGAACGTGCAGATCACTCGCGATTGCAGTCGTATCCGCTCGACCAGATCCGTCAGAGCCACCATGAGTCCCTGCGAGTCGACCGGAACCGGATTCAAGTTTCGGCTGATGGAACGTACTTCTTCGAGCGTTTTCTGCAAATCCCGACGCAGCCGTTCGGCCAGCTCGCTCGGCGACAACCGGGACAGATTCGACTGCGGTGTGGACGGGGCGAATTCTCGCCGATGTGAGTCGGATGTTCGTGCTTCGGGGGTCAACGACTCGACGAAATCCTGGGCCACCATTGTCAACGCGGTCAGTTGCTGCCCCACGCTGTCGTGCAAATCTTGCCCGATGCGGCGCTGCTCAAGAGCGGTGGCCTCGGACACATCCCGCTCGAGCCGTTTGTGCTCCGAGAGATCGCGAAGAATGCCGCAGAACAGACCGAGATGCACGATCTCGCTCACCGCCAAGTCCGCGGGAAATGTCGAACCATCTTTGCGTCGAGCGACCACTTCAAGACTGTTGCCGGTGATCCCTGCCAATCCGATTTCCTGGTGACTCGAACCGTTGCCATTCTGCGTTTGACCTTCGGCCAGTGGGACAAACCCTTGGAATTTTTGGCCGATCATCTCGTCGATGGAATAACCGAACATCTCCAGGGCCGCGAGATTGACCGATTCCACCCATCCCTGCCGGTCAACCGTCAACACGGCATTGAAGTTGTTGTTGAGAATCGCTTGCAGGCGTTCCTGTTTGGCATACAGCACACGAGTCCGTTCGGCGACGCGTTCCTCGAGTTCATCGTTGAGTTGCCGCAATGAATCCTCAGTTCGTTTGCGTTCGGTGATGTCGAGGCAGGCACCAACGAACCCCCACGGGACGCGGCCAGCCGGCGTGTCGCGGAACTCCACCTGCCCGTGGGTCGCCAGCCAGCGCACTTCTCCCCCCGGACGAACGATGCGCAGCTCGATTCGTTGGTGGCCGTCTCCCGCCGGGTCGAGCGCTGCGTCGAAATTCGCGCGGACCAGACGCAGGTCTTCCAATTTCACAAATTGAAATCCGTCCTCCAATGCCCGGTCGATACCGAATTCCACGCCGAGCATGGCACACAGTTCGGGAGAATAGCGAACGCAATCGGTTTCAAAGTCGGCGTAGTATGTGCCGATGTTGGCCGTCTCATTGGCCAACCGCAGTCGCTTCTCGCTTTCACGCAGTGATTCTTCAACCTCCTTTCGAGCAGTGATGTCGAGATGAATTCCGAGCATGCGGACGGGCTTGCCAGCGGGACCATCGATCAACGTGGCGAGTGCGAGAATCCAGCGCCAGGAACCATTCTTGTGGCGCATCCGAAATTCCACTTCGTAGCCCGACCACGGTTTCTCCAAGTATCTTCGAACCGTCGCTAATGTTGGTTCGAGATCGTCGGGATGGACACGCAATTGCCATTCTTCAAACCGATCGCCAATCTCGTCATCTGCATAACCGAGCTGACTCTTCCATTCACGCGAGTAACGGACGCGGCCTCCGCTGAGTTCCCAGTCAAAGAGGCCGACGTTGACCCCTTCAATGACGAGTGACAGGCGTTGTTTGCTGTGGCGGAGTTCGTCCTCGATCCGTTTGTGATCGGTGACGTCCATGGCCAGACCACCAACAAATCGCTTTCCACTCTCGTCCCGGTACGGAAACTTGTGGCACAACCACCAAGGGTGTTTGCCGTCAATGGTTCGTCCTTCTTCGAGAACCTCAATCGCACGGTCCGTCGCGAGCACGCGTTGATCGTTCGCACGAAACTGTTCGGCGGTCTCGTGCGGCCAATGATCAAAGTCGGTCTTGCCCTGCAAGTCCTCAGATCGCACGCCAAGGTGACGCTCATAATTCTTGCTGAGAAAGACGTACCGGCCCTCTTCGTCTTTCATCCACCCGTAGACGGCGCTGTTATCCAGGAATGCCCGCAGTCGCCGTTCGGCAGCATGGGCCTTTTCCTCGACCTGTTTGCGTTCGGTGATGTTTTGGATCACCGCCACGGTGCGCAAAGGTTGGAGACCGACGCCTTGGA
This sequence comes from Candidatus Kuenenia stuttgartensis, assembly GCA_945861865.1. Lineage (GTDB taxonomy): Bacteria > Planctomycetota > Planctomycetia > Planctomycetales > Planctomycetaceae > SXKJ01. Next base: position 13,035 of record CAMAWN010000147.1, on the reverse strand, counting down.
CGAGGTTCACGGTGATGTCGCCCCAGATGAGACCGCCCTCTTTACGAAGATAGCGCTTTTCGGCACGATACTCCGAGATCTCGCCTCGCTGAAGACGGGCCAACTCGTCGAGGACGGAGTCGCGGTCATCGGGGTGCATGAGGTCTTGGCAGGGCCTGTTCACAAGTTCCGCGCTGTTGTAGCCCGTCATCTGACAGAAACGGCCATTGACTCGCAGCAGATGCCCGGTGCTCGCATCAGCCTGGTACATGCCGACCGCAGCGCCTTCAAAAGCCACGCGGTCGCGTACCTCACTCTCGCGTTCCAGTTCCTCGTCCTGCGTCCGCTCGTCTGAGTTCTCCGGCAGCGGTTCTGGCGATGTGACGAGGCTCCGACGGATTGCCACACTCGTCGCCACGGCAACGGCTCCGGCAGAGACGAGGAAAAGCAGAGCAATGCCAAAGCTAAACCGGATGTCTCGAAGGATCGCTTCCCGGCCGGCGTTGAGACTTTCTTCAGACGGCCAACGCACAAGCAGCGTCAGGCCACAAAGCCCCAACAGAACCAGCATTGTTCCGCAGCCGAGCCAAATTGTTTTCGAGGTTGTCATGGCTTGATTTGTGGTCATGACTCGTCTGAGCCAGATGGCGTTAGCGGGCCGTGGTCGCCGGCGGCGATGCCGATCCACCCAGACTCTTGAGGTACGCCAGCAAGTCGGCGAAATCGGACGAACGCAATTCCTTGAGCAACCCGCCGGGCATCAGCGACTGCGGCAGCGTGCGGCGGGTCTCGATGTCCGTCGTTTCAATGCGGATCGTCTGATTGGTCGAGTTCCGCAACAGGAAGCCCTCGGCCGATTCGTAGACGATCAGGCCGGTGTGGACTTTACCGCGCTTGGTCTCGAACAGAGTCGTTTGGTAGCGCGTCGAGACGTCGCGATTTGGCAGCACGATCGCGACGAACAGATCGTTGCGTGAGAAGCGGCTGCTGACACCGGCCAAATCGGGACCGAGTCCGCGTCGGCCGCCGTGACATTGAGCGCACGAGCGTTTCTCAAAAAGTAGTCGACCGCGCTCGACATTGCCGGCGGACCAGTCCACGAGCGCGAGTTGCTCGGTCAACCACGTCAGTGTCTCGGCGTCACCACTCTGCGCGCGAGCTGATTCCACGGGAAAAGTCTTCGTCAGAAAATCCGTCCAGCGCTGAATCGCTTCGTTCTGCGGCCGATAGCCGGGCTGGCCAAAAACAAATCCCAAGTCGCGCCGGAAGTTTCGAGCCAGCAGCTTTGCGGCCTTGTCGCGGATCGGGAACTCTTTCTCGTCGGTGCCCAATCGTCGCAACGCCTTCAAAAGCGCGAGTTGTTCGTCGGCCGTTTGGTTCGGCTTGAGCGCGGCCAGCGCGTCGAGACAGGCGGTCAGCACTTCGACTCGTGATTCCTCCAAGCCCTCGACGAATCGGTCCCGGTCACGTTCCTCCGGCTGTTGTGCCAGAACGACCAGCACGGCCCCGCGAATCTTGAACTGGTCCAACTGCCGCCGCAGCAACTCGCGATGTTCGGGTTGTTTCGATTCGCCGATCAGAAACACGACGTCGTTGTTCCACGGATAGTCAGCGTCATCCGAAATCGCTTTGACGTACGAGTCGATGACTTTCGGCAGCAGATCTTGCGGCAGTTCCGAGAGAAACAAGACGTGTCCCGGCCGGCCGAATTCCGGCTGCGCGACCAGTTGATCGGCAAGCTCGGTGTCGAGCTTCGCGAGTTCGCGATACAGCTCGCCGACACGGTCGTCCCAGTTGAGGTCCTGGTGCATTTTCCGGGCGACGATCTTTGGTTCGAGTCGCACGAGTCCGCGAGCGATCGCCTCAGCCTGCGATCGATTGCGCGGCGTCGGGATGCGAGCCGCAACCAGCAAATAGTGAATGTCTTCGACCGGATCGCTGTCGTCGGTGATCTTCGCCAGCACTTTGTCGAGCAACTTGGTGTTCGCCAAAGACAGCATCGTCAGCGCTCGTGAGAGTTCGCGATCGACGCTGGCATCGCCCGTCGGAAACGTCTCGGTCAAGCGGACTCGCAGCGGATCGAGGTCACGTTCGAAGGCCGACAGGTCGAGCCGCGTTGAGTACGCCTCGAACGCTGGGGCCGTTCCCGAAGGGGGCACCATGTCGCCGAGAGCCAGTTGCAACAGCCGCGCCGCCTGCAGTTTCAGGCCCACCGGATGATCTCCTGCGAGCACTCGCACAGCGAGTTGAATGCCGTACTTCGTCGAGGCGGTGGATCGCGGCAGATAGCCGACCGCGTACGCCAACGTCCCTTGCCAGCCGGACTTCACGACCGCTTGCGACAGCGATCGAAAGCTATCTTGATCCATTTTCGCGACGAGCCGACTGGCCGTCAGTCGATTGAAGCGGTCATCCCCGCTGAGTTGCTGCACGATCCCGTCGACGAGCAGCGACCAAGCGCTGACATTCTCTGCCGACAAGATCGCTTCCAACGCCGCGCGATTGACGAGCGGATCGCGGTCCTGAAGAAACGACTTCGTGACGCTGGCATCGAGCGGCTGCACTCGTGTTCGTCCGAGCGACCAAATCGCCTTCGCGCGGACTTCGGCCGGAGTCGCCTGTGCGAACTCCGCCGCCTCGGCTTCGCTGATGCCGCCGAAGGACTCGGTGAGCACGTCGATCGCACGCAACCGCACGGCCGGCAGCAAAGCCTCGTTGTTCGCGGCTTCGAGGAACGGCTCGCGGCCAAGCTGCCGAGCCAGTGGTTGCCAGCGCGCTCGTGACCAACTGCTCAACGGCTGCGGAGCGGTCAGACACGCGCTGAGCTTGTCGGTCGCCGACGAGTTGTCCGCCACATCGTCAGAAGCGATTTTTCCTAATCGCCCCGCCGAATACGACACGCGCCAAACGCCGCCGCGAGTTCCTCGGCCCCCGACGCTCACGAACAAGCTGCCGTCGGGACCGACCTCGGCATCGGTCGGTGCGAAGCCGTGATCACCGGCGGAGGACAGGAACAATTCCGGTTCAGCCGTCCAAGCGGAACCATTTCGCACCAGCGGCAACGCGAGCACTCGGCCGAAGGTCCAGTCGAGCACGAACAGCGCCTCGCGGTATTTCTCCGGGAACTGCCGATGTTGATAGCAGACGACTCCGGTCGGCGAACCTCGTCCGGCCGACGTGACCACCGGCGGCATGTCGAGGAACTCGTCGGGACGCTTCCAGCTTCGCGTCACCCAACCGGCATGCGATCCCGGCAGCAACTGAAACACGCGCGTCGGCCGATACCACGGGAGCGAAACATCCCGCTCGTCATCGCTGTCGAACGTGAAGGCATCGGCCGTGCGGTTGAATGCGAAGTCGTACGCATTCCGCAATCCGTGAGCGACCACCTCACCTCCGCTGAGATCCGGCTTGAGTCGGTACAGCACGCCGGCCTGCGGCTGTTTGATCGGCGCGGTCGGCAATGTGACATACTTGGCGTCAATTCCGCTGTCGTTGCCGGCGATCAAATACCACCACCCGTCCGGCCCGCGCTGAATCGAGTGCGCGTGATGCTCGCCGCCGCATTTGACCTTCAGCAGCACGTCGGGCGGCCCGTCGGCTTTGTCGTTGCCGTCACGGTCGCGAAACCTCAGCAGACCCTCACCACCGACGGCCAAGAGGTCCGAGCCATGCCAGTACATGCCCTGCACTCCGATGACCGGACCTTCCGCAAAGAGTTCTGCTTTGTCGGCGACACCATCGGCGTCAGAGTCGATCAAGAGCTTGATGAACCCGTTCCCCGCAACAGTGATTCGTCCGCGCGAGTCGATCGTCAGGCAGTGAATGTCGTGAGCGAGATCGTCATCCCCAAACAACTGGACGTCGAATCCGCCCGGAGCTTTGAGGGCCGGTTCCGCGGCAAAAAAACTTCCGCCACACAGGCTCATTCCCAGCAGCATCATGCCCGTGAGGACGCCGACCTTGGAACGTCGTCGGCAAACGCGGCCGAGCGAGCGATGTTCGCCGTCCTTGAGCCAGCGGCGATCAACAAGCGAGTGAGACATCCGAGTCCCCGTGGTTGAGAAGTCCTACTCATCGTCAGCGATGTGTTCGCCGCAAACCGTTCCCTGCAAATTCGCGGCTCGAAACAGAGTTTGGCGAGTGCCATGATTCCGGGAAAGGCTGACCTGTGAAGCCTGAAACAGCCCAGTACTTTTCGCTCCGTTGGCCTATTTGGGCTTGCTCCGACGGCTATGCGAGGATCGCTCCACGGGAGGCTTACTCGGCTCGTCAAACGGTTGATCCAACTTCAAAAAGAACTCCACCAGGCGACGGTCGTACTCGTCGGGACTCACTGAGCGGGCGAGATTGTGTTTGGCTTTTGCAACCGCCCACAACGCGTCCGGCTGACCGATCAAGCGAGTGATCTCCCGCGCGACTCCGGGCAACACATACGTGTCTCGCAGACCCGCGATCACGAGTGCCGGTTTGCCAGCCAATTGCGGAAGAACTCGTTCAAGCATCACGTAGCGGCAATGACGCCGCCGCTGACTGATCCAGCGTGCAATCTTGATCGTCAATTTGATGTGCCATTCGGGAAACAACTTGGCCAGCAGCTCAGGAGCGACAATCGAAATAAATTGTTGAGCGTGCGCCATCATCAACGTCTCGGTACCGAAGGCTCCCTCCGTGGCGACTCGCAGCACCTCTTGCCGTTGCGCGGCGACGTACAGCGCGGCACTGCCACCGCGGCTGATTCCAAACAGACCCAGCGGCAATTCCGTGAGGTCGGGTTGCGAATAAACGTGATTGATCACTGTGTTGAGGTCGAGGATTTCGTACTGCGTCAACCAATGCAACGGCTCATAGCCGGGCATCGAGTCACTGTCGCCGTGATTGCGAAAGTCGAAAGTCAGCACATGAAAACCGGCTCGCGACAATGCCGAGCAATACAGCATCGCCGACCGATGATTGCTGGCGAACTCCGGGCAGAACACGATCAACCCGCGCGGCGTCTGCTCCGTGTGACGATACAAGCAGCCGCGCAATGTGACGCCGTCGACTGTGCGGACCGAAAATGGCTCCGCATCGGGATCGGGCGGCAGTGATTCGATCCGAAACGGCGGCGAGTTTTCGATCAATGCCAGCACGACGCGCACGGCATGCCATTGAATCAACACGTCCGCCAGCACAAGAATGAGCAACAGTCCGACAATGACCCAGATCACGATGGTTACTTCTAGAATGTGATTCTCTTCGAGGCCAGCGTGTCCGTGCGGCTGTTTTTGTACTCCTCACAGCCGAGCAAACATTTGCCGGGCTGCGTCCGATCAATCGCGGAACTCGCGTAGAATCAGGCTCACGTTCTGACCACCGAAGCCGAAGCTGTTAGAGATCGCGACCTTAGCTTTGTCTTCACGAGGCTGATTCGGAATGTAATCCAGATCACAATCGGGATCGGGATTTTCATAGTTGATCGTCGGTGGCAGGACATCATCCTCAAGTGCCAGCAGACAGGTCATGGCTTCGACCGCGCCGGCGGCGGCGATCAAATGCCCCATCATGCTTTTGGTGCTGGAGACCGGCGTCTTAAACGCTCGCTCGCCGAGCGCCCGTTTGATCGCCATCGTCTCGGTGCGATCGTTGACCGACGTGCTGGTGCCGTGAGCGTTGATGTAGTCGATGTCTTCCGGGTTCACCTGCGCGTCTTCCATCGCCATCTTGATACACGCGGCCGCACCGCGGCCTTCGGGATGGATGTCGGTGATGCGGTAGGAATCCGCCGTCGAGCCGTAGCCCACGATCTCGCCGTAGATTTTCGCTCGTCGACGCTTGGCATGCTCTAACTCTTCGAGGATCAACATTCCGGCACCCTCGCCGAGCACGAAGCCGTCGCGTTCGCGGTCAAAGGGCCGGGACGCTCCCTGCGGGTCGTCGTTTCGAGTCGATAGTGCCGTCAGCAGGTTGAATCCCGTGACACCAAACGGATGAATCATGCTGTGAGCGCCGCCGCTGAGCATGATGTCGGCATCGCCGCGACGAACCAGTTCGGTCGCCTCACCCAATGCCTGGCTGCTCGCCGCGCACGCCGTGAGACAGTTCAGATTCGGCCCCTGAGCGTTGAACAAGGCGGCCAGATGTCCCGGCGTCATGTTCGGCTCTTGCTGCTTTTCTTTTTCGCCGTTCAGTCGCTCTAGGCTCAGTTTGGTGAAGCGTTCAAAGTCCAGTTCACCATTCGATTTTTTCGAGAGTGCGATCATCGACATGAACGTCGGAAAATCTTGCTGCCCCTCGCCTGCGCCGAGGTAAACGCCGAAGCGAGTCGGGGCGATGTCTTGCTCCACGAGACCGGAGTCCTTCATCGCCTGAATCGCCGCCCCGATCGCAAATTGGATGTTCCGTCCGCAGTGCTCGTAGCGCTCCGGGTTCGGCAGGTAATCTCCCAGCTGATAGTTTTTCACCTGCGAGGCGAACTTGGTTGGAAACTGGGACGCATCAAAATAGGTGATCGGTCCCACGCCGCTGGCGCATTCTTTCAAGGAATTCCACATTTCACCGACGGTGTTTCCAACCGGTGTGATGCAGCCCATTCCTGTGACGACGACGCGACGTTTCATGCTTCATTCCGTGGTAACTGGCAGCCCCGAAACCTGGACCACTTTAGCCGTGGCCGCTCGGTTGGGCAAACTGTCGGTCAGCCTTTCCAGGCGGACTCAAAACTCGTTGTGCCTCAGTGTCAGATTGGATGGCCTGGGCTAGTTCTCGAAGATTCTGACCTGCACCTGGCCGTCACGAGTGATACAACCGCGATACATTCCCTCGGTGTTGTACGACGGATAGAAACGGCCCTTGTGATCGAGGCAGATCACACCCCCTTCGCCACCGGCCGCTTTGAGCTTTTTGCGGATGACTTCATCGGACGCGGCGTTGACCGCGAGGCTCTTGTATTTCATCAACGCGACGATGTCGTGCGCGACTGCGTATCGAATGAAGTACTCGCCATGACCGGTTGCCGAGATCGCGCAGGCTTCGTTGTCGGCATACGTTCCCGCTCCGATGATCGGCGAGTCTCCGACTCGGCCCCAACGCTTGTTCGACATGCCGCCGGTCGATGTGCCGGCCGAGAGATTGCCGGCCTTGTCGAGCGCGATGGCTCCGACGGTGCCGAACGAAAACCCTGGCAAATGCCGCTCCGAGATTTCTGCGGTTTCCGGACCCTTAACCCCCAACCCCTGGCCGCTACCCTGCGACCTCTTCTTCTCTTCCTCAAGCTGCTTCTGCAACTGCTTCCAACGTTCCTCGGTCCAGAAGTATTTCGGATCGACGATCTCCAGTCCCTTCTCCGCCGCGAACGCTTCCGCTCCGCGACTGACGAGCAGGACGTGCTTCGATTTCTCCATGACCGCTCGCGCGGCCGTAATCGGGTTCTTGACTGTCGAGACCCCCGCGACGCTGCCGGCCTTGAGCGTCTTGCCCTCCATGATCGAGGCATCCAGTTCGTTTCGCCCGCCGTGAGTGAAGACCGCTCCGCGACCGGCATTGAACTGCGGCGAGTCTTCCATCAACCGAATCGCCGCTTCGACCGCATCCAATCCCGTCGCGTTCGGTTTGTTGAGCGCGGCAAATCCGGATCGCAACGCTTGCTCCAATTCGGCGCGGACCCGCTTGTCGATTTCCGGAGTCATCTCGACCTTGTCCAAGCCGATCCCCCCGTGAATGGCAAACACGACATTCTCGACCACGGCATCCTCCGCGCGAGTGGTGTGGGTGAAGAGCAGCATCACGACTGAAGCCAGCAGGCAGCGGACCATGATTTCCCCTCTGAGATGGAGGATGGACACTCTTGCCCGTCCGCATTTGTGGAAACCCGGACGGGCAAGAGTGCCCATCCCCCTCAATTCAGGACCGTCAATTCCACCAGTCGCTGCGATTCCGGAGACTCGCCGAAGTGCGGCGGCGGGACAGAAGAGTTTCGTTCTGGCTCCGCCCAATCCAGCGACTTGTTCTTTTTGCTCGGCCCAAACAAGAACAACTTCGCAACCGCCATCAACCCACGCATCGAACCAAACGTGTCGGCGACCGCACTCGGTTCGTAACCGCAATGGACCATGCAGTTGGTGCATTTCGAGTTGCCACTCGCGCGGCCGTAGCGATGCCACTCAGTCGACTCCATCATTTCGCGGAAGCTGGAGGCGTAGCCCTCGTTGAGCAGGTAGCAGGGCTTCTGCCAGCCGAAGATGTTGTAGGCCGGGCTGCCCCACGGTGTGCATTCGAGATCCCAGTTCCCTTTGAGAAACTCGATGAACAGCGGCGACTGATTGAACCGCCAGCTTCGTTTCGCTCCATCAAGCAGCCGGCGGAACAGGCTGACCGTCTCGCGCGAATGCAAAAAATGTTCTTGGTCCGGAGCTTTCTCATATGGATATCCGGGCGAGACCATCATCCCCTCGACGCCCATTTCCATCAGCGTGTCGAAGAACTGGTGATAGCGTTCCGGTTGAGCATTGTTGAACAGCGTCGAGTTTGTGGTCACTCGGAAGCCGGCCTTGATCGCCGCTTTGATTGCACTGACCGCGATGTCGTAGGTTCCCTCGCGACAAACCGCGAAGTCATGCTCCTCCGCGGGACCATCGAGATGCACGGAGAGCGACAAGTACTTCGACGGCGTGAACTTCGAGAGTTGCTTCTCGAGCAACAAGGCGTTCGTACAAAGGTAAACGTATTTTTTGCGAGCGACCAAGCCGCTCACGATTTCACCGATCTGCGGATGCAGCAGCGGCTCGCCACCTGGGATCGAGACCATCGGAGCACCGCACTCATCGACCGCTTGGAAGCACTCCTCCGGCGTCAGTTGCTTTCGAAGAATCTCGACAGGATGTTGAATCTTCCCGCAGCCAGCACAGGCCAGATTGCAGCGAAACAATGGTTCGAGCATCAACACCAACGGATATCGCTTCACCCCGCGCAGCCGTTGGCCGAGGACGTATGTCGCCACCGTCCACATTTGCGAAATCGGCACACCCATGAAGCTGCCTCCCTGACGTTGACGCGAAGTCCCAATTCGGAGCAGGTGATAGCAAGTCGGCGTTCAATCTGTCAGCCCCAGTTGCTCTTGTCGACGAGTGATCGAGTAGGGGGTTCATTTCTCTAGCCGGTTTGACATTGACATTTGAGTTATCCAAAAATGCGCACATCACCCACGAGAAGGCTGGTCCGAGCCTGATCGCCGTCGCTTGCCCGCCGCTGCTTGACGCGATCATTCGTGAGCTGAATCATCTCGCCGTCTGAATCCCGACTTTTCCGCAATTAGGAGTCTGCCATGAGTCACTTGCTGCGCTGGTGTGTCTGCTGTGCGTTCGCTGTTGGATTGATTGCGTTGTCGGCCACCGAAACGAACGCTCAGGAGAAAAAGGAAGCTCCGATCGTGCCACCGCGTGAGGGGAAGCGTGAGAAAGTCCAAATCTTCAATGGCAAAGACCTGACCGGCTGGGTCGGGCATAAGCAGTATTGGTCGGTGAAGGACGGCGTCATCGTCGGCAAGAACACCGAGCCGGTGCCGGTCAGCACCTACTTGCTGACCGAACGAAAATTCTCCGACTTCCGGCTGGTCTTCGAGTCCAAGCTGGTGACGTCCGAGATGCATTCCGGCATCGCGATGTGGGGCCGGCTTGCGCCGGAAAAAATGGACAAGTTCACCTATGCCGGACATCTCGTGATGTATCCGTCGAACTACGGCTTCCACGACCTCTACGGCCGCAACGGCATTCACTCCAACGCCGACGCCGCGAAAAAAGTCGGCAAGCAACACGATTGGAACAAAATGGAAATTCTGGCCCAGGGCAATCGCATTCGCTTCGTGCTCAACGGCCATTTAATCTCCGACTGGCGCGAGCCGGAACCGGATCGCATCAAGGAAGCGCCGATCGGTCTGCAACTGCACTCGAACAAAGAGCCGCAGGAATTGCAGTGGAGGGGACTGGAACTGGAGACGTTTACGGAAGACAAGCTGCTGACGGTCAAAGAGTAACTCGCTCAACACGAAGCAGCCCGGCCACATCGAAGCGACCGGGCTGCCAGTTTCATCAAAAACGAGGGTGGCCAAGCGGACTTGGACCGCCGACCTCCGGATCCACAATCCGGCGAGACAGGTTTCCAACCAACGAACGCCAAACGAGTTGCGAAGCAACGTTCACGCCGTTGCACCACTGGTTGCACCAACTCACCGGAAAATGAGAGCGGCGAAGCGATCCGAGAGCTGGTTTCGATCAAGGCCGATGGCTCGGTTTCGATTCGGGTGGACTCGCTGCCGATCAAGGGAGATTCGTTCTCGGCGGGGTTGATGCTGATTGCTTCGTTGCCGTTGTCGGATGCGGAGAAGGCGGACGCGGTGCGGCGGTTGATGGCGGAGCACGCGAAACACGGGGGCGACGTGTGAGAGTTGCCGGGCGTCAAAACCGTTCGGCGGGCTTTTGGAAATCGACCGGGGGCCGCTCATGGCTCAGGAATCCGGGCTTGGTTGAGCGGGGCGAAATCGCAATCAGGAGGAGATGGCATGACCGAATCGAAGATCGCGTTGATGACTCAGCTGCGGGCTGAGAGGCGATGGGGGGAAGCGGATCGGTTTCGAGAAGAGACTCGAATGCGGTTGCGAGCCGATGGGATGCGACGCGGCGAGTCGGTGGCATCCATCGCTGGGGCAAGTTCCACCGGTCGCACAGTTCGTTTGCGTCACCAATTCCCGAACGACATGAAATTGCTCGGTCGAGATGGCAACCGCGATTTTTGCCCAGCCCCCCACCCGGTCGCGGCGTCCCCGGTATGTGGCTAATCCCGCGCAGTGTTTCCAAATTTTTTGGGACCAACTTTTTTGAAGGAGGACACCATGACCGAGAAGGAGTTGAAGGACTATCAGCGATTGCGAGCGGAAGGGCGATGGCCAGCCGCCAGCGATTACCGGGAGACCGAGCGGCGACGGTTGCGAGCGGCGGGGCACAGCAAAGAGGTTGCTCGTCGCAAATCGTGGGATGTGATGCTGAGCAGGTTTCGGCCAAGAGGGGCAGCCATTTCGCAAACGATGCCCGACCAAGACGACGACGGCGAGGAAATCGAGATCGTCAATGAAGGGGTCGTCATCCGACACACGGACGACGAGCGGCGAGAACTCATCGAACTGGCTCAACGAGCGACCGTTTGGGACTGCAATTTGACCGATGCTCTGCAATGGGCACACGACCATTTGGACTCAGCGGTGACTCCGGCCAGCGCGCCGAGCGTTCTGGCGTGGCTGCTCTGGAAATTGGGTGGAGAAGACATCGACCGCTTGGGAACGCTCCAGCTTGAAGATTATCTCCTGCGCCGTGATCACCTGCTGGAAATCGTCTATCCCTCGACCGCACGCGAAAAGCGATTGTGGGAGGGTTTCTTTTCAGAGTCCGTCTCCGGCAAGTAACGCGATCACCGCAGATCGCTCAGCAACACATCGAAATCGAACGCGAACGACGTGTTGATGATCTCGGTTGAGTCGCTGACGGTGTCGTTGCCGGTGAGCACTCCGTTGGTTGTGTCGGGGCCGATATTCCTGTCCAACGAATCGTTGGTCTGTTGACTGCGAAGCGGAACAACTCAATTTACCCAGTCGGCGCACAGGACCTCGGCTTGTTCCAGAACCAGCTTGGTGGCTTCGTCTTGGAGGTCAGGTGCTACGACCATACCTGCCCATCCTGCGGCTGCGTCTTCACGGACGAGCAGGCCGCCAAGATCAAAGCGGCTCAGACAACGCCGCAGAGGCTGGCGAGCACGATTGGCTCAGGGCCGGGAGGCTGACACACGATCGATGTTGGAGACGCTCAGCTCTCCAAGGGAAGTCGACTATGAATTGATTGTGGTGTCGGCACGGTGCCCATCACTCAGTTCCACACTTCTGGTCACACCTGTTTCAGCTGCCCACTTTGGATCAGCCGCTCGAACTGCTGCTCAACCCGGCTCGGCATCGTCCCGCCCGACCAGTATCCCCAACTCCATGTTGATCGTGATCGCTTGCTGGGTCAGGTTGGCCGACGAGCCGTTCGACGGAGAATTTTGGACAATTTTCAGAAAAACAGAAAAATCTGTGAGACGTTTTGCGTGTCGGCTACGCTTCTATCACTGTGTCACGACTCGGCATTCACACCCTGCATCGATCAGACGGTCGAATCGGAGACGACAGGACGGATTCACGAAACCCCACTGGCTGGATTTGCCCAATCAAGTCTGCCGATCGAGTGGCCGTTTTGAACGGCTGAATGACGGCGAGACGGTTATTCCTGACAATTCGATGCCGCTTTTGATACATCTCAGTGCGAAAAACGCAGCCCGGGAGTCGCCATATGCCCCGTGATGACGAACGCAGCCTTGGTGGCGAACAGACCTTCGCCGGTCAGCACCAACGAGACTCTGCGCCGCAGAGCCTGGGCGATCAGGCGACGTTCGCTGGTGGAGCGGGCGTGCGTGACACGCAGTCGCTGGGGGACCAGGCGACGTTCGGTGACGCCGGTGGCCGTGAGAACGACGAGCCATTCGATGACGGGATGGAAGTCGAAGATCTGTCGAAACGGTACACAATCGAAGGCTCACTGGGCAGAGGCGGCATGGGCGAAGTGCTACTGGCGACGGACCTTCGTATGAAACGTAAAGTCGCCATCAAGCGCATGCTCGGTGACGCTGCCAAAAGTCGAACCGCTGTCAAACGCTTCATCTCCGAAGCCCGAGCAATCGCCCGCCTGGACCACGACAATATTGTTGACGTGTACGACTACGGACGGACTGCGGACGGCCCATTCCTCGTGATGCAGTACATCGATGGTGGAAGCCTGCTGGATCGTTGCCGCGAAGGGGCTCTTCCTGTTGAAGCAGCCGTTGAACTGACGTGCCAGATGTGTGATGCCTTAGTTCGACTTTTGCAGTTTTTAGAGTGTTGAGAACTGATCTACAGAAAAAGCGCGAGCCTCCACGACAATGCTTGGGACATCACTCTCAGGCATCGAGCAAGGAGGCTCACGATGGAACTTGTACCCAGTTTTGCGGTTTTGTTGCAGG
>CAMAWN010000146.1 GCA_945861865.1 Candidatus Kuenenia stuttgartensis | reverse complement strand
TACATCTTCCAATTCAGCGACGGCGACAACTGGGGCGAGGACAACGTCAGTTGCCTGCAAATGCTGATGACCGACCTGCTGCCGGTCTGCAACCTGTACTGCTACGGCCAAGTGAAAAGCCCGTACGGCAGCGGCGACTACATCCGCGAACTGAAGCGGATCAACGGCAAGCACGAAAACCTCGTGCTCTCCGAAATCCCGAATCGCGACGCGATCTATGATTCGATCAAGCTGTTCCTGGGCAAAGGGAAGTAGGACAATTCCACAACCAGCATGACGCGCCAGCGAGTGGTCGAGTTGCGAAATGGAACCACTCGCTGGCGCGTCGTGCTGGTTTCAAAGAAGTATTCGTGAACTTGTGGATGACAGGGAGGTCGTCGATGCGTGTATCTGGCATTATTCCGGCGCGGTTGAAATCAACTCGGTTGCCGCGGAAGCTGTTGCTGGCTGAGACCGGCCGGCCGCTGATTCAGTACACATGGGACGCCGTCTGCCAAGCAAAGTCGCTGTCAGAGGTCATCATTGCGGCGGACGACGACGAGATCGTCCGCGCCGCGCGATGCTTCGGCGGCCGATGCGAGATGACCGACGAACATCCCAGCGGGACTGATCGAATTGCGGAGGTCGTGCGGAGATGCTGCTCCGAATCGGAAGTGATCGTCAACATCCAAGGGGATGAACCGGAGATCGACCCGGATCACATCGACCTGCTGGTGAATTTGATGGCGTCGAACCCGAGTGCTTCGATGGCGACACTTTCCACACCGATCACTTCACGGGAGCAACTCGAAGATCCGTCCTGCGTGAAGGTCGTCTGCGGTGCAGCGGGCCAAGCGTTGTATTTCAGTCGCTGTCCGATCCCGTTCTGCCGCGACCGCGATCCGGACGAGTTGTTGGCGTCCGACTCACCGTGGCGGCTGCATTTGGGCATCTACGCCTACCGTCGAGAATTCTTGTTGCGGCTGACAACACTGCCGCCGTCTCGGTTGGAACAGTGGGAAAAACTCGAACAATTACGAGTGCTGGAAGCAGGCGAAACGATCCTGGTCGGTGAGGTCGCGCACCGGTCGGTTGGAATCGACACGCCGGAGGATTATGCTCGGTTCGTCGTTCGACAGCGCGGCCGCGCGGCGGCGTGAACGATCCTTTGGAAGTGCGAAACTTGAAATCCGAAACTTGAAATCCGCAGGCATCGCCTCGGTCTTCGAGTTTCGGATTTCGAGTTTCCCGCAGGGACGGAGCCTGGGGGAATCATGAGCAAGCATATTTTCGTGACCGGCGGTGTGGTGAGTTCACTGGGCAAGGGGTTGACGTCGGCGAGCATCGCGTGCCTGTTGGAAAAACGGGGCCTGCGTGTGCGGATGCAAAAGCTCGACCCGTACATCAACGTCGATCCGGGGACAATGAATCCGTACGAGCACGGCGAGGTCTACGTCCTCGATGACGGAGCCGAGACCGACCTCGACCTCGGCCACTACGAACGCTTCTCGAACGGGCCGCTGTCTCGGAAGTCGAATTACACAACCGGGCAGATCTATCTGAAGGTCATCGAGAAGGAACGCCGCGGCGAGTTTCTCGGCAAGACGGTCCAAGTCGTTCCACACATCACCGACGAGATCAAAGCGGCGGTGCGCGGCTTGGCGGGGCCGGATGTGGATGTCGTCATCACGGAGTTGGGCGGAACGGTCGGTGACATCGAAGGGCTGCCGTTCCTGGAAGCGATCCGTCAAATTCCGCTGGAGATCGGCAAGGACCATTGCCTCTTCATTCACCTGACGCTGGTGCCGTATTTGAAAGCCGCGAAAGAAATGAAGACCAAGCCGACTCAGCACAGCGTCGGCCTGCTGCGACAGATTGGTATCCAGCCGGATGTCCTGGTGGTCCGCACCGAACGGCCGATGGGCGAGGACAACGCCGCCAAGATCGCACTGTTTTGCAACGTCGAAAAGAACGCAGTCATCGAAGAGGTCGACAAGGAATTCTCGATTTACGAAGTCCCGCTGGGGTTGGTCGATCACGGTTTGGATCAGCTCATCGTAGACAAGCTCAAGCTGAACGCCGGCCCGTTGGACATGTCCGACTGGCGCGATTTGATGCATCGGATGCGTCATCCGGAAAACGAAGTGACGATCGCCGTCGTCGGCAAGTACATCGAGCACCGCGACGCCTACAAGTCGATCTACGAATCGCTCGATCATGCCGGCACCGCGAATTCCGCGCGCGTCATCATCAAACGGATCGAAGCGGAAGAATTGGAACAGCAAGGTCCGGAGATGCTGCTCAAGGGAGTCGATGGGCTGCTCGTTCCTGGCGGCTTCGGCATGCGCGGCGTCGAGGGCAAAGTGCAGGCGGTGCGATTCGCTCGTGAGTTCGAGATCCCGTACTTCGGCATTTGTCTGGGAATGCAAACGGCCGTAATCGAGTACGCTCGCAACGTCCTGGGTCTCGAAAACGCCGACTCAACCGAGTTCAGTTCCGACACGCCGCACCCGGTCATCTGCATGTTGGAAGACCAGAAGACGATCGTGAAAAAAGGCGGCACGATGCGGTTGGGAGCTCACCCGTGCGCCTTGCACCCGGACTCGAAATCGGCAGAGGCTTACGGCAGCGAACGGATTTCCGAACGGCATCGGCATCGCTACGAGTTCAACCCGGAATACCGCTCGCAATTTGAAGAGGCCGGAATGCTGCTGGCCGGGACGAGTCCGGACGGCAAGCTGGTCGAGATCGTGGAACTCCCCGATCATCCGTGGTTCGTGGCGGTGCAATTTCACCCGGAGTTCAAATCGAAACCGCTCACTCCGCATCCGCTCTTCCAAGGCTTTGTCGCCGCCGCATTGCAACGGCATCACGAGCGCGTGCAGCCGGTCAGTCGAAGTGAGACCGAGTGAACGGCTTTCTGAACATCGACAAACCGCAAGGGCTGACGTCGCGGTCGGTCGTGGACCACATCAATCGGCTGCTGCGTGAGCGCGGACTCACGCGCAGCACGCTACCGAAAGTCGGCCACGCGGGAACGCTCGATCCGCTGGCGACCGGAGTCCTGGTGGTCGCCGTCGGCCACGCGACCCGATTGATCGAGCTGGTGCAGTCGCAGCCAAAGGATTACCGCGGGACGTTTCTGTTCGGCAAACGGAGCGACACAGATGACGTGGCCGGGCAAGTCGTCGAGGGAGACACCGCGCGAGCGACGTCCATCAGTCGCGCCGAACTGGACACCGCGCTGGACGGATTTCGGGGCCGCATCGAGCAAGTACCCCCCGCGTTCTCAGCGGTACGAGTCGCAGGCCGTCGCGCGTACAAGCTCGCGCGGCGCGGCGAAGCGGTCGAGATTCCGGCGAAGACGATCGAGATTCATCGGCTGGACGTTGTCCGTTTTGAACCGCCGGAGTTGACGCTCGACATCGAGTGCGGTTCCGGGACGTACATCCGCTCGTTGGGCAGAGACTTGGGGGAACTGCTGAACTGCGGAGCGGTCATGTCGGCGCTCGTCCGCACGCGAATTGGTCCGTTCGAGCAATCGCAAGCGATCTCGATCAGCGACTTCACAGCGGAATCAGTCGTGTCCGAACTGTTGCCATGTGCCGTCGCCGCGAAGCATCTGCCGGCGTATGTCTGCGATGAGTCGGAATCGGCGAGCTTGAGTCACGGACTCAGCATCGTTCCCCGCGAGTCGGCTTGGCAGCCGGCGAATCCCGATCATCCGGAGGTCTTCGCGTTCGTCGATTCCTTCGGGACGTTGCTCGCGATCGGCGGCTGGGATCATCGGTGGCCGGAATTGCGGCCACGGCTCAATCTGATCGCCGCGCGCGGAACCGAAGAGATCGGAAATGGCTCTTGATCGACTGGCCGACACACGGTACTCAGTCACCGTTGTCTCCGCTTTCAACCCCGCCACGAACGAGCATGACGCCTGACCAAATTGCTCAATTGGTGTTGCTGGCCTATGCCGCGATCGCGGTCGGGTTGGTGTTGCTGTCGGTGCGGCGTTGCCGAGACGGCTGGCGGGTCTGGCTGCTGTATTTCATCGCGAGAATTTATGCCGCGTTCATGTTTCACTGGCGAGCCAACGGTCGCTGCCCGTACCCGGAGTCCAGCGGCGCTCTGATTTTGTCGAATCATCGCAGCCCGCTGGACCCGATGTTGGCTTGGATGAACTCGCACTTGCGGCACGCTGAGTCTGCTCGGTCGATTCGCGTCATCGGCTATCTGATGGCTCGCGAATTCTACGAACAGCCCGGTCTGATCGGCTGGATCGGCCACGCGATGCAGTCGATTCCGGTCGATCGAGACGGCCATGACCTGGGACCGACGCGTGAGGCGATTCGGCGGCTCGAACGAGGCGATCTGATCGGCATCTTTCCCGAGGGGGGAATCAACATGGGCGAGGGACTGCGGGCCGCGAATCCCGGCATCGCGTTCTTGGCTCTGAAGTCCGGAGTCCCCGTCATCCCGGTTTACATTCACGGAGCACCGCAAAGCGAGAGCATGACCGAGCCGTTGTATTCTCCCAGCCGCGTGCGAGTGACTTACGGAGCGCCGATCGACCTCAGTCCGTGGCAAGGCCAACGTAAATCGCAAGAGCTGCTGCAGGCCCTGACCGATGCGCTGATGTGCAAGCTGGCCGATCTGGGGGGAGTGCGATACACGCCATCGGCCAACGAGACCGAAGCCCCGTAGCCGGCTACCTGCTGCAAGAGACACCTTGACCCTTTCGCGCAACCGGACGTACTGTCCCGTCCCATTCCTTCCGCTCGGCGATCCAGCCGAGCAGTTTCCTGTCTGAATTTCCCACCGTTCCATTCCTTCCGATTGTTTCACCGTCAGCCGCAGGCGTGCGCATCGTCGCGTCGTTCAGACGCTGCGCTGTCACGCACTCCTGCGGCTCAGGGTGAAACGAGTCGCCTGCCCTGCCCTTTCGGGAGCAACGTCATGAAGGCGTTTCGACTCAGCGTTTGTCTGTCTGTGAGCTTGTTGTTGGCCGGCTCGATCGTCGGCTGTCAGGACTTCAAGCTATTGCCGTCCAAACTGCTGCGCTCGCAGTCACCGGACAAGCAGGACGAAGAAGCCGACAAAGACGACGAGAAGGACAACGAATTCGAGACAAAAGTCGAAACGCCGATGATTGGCGATTACGCCGGGTTCGCAAATTTGAATCTGGTGACCCTGGAAGGTGTCGGTCTGGTTGTCGGTCTGGACGGGACCGGCGGCGACCCGCCTCCATCGAGCGCTCGCGAAATCCTGGCGGACGACATGCGTCGCCGAGGCATCGACGATCCTGAAACGATCCTGCGATCTCCGAACACCGCGCTCGTCATCGTCCGCGCGTACCTGCCGCCGATGATTCGCAAAGGCGAAGCCTTCGACGTTGAGGTTCGCGTGCCCGATGGCGACACGACCAGCAGCCTCAACGGCGGCTGGTTGCTCGAAACAGAACTGTCCGAGTCTGCCATCGTTCCCGGCCAAGGGGTGATGAAAGGTCACATTTTGGCGAAAGCGAAGGGGTCGATCATGGTCACCTCCGGCGAAGGGAAATCGGACAACACCGGTCTGAAACGGCGCGGAAAAATCCTCGGCGGCGGTGCCTCCAAAAAGGACCGCGACCTGCGCATCCAACTTCGCAGCGACTTCAAGAGTGTGCGGCAGTCCAAACGCATCGCCGACAAGATCGGCCAGCGATTCTTTGCCTACAACGAAAGCGGCCTGCGCGAACCGTTGGCCAAAGCGCTCACCGATCAGACGATCGAGCTGAAAGTGTTGCCCCGCTACAAGGACAATTACCCGCGGTATCGCGAAGTGATCCGCAACATCGCGTTCCGCGAGACGCCGGTCGCGCGGCATGTCCGCATGGAGAAACTGAAATCGCAGTTGCTCGATCCCGACACGACGGAAATTGCGACGTTGCAGTTGGAGGCAATCGGCAACGAAGCCATCCCCATTCTCAAGACGGGACTGAAGCATCCCGACTTGGAAGTCCGCTTCAACGCGGCGGTCGCACTGGCCTATCTCGGTCAGGCCGAAGCGGTGCCGGTGCTCGGCGAGGCGGCCGTCAGCGAACGAGCCTTCCGCGTGTACGCGCTCGCGGCGCTCTCGACGATCGATGATGGTGAGGCTCATCTCCTGCTCCGCAAGTTGACCAACGCACAGACAGACGAGGCTGGCAAGATCACCGACAGTGCGGAGTTGCGTTACGGAGCCTTCCGAGCGTTGTGGACGCTCGACAAGCGCGATCCGTATCTCAACGGCGACATGATGAAAGAGGTCAACTCCGACCGCGAACTCTTCGCGTTGCACACGCTACCGACCATCGGTGATCCGATCATTCATCTGACTCAGCATCGCCGTTCGGAGATCGTGCTCTTCGGTGAAGACCAGCGGTTCAAAACTCCGCTGGCCGTGCGAGCCGGAAATCACATCCTCGTCACTGCGCAACCGGGCACGGATCGCATCGTGATTTCCAAGTACCAGGCCGGCCAGGCGGACAAACGCAAAGAGGTTTCGACTCGCGTGGCGGAAGTCATCCGCACCGCCGTCGATTTTGGAGCCAGCTATCCCGACGTCGCCCAACTGCTGCTGCAAGCCGCCAAGCAACAGAACCTCACCAGCCAAATCGAAATCGACGCCCTGCCGCAAGGTGGCCGTGAGTACGTCCGCAAAGAGGACTCGACCAAATCCAGCGGCAAGAAAGTCCGTGTCGGCAACGCGAACCTCGTCCCGAACTTCGTCCCAAACCTCAAAGACGACGGCGATTCCAAGCCAGTGCTCGGTGAAGCCGTCGAGAAGCAAACCTCCGCACCCGACGAACTGACGCAGTCCGAAGCGGAATCGAATGGCACTGCGTCTGTCGCCGATGCCCGCAAGCTTCCTTCGGCCGACGACGCCGAACGACGCTGGTTCGAATTCTGGAAACGGAAGTAGAGGTTAGGGATTTGGGGCTAGGGGTTAGCGAAGACAAAGTCAGCAAACCTCTTCTTCCCAATCCGTTCTCACTAACCCCCAGCCCCTAACCCCTAGCCCCTCCCCTCCGCCATGCTCAAGTCGCTCGAAATGTTCGGCTTCAAGAGCTTCGCGGATCGCACGCGCTTCGACTTCTCGCGCGGGATCACCTGCGTCGTCGGGCCGAACGGATCGGGCAAGAGCAACGTCGTCGACTCGATCAAATGGGTGCTCGGCGATCAAAGCCCCAAGAGTCTCCGCGGTAAAGAGATGACCGACGTGATCTTCAACGGCGCGTCGGGCCGTAAACCGGCCGCGTTCGCCGAAGTGCTGCTGACGTTCGACAACTCATCAAAGTGCCTCACATTGGACGCCGCCGAAGTGCAGATTGGCCGCCGCATCTGGCGCAACGGCGATTCGGAATATCTGATCAATCAACAGGCCGCGCGGCTGAAGGACATCAAAGACCTGTTCCTCGGCACCGGAGCCGGCTCGTCGGCCTACAGCATCATCGAGCAAGGCCGAGTCGATCAAATCCTGCAATCGAACGCCGCCGCAAGGCGTCACGTCTTCGAGGAAGCCGCCGGAGTGTCCCGATACAAACTTCGCAAAGAAGAGGCGACCCGCAAGCTGGAGCGCGTCGAGCAAAACCTGTTGCGACTACGCGACATCGTGGACGAGGTCGAATCGCAGCTCAATTCGATGCGCTCGCAAGCCTCGAAAGCCAGTAAGTACCGCGAGACTTCGGCCGAACTGCGTGAGTGTTGGTTTGGCCTCGCCGCTGACGACCATCGGCACTTCTCCGCGCAGTTGGCCGTCGTCGAAGCGGAGTTGCACGCCGGCGAATCCGAACTCGCCGAACTGTCGTCGCGACAACAAAAACTCGAACAAAAGCTCTCGGTCTTCGACGCCGAGATTGCCGAGGTCGATACTCGCCTGCGACACGCCGAGCGCACCGCCGCCGGAAATCGCGAGAGTGTTGTTCGCCAAGAGGCGACGTTGCGACATCTGACTATTCGCCAAAAAGAACTCGGCTCCGACTTGGACCGCCTGCGACGGCAGCGAACCGTCATGCACGGCCGCTCGTGCGAGTTGACCGCCGAATTACATCGCTCGGAAGAAGAGTTGTCGTCCGGCGACGCCGAACACTTGCGGCTGCGAACTGTAATCTCCGACACGGAAATACAACTGTCGGAACTCGCGTCGCGACTCAAGGCCGATCAAGCGACACTCGACCGCGAGCGTCAAAAACAACTCGAACTGACGCAGCAGGCCAGCGCGACGCAGCAACGTGTCAACAACTTGCACTCGCAACGAGACGCAGCGAATTCCGCCGCAATCGCCGCCAGTCAGCGATTGGATCAGTGTGTCTCCAACACCGTCTCGGCGCAATCCGAGGTTCTGCGACGGCAAGCGGCCGTCGATGCCGTGCTCAGTGAAGTCGCGTCGCTCGATAGCCGAGTCCGCGAAGTCCGCGACCGACAACAGCAGCTCATCGCCGAACAGGAACGCTTGCAACAGCAACTCCGCGAACAACGCGAAGACCGCAGTGCTCGACAGTCGCAGCAGGCGGTTCTGGAAGACCTCGAACGCCGTCAAGAAGGACTCGGCATCGGCGTGAAGGAAATCCTCAGCCGAGCACAATCCTCCGACTACGCTCCGTGGACCAGCATCCTCGGCAGCGTCGCCGACCTGCTCGAAGCCGACCTCGACGAAGCTGCGATCCTCGAAGTCGCCCTCGGCGCGCGAGCCCAACTTATCGTCGTCCGCGAAATGGCCCCGATCATCGAGTACCTCAACAGCGGAGCAAGCCGCCTGTCGGGACGAGTGGGCTTTGTGGGGAGTGGCGAGTGGCGAGTGGAGAGTGGAGAGAAGCTGCATTCACTCCCCACTCTCCACTCCCCACCCCCCACACTTCCCGGCGTCATCAAACGCGCCGACCAACTCGCCAGCCTCAAGACCGCGCTGCCGGGCTTGGCCGAGGCGTTGCTCGGCACGACGTGGGTCGTCGATACGCTCGACACAGCGCTGAGACTCGCGAACAGCGAAGGCCGCGGCTGTCGGTTCGTCACGCTGCAAGGCGAACTTCTCGAAGATGACGGCACGCTGTTCGCCGGCACCGTTCGCAGCGAGTCCGCGCTGCTGACTCGCCGCAGCGAACTGCGACGCCTGAAGAATGATCTGCTGCGTCTCGATCGCACGATTGCTGACGGAGAACGGCAATTGGCTGACGTTTCGCAATCGCTCAAGAACGTCGAAGGAGTGATCGAGACCGCCACGTCCGAGAAACAGGAACTCGCGGATCGCCTCGCTCACGCGCGGTCCGACGTGCATACGCAGCGGCAGGAGGTCGAACGATTCTCCAAAGAACGCGACACAATCCTCGCCGAAGCCGCGCGGTTCGAGTCGCTCGCGGTCGAGCTGGTTCTGCAAATCGATCAAGCTCAGCGCGAACACGCTTGGTTCGATGACAACCTCGCCAGCCTGCGTGATTCGTTCGTCGCACTCGAAGCCGACGTCGCGGGGCACGAGTCGCAACGGCAAGTGCTGACGCAACAGCAGATCGATCAGCGATTGGTCCTCGCCAAGCATGAGGAGCGGTTGCAAGGCTTGCGATCGACGGTCGTCCGCTTGCAGGAAGAACAGCGGCAGCGTGACGAACAATTCGACGAAGCCGAACGCCGCCTGCAAACCGCCGCCGCCCAAATGCGGCAGCTCAACTTGCAGATGCTCAACACGAACGCCGAATTGTGGGAACTGCAACTCCTCGACGAGAAATTCGCCGCCGAAGTCGCGTCGATCCTGGCCGACAAGGACCAACTGCGGACTCAGAAGTCGACCTTCGCTGAAGAGGAAGCTCGCCTGCGATCCGCTCGGCGCGAGCTCGCCGACCGCCTGCACGCCAACGAAATCGCCGCTCGTGACGCTCGTCACCAGTTGCAAGTCTGCGCCGAACGGATCGAAGAGGAATACCAAATGACGCTCGACGAAGTCGTCGCGTCGGGTGCGTCGGCGTTTGCGAAATGGCAAGAGGCGAACGAGGGATTAGGGGTTAGGGATCAGGAGTTAGGAGGAGACGCTTTTCTGAATGCCGAACCACCGTCACACTCCAATGTTCCAATCCCTAACCCCCAACCCCTAACCCCTAGCCCCTCTTTCACCGACGTTCGCCAGGAACTCGACGAGCGAGTCAACCGCCTGCGCCGCAAGCTCAAGATGATGGGCAGCGTGAACACCGACAGCCTCAAAGACCTCGACGAACTGGGTGGCCGTTACCAGCACCTCAACTCGCAGCTGCAAGACCTCGAAGAGGCCAAGGCGACGCTCGAAGAAATTATCCGCCAGATCAACGGCGAGAGTCAGCGGATGTTTCTGGAAACCTTCGAGGCAATCCGTGTGCAGTTTCAGCAACTCTTCCGCAAGATGTTCGGCGGTGGCGAGGGAGACATCATCCTCGAAGACCACAACGACGTGCTCGACTGCGGCATCGACGTGGTTGCTCGTCCGCCCGGCAAAGAGTTGCGGAGCATCTCGCTGCTGAGCGGCGGCGAGAAAACGATGACCGCCGTTGCTTTGCTGATGGCCATCTTCCGCAGCAAGCCCAGCCCATTCTGCATCCTGGACGAAGTCGATGCCGCCTTGGACGAAGCCAACGTCGAGCGTTACAGCGGAGTCGTCCGCGAGTTCAAGCAGGCGACGCAGTTCATCATGATCACGCACAACAAACGCTCGATGCAGATCGGCGACATCCTCTACGGCGTGACGATGGAACAGAGCGGCGTAAGCAAACGCATGTCTGTCCGCTTCGAAGACGTCAGCGAAGATGGGAATTTCCGCATGTCGCCGGCACCTGACGCGAATGCAGCTTGAGCGTGGCTCGCCGTCGATCCCCGCACGAAATCAAGACGACCACTTGCTATCCCATCGCCGCGTGTTTACTGTACTGGCCATCTAGTACAGGAGTCACGGCATGTTTCTCCGCATTGATCCCGACAACGGCTTGGCGATTTACGACCAAGTCGTGCGGCAAGTGAAGTTCGCCATCGCAGGCGAGGCACTCAAATCAGGGGACTTGGTCCCTTCCGTTCGCGAGTTGGCTCGCGAGTTGGCAATCAACCCGAACACGGTCTCGCGAGCGTATCTGCAACTCCAGCACGATGGCGTGCTCGAAACCGTGCGTGGTCTCGGCCTGTCGGTCTCAGCGGGTGCCGCTAAACGCTGTCGATCCGAAGGGAGCAAACTGATTCGCGAGCGCTTGGCGCAAGTCTTCGAAGAAGCCCGCCTCAGTCATCTCGACCCGGACGAACTGCGCAAGATGGTCGGCACCGAACTGGAGTCAGCGCTGAAGCGGAAGGATTGAACGTGGGGCAGGTTTTTAACCTGCCCGCCCCTTGGCAGGTTGAAAACCTGCCCCACGAAAGGTCATCTCATGGAACCGATCATCCAACTCAGCGGCGTCACGAAACGCTTCGGCCGCGAGATCGCACTCGACAATGTTTCGTTTGAGGTGCCGCGCGGAGTGGTCTTCGCACTTCTCGGCGAGAACGGCGCGGGGAAGACCACGTCGATCCGCTGCATGTTGGGACTCAACGAACCGGACGCGGGCGACATCCGAGTCCTCGGTCTCGACAGCCGCCGCGAGCATTTGAAGATTCGGCAGGCGGTTGGCTACATGCCCGATCGGCCGACGCTGTACGACTGGATGACGGTCGCTGAACTCGGCTGGTTCACTGCTGGCTTCTACGGCGGCGAGTTTCTATCGCGTTTCGAGCAACTCGCGAAGCAACATGAATTGCCGCTTGATCGGCCGCTCAAGGCATTGTCGAAAGGGATGCTGGCCAAGGCCGCGCTGTCGCTGGCGTTGGCACACGACCCGGAGTTGCTGATCCTCGACGAACCAACCTCCGGCCTCGATCCGCTCGTGAGGCGTGAATTTCTGGAGCAGATGGTCGATCGTGCCGCCGCCGGCAAGACGGTCTTCCTTTCCAGCCATCAAATCGCCGAGGTCGAACGAGTCGCCGACATGGTCGCGATTCTACGCGGCGGCAAGCTGGTCGTGGTCGAAAAGCTCGAAGTCCTCAAAGATCAAATCCGCGAGCTCACCTTCACGCTGGCCGACGTCCTTCCCGAACCGCCTCGTGTCCCCGGCGAAGTCCTCCGCCAACAACGCCGCGCGCGGCAATGGCAACTGCACGCTCGGCATCTCTCCGACAGCGACATCGCCGCTGTCCGAATCGTCACCGGCGTCATCGAGTTGGAAGTCCGCCGGCCGAGCCTCGAAGAGGTTTACGTGGCCTTCATGCGTGGCAACACGACGAACTCCGCCGTGACGCCGAACACCGAGGTGCCCACATGAACGCCGCAATTCTTCAACGTCTGATCTGGAAAGAGTACCGCTTCCTGCGTTCGTTCTGGCTGTCGACGCTGGTGCTTGTGATCGTCGCCAGCGTGGCTGCTTGCTGGCTGGCGAAGTGGCATTCGTGGGGGCTTCGGCTCAACGGCGAAATGTTCTTTTTCATCGGCACCGTGGCCAGTTGCCTGTATTCGCTGGGCGTTGGCAGCATGTCGTTCGCGACAGAACACGAATTATCTACCGTCGATTTCCTTCGACGGTTACCGCTGGATGCAAGGCATCTCTTGCTCTCAAAAGTTGCCGTGGCAGTGCTCAGTCTTATCGGTCTGAAATTGGTGCTGTGGTTTGTGGCCAGTCTGTTTTGGATGGTCACGCAGGGGCAAGTCGACGTGCAATCGGTGTGGCTCATTTGGTCGCGTGGCTTGCTGGTGGAGTTGGAGTTCTTCGCGTGGGGAGCTGTTTGTTCGTTGCTGTCTCGACAACCGCTGCTGACGATCACTTTGAGCGTGGGGCTGCATTCCGTGCTGCTCCATGTCTTGTTGCCGAGTCTCATGCCACTGGGTCAAAGGTGGGGCATTCTGATCGGCTACGAATCGGCCATGCTGGGCCGAGCGATGTTTGCCGTGCTGCTGCTCGCGTCGATGACAGTGCTTTCGGAGAAATGGATTCGCTCCTCCGAACCGTTGTCGCTCGCTCCGGATTGGTGGAAGCGGTTTTTGGTTCGGCCGCGTGTGAATCAGGACCGTTGGCTCGCGAGGAAATCCTCAGCCACGTTGAGCAGTCAACTCGCTCGGTTGAGTTGGCTGCAATGGCGGCAATCGCGACGTCTCTGGACGGCCTTGGGAATCCCGTTCGTTCTGGGCGGCATCTGGAAGTGGTTTCATCTCTTACCGAATGCCGATCTCGACGCGCTGTTCGTGGCCTCGGCCGGCCTTTTGTGTCTGGGCTTGGGCGTGAGCGTCTTTCACGGCGAGCAAGTTCGCAACCGCTTCCGTTACTTCGCCGAACGGGGCATCAAACCGGCACGAGTCTGGTGGGGACATCTGCTGGTGTCGTTGTTGCCTCTGGCGTTCGCAGTCACCGGATATTTGTTGGTTTTCGTCCCCGAAATGCTCCCATGGTTTTCGTCCGGGACACAGCTGCGAGTCTTTGAGCTCTACGTCCAACCTGTGCTGCTTTCGATGATCACGGTTTTCGCAACCGCTCAATTGATGGGACTCTTGTTGCGCAACGCGCTCGTCGCCGGTGCGGCCACGCTGGCCGCGTTGATCATCCAGGGATTTTGGTTCGCCATCGTGGCCGGCTGGAGCTTTATCGAAGTTGAGACGCAACTGATTGTTGGCTGTCTGGGATTCGTGCCTTTGCCTCTGAGTTGGCTCTGGATCAGCCGCTGGTACATGGGTCACTGGATTCTGGAACGGCAGAGCCGAGCTGTTCGCAGCCGGCTGTGTGCTTGGTTTCTCGTGCCCTTTTTGTTGGCCTCCTGCGGGATGATCGCGTTTCGTGTCTGGGAGATTCCAAGCATCGGTGTTGAGCCACCGACTCGCGAACAATTGCTGACTCTCAACGACGATGAGCGTCAAACCGCCACGATGTATCAAACGGTGCGCGATGCCATCGATCCGCCAGTTTTGGATCCCGTGATTTCGGACCACATGCAAGTTCCCGGTGACGATCCAATTCAAGCCGTGAGAGACCCGATTGCCGCACGGGATCTCGCGATCGAGAATCGACTGAAGGATTCTGCCAAGCTGGTTGACAACCTGATGACCGTGTCACGTCGCCCCATCGGAGCAATTGCCGGCGATCCCAATGAGCAACGACGAACCGTTGATCTGTTATTCCGAGCGATCGTCGCGGCGGAGCGTCAAGCCGGGGATGCGAAAGATTGGCCTCGCTCGCTGGAACTATGTTCGACGGCCATGCGAGTTTTGGATCATTGGCGACACAGCGGAAGTTGCATCGACAACATGTCGAGTCGTGATTACGAGCGGCGCGTGTTGAACCTTCTGAGGCAGCGACTGGCCACAGTCACGCTTACGGTGGACCAATACCGCAGCGTGGCTCGCCAAGTCGCGGCTTGGGACCAGTCGTTCTTCACGTCCACATTCCCTCGCAATTGTGGTTGGAGCTACCGTGAAGCCATCGACCTTCTGCGAAGCGGTTGGCAACCCGTGGAAACGTCTGGATGGGAAGGGAGAAAGGTTCTTGAAGACGCTTGGTTGCGGCGATGGCTACCCGGTGAAACAACTCGTGCTGACAGGCTGTTGCGGCTCGAATATGCGCTCGCTCGAACCGACCCCTGGCGCGATCAGAGCCAAGAGATCGGCGGCCAATCTGTCAGAGCATTGCTGACACGAGTGGAAGCGCTCCGCTGGAAGACCCCCATTGTTCCAGCGTTGATTGGAAGCGTTGCGACGCATGGAGAATGGTCAGGAACAACACAGGCCTTAATACTCGCTCCCGTTCCCGCTCGGAATCTCATCCTGCAAACGTGGCTGGAATTGCAGGCGCAGAAGATCGAACTGGGCGAATGGCCTGAGTCGCTGGCCAGCTTGCAGAAACAAGACCCAAACTACGACTGGATCGAATACCGACCTCTCGGAGTTTTGGGAAAGAAAGCTTCACGGCCGCTTGTGGTTCGAGGACTGATTTCACAGCAGCTCGTCCTGCAAGGCGACGAGCCTTGCCTGGTCTACTTCCGCACGGCCAAAAATCGAATGCCGCTGCCGGACGCTCTGATCGAGGCCGAAGCGCAGAATGATCGCGACCATGCTGCGGGGATGATGAGCAGCGGATTCGGAGATGGAGCGGGAATCGATCGTGACCGCAAAGCGCTCAGCCTGATCGTGGAGTTGCTCGAACCGCCAGCGGAGCCGCAGTGAACGTAGCCGTCATCGCTCCGCGTGACGAGCCAAGCGTTTCACAACCCTCGACAAACGACAGACTCCCTACGGCCAATCCTCGGTGAGTTCACGAAACACGAATGCCGCAGTGACTTCAATCACTGCGGCATTCGCTACAAGAAATCAACAACGCTCTAGCTGTGTCGCCGATCAGATCTTCTTTGGAATTCGCATGGAGTAGAACGAACGCCAGACGAAGACCAGCGCGATCACCAGCATCACGACGCCGATGAACGGCGTGTAGTTGGTCGTGCCCTTGGCATCGGCGGCGTGCTTGAATTCCAGTGCGATCTCCACCGCCAACAAGCCGAACAGGGTCGAGAACTTGATGATCGGGTTGAGCGCGACGGAGGTCGTGTCCTTGAACGGATCGCCGACGGTGTCGCCGACGACAGTCGCCGAGTGCAGGTCGGTCCCTTTTTCTTTCAGATCGACTTCGACGTACTTCTTGGCGTTGTCCCACGATCCGCCGGCGTTGGCCATGAAGATCGCCTGGAACAGACCGAACACCGCGATCGAGATCAGGTACGCCACGAAGAAGTTCGGATCGAAGAACGCGAACGCCAG
>CAMAWN010000145.1 GCA_945861865.1 Candidatus Kuenenia stuttgartensis | reverse complement strand
TGTCAAAACCGACCCGCAAATCCTCGTTTTTCGCGTCACCCATTGGGTTCCCCTATCACCTTGACACATCTTGGCAGCAAACCCCTGTTTTTCAGGTGTGTGGCGCAAATCGCATGCCAAGGCGAGGGAAGTCATCTGGGAAATGCGGGATTGGGAACCTTCTCGCCCAGCAGCACTTCGCTGACCCAGGTGCCGCGCAGGATGGCACTCGTCCGCGATGCTCCTGAGTGCTTCGCGAGCGTTGCCGAGAATCCCAGCACGCCGCCGCGACCATACTTCTTGATCCCGTCCACTCGCTGCCAATCGGTGCCGGTGAAGGGGATGCCGTAGTGCTCGGCCAGCGGCTTATTGAGGAAGGTGTAATCCGCATTCACCAGCTCGAGCACGCTGCGATCGTTTTGGAAGAGGTCGATGTAGAAGCGACCGACTTCCTCCTGCATCGCTTCGCGGAGCGGCTTGAAGGACGGGAAGTGTCGTTCGCTCTTCTCATCCAGCGTGGCCACATCCCGAACGTGCAGGTATTGGCAACCGAATTCGGTGGCGAGGCGGCGAATACGATCGTCTTTGAGCATCCGGCGCGCTTGCGCGGCCAGAACCTCGGGGTCGCTCAGCCTGCCCGCGGCGGCTACGGAACGCAGTTCTTCGTCCGGCAGTGACGACCAGAGGAAGTAACTCAGACGTGTGGCGAGTTCCCAGTCATTGACTGGCCCGGTCTGAGCGGCGGGCGTCTCGCTGCGATACAGGAACGCCGGTGACGTCAGGACGCGAGCCAGCATCAACCGTGGCGGCATGTTTTTCAACGGATCGATCTCCGCGTAAGCCAGCGGGCGTCGCCAGGCGAGCGCGGCGAGGTCGATCACCGCCTGTCGCTGAGCCGAGTCGGCCTGCTTCTGGCGATCACGAAACTCATCTGCCGCCTGGTGGATCGGTTTACGCATCGGCTCGAACTCGACAACCAGGTCGGCGCGATCCTGCGTTGCGAACTGATAGATCTGCTCAAACGCATCGACCTGCTTGAGCGGCGCTTCGCTGATGAATAACAGATCGCGCCACAATCGTTCGAGTTGCTGAGCTTCGGCATCGGAAAGCATCAGCCGACGCAACGGCTCATCTTCGCGAAAGTACAGGTTGAGCGTGACAACTTCATCAATCGGGACGATCCGCGAATAACAGAGTGCTGCGGGAAAGATCGTCCGAAACTCGTCGAAGGCCGTTATCAATCGCTGCCGCGCGGGACTGCCATCCGCGACAACAATCGGAAGGTTTGATTGCAGGGCGGTTAGCGCTGTGCTCGGTCTCTCTTTCACGACCTGCAGTTGCACGCTCCCTTCGTTGGCGGCCGCGATGCGACCAGTCACGACAAACTCAGATCCGGACGTTAGCGCGGCGGGAATTGCCACTTCGAGCACCTCAGGCGCCTGTGCGGTCAGCGATGAGTTCGGCGTCGAAGCGTGGAACGATTTCCAGGCCGAAGCCAGCAGAGGATGCACGAGCGGAAAGTCCTGTTCCAGATGCGCCCGCACCTTCGCAGCCAGTTCCGGGGATGGCGACTTGCGCCACTCGGCGATCGGAGCCGGCAGGTCATCCGGCGCATTTGCCGTGACCGGCTGACTCAGGAAGTGCCACGGTCCCTGAGGGTTGCTGGCCAGAATGTTCGGTGAGACATCCGTCGCAAGGTCCCATGTTTTCTCTCCGTCCGACAGAGTGAGTGCGATCGCCGTCAAATCGCAGAAATGGTTGTTGTCGCGAGGTCCAATCAACAACGCGACTGCTTCATCAACGCCGATGTGGATATTCTCAAGAGGCCCGATCACCGCCCCTTTAGCCTGATCAAGAATGCCTCCTGCCAGCCGTTCAATGGCAGTGCCACGGCGAACTTCCAAAGCCCATGTGATCCCGTTGCTGCAGTCCGGATGAGCGTGTTCCACCCGACCGCTGACTTTCAGAGTCCTGGTATCGACAGGACTCTTCCAGGCAATCACCGACTGCCGATCTGGGGCCGGATGTGTGGCGATGCTGTGAGCCTTCATCTTTCCAGGAATGCGAACATCCGCATCCGACGAATTGGCCATCACGCTGAGATCACTATCGCCGCGCCATCCCTGAATAAAGGCGTAGTCGGGCGAGCGTTCCATCTTCACCGTCAACAGTGGTTCAAGCTTCGAACCGCCGAAACCCACATACTGACGCCATATGGCGAGTGTCTCTTTGGGGGCGTTCTCGTTTCCTGCCGCCAAAGCGGCGAGACAGGCTTCCGTGTCGGCCAGAAGTTTGGCTCGCTGCGCTTCCAGATGTTTCAACAATTCGGGCACACTGGAGAGGGAAATCTCGGGGCGATCTTTTGCCACCAGACGCGGATTCTGCCACTCGACTAGATCGCCGTTGTGGCCATCTCCCGCTGTCCCCGCGACGAGAGACAACGTAACGTCTTTGCCTGCTTCCAGCGGAACACAAATTTCCTGTTGACTGACAAACGGGTTGACGGGTTCCTGCCACGATTTCGGCCCGTTCGGACGCCCCAGATGTCCGACAATGTTGAACTTCCAAAGGGCCTTCTGCCAGATTTCGATGTCACCGGCGGTCAGTTTGCCGTCACGGAACTTCTGACGCAGTGGATCGAGCAGCGGTGATGACTCCTTCGCGGTCAGCGATTGTTCCAGAAGGCTCAGATACCTGACGCTCAGGCCTTCACGTGAGCCCTGTCGCTGCATTGCATCGAGATAGCGCTCCAGTGGAATGGTACCAGCTTCGCTCTTCACCCGACCGGTTCCGCCGACGTCAATTCCCAGATCGTTTGTGACTGTGTAGCGAGCATAGAGCTGCCGCAGGCTGGTCAGCGCTTCGTCCGTCCAGTCTTGAGGCGAATCACTGGCTGAAAAGCGGACGCCATCTTCGAGCAACACCATGTGTCTGGAAACATCCTTCGCCGCTTCGAGGTACTTCGACAGCAACGCCGGCGACATGACCAGCGCCGCGCCGACATTGGTGAAGCCTTCGCCCGCCGCGCCATCGACCGGGAACTCGCGGGCCGGATCGAGCGACGGCACTCCGGTCAGATCACGGAGCGAGTAGGTGAATTCGTGATTGGACAACCGGCGGAGCACGACCGGCCCCGGATCGCCCGCATTGGCCAGCGCGATCTCATTGAGCGTCGATCGCACCCAACCGACCAACTGTCGTTTTTGTTCCACCGAGAACTGCTTGGCATCCTTCGGCGGCATCTCGCCCAATGCGAGTTGCTCCTGCACATGCTCCCAAACATCCGCCTGCCGCTTGACCTGCTCCAGCGAAGTGAAGCGTTGCAAGTCGAGCTCTCCTTCCTGCTTCTCAGTCGAATGACAAGTCACGCAGTACTCGCGCAACAAAGGCCGAATCGACTGGTCGAAAGAGTCAGCAGCGAAACTCGGAGCCACCAAACAGAGCACGAGCAAGGTCGAAACAATTTGGAGTCGTCTCACTTGAGTATTCATCCCGTGTATCAAGGGTTGGAAATCGTGTACGACGGACTTCCAGTCCGTCGGCATCTGAATCACTTTCGAAGCGACGGACTGGAAGTCCGTCGTACATCGAGGTCCATCACACGCCCGTCAGTCGTTCGTTCGAGTCGCCGAAGCGGTCGAGTTCCAGGCCGCCCCAGTGTATGAGATGCAGGAATAGGCTGCACATGCGGCGGTTCGGCGAATTCAGGTAGTCGAGCGCGCGACCGCCACGGAGCTTTCCGCCCGCGCCGCCGAGCAGGATGATCGGCAACTGCTTCGCGTCATGGTTGCCGTGCAACATGCTCGAACAGTGCATGATCGATGTGTTGTCGAGCAGCGTGCGGTCGCCTTCCTTGACCTCAGACATTCGCTCGCAGAGGTAGGCGAGTTGCGACATGAAGTACTGGTTGAGCGCGACGAGTTCCGCCGGCTGGGTGTGGGCCATCTGGTGATGCTGATCCTTGGCGCCGCAGTGAGTGTGAGTCTCAGCAGAGCCGTCGTTGCAATATTTGAGCGTCGCAATCCGGGTGGTGTCGGTGCGGAAGGCGAGCAGCACGATGTCGTTCATCAGCTTCCAGTACTCCGGGATCTCGGCGGGAATCCCGTCGGCTGGCCGCGGGCGATCGGGAGCGGTCAGGCTCGGCTTCCAAGCGCCAGCATCGCGTTCCTTGTCAGCTCGTTTGATGCGACCTTCGATCTCGTGAACGCTGCCGAGATATTCCTCAAACCGCTGCTGGTCCGAGACGGAGAGTCGCCGCCGCAGTGACTTTGCATCTTCGAGCACCGCATCGACGACGCGGCGGCTGCCCTGATTGCGGTCAGTGCGGAAGAGCTGGTCGAAGGCCAGCGCCGGCCGCGTCTCGGTCCAAGTGGGCGAGACTTCGGAACTCCACGAGATGTGCGAGCTGTACAGCAATGGATGCCCGTCCTGCAGACCGGGAATCGCATCCTCGCAGCCCAGCACCAGCGACGGGATTCGCGTGCGGTCGCCGATCCGCTGGGCCATCAGTTGATCGAAGCTGACTCCCGTGCGGACCTCGGTCTTCGACATCGTCGCGCCGCTGAGCATGTTCCCCGTCTGCATGCAGTGAATGACGCCGTTGTTAGCCTGCTCGTTCCACAGGCCGCGGAGGAAGACCATCCGATCCTTCCAAGGTTCCAGAGGCTTCAGGCACGGGCCAAGTTCCATGCCTTCGCCTTCGCCCTTGGCCCACCAGTGATTCGAGTGGAAGCCCATGCCAGTGAAGGTGACGAGCGTGCGAATCGGCGGCTGAGCGGCGTTCGTAGCTGCCAAGGCGGACGGCAGCGACTCGAGCCACGGCAGCGCCATGGACACGCCGAGCCCGCGCAGCAACGTGCGTCGAGAGAAGGTCGAAGCGGATGTGTTGGACATGGGAAGGTCCTTTCGGTGGTTATGGATGTCTTTTTTGTAGGACGCCCTTTCCAGGGCGTCGAAAACTGCTTTGTTTTTTCGATTTCAGACGGCCTAGAAAGGCAGTCCTACTTGTCACGGGGAGGCGGCGGTCGGCGCGGAAGCCGCCGGTCGAATGCAGCGAAACTGCTCGCTGCGGACAATCACGAGCAGGGCGTCCGACCAGCGACCACCGCTGGCCATCGTCTTGGTCACTTCGTCCACCAGCTTGCGGTCCGACGACAACACGGCTCGGCCCAGCGCGTAGCCCGTCAGCTTGCGGGCGAGCGTCCGCAGCAAGTCCTCGCGGCGCGGTCCGGCGAAGTAGTCTCGCAGGCCGGCGATGTCGTCGATCTCGGTGCCGTCGCGGAGCGTGCCTTTGGTGTCGCCCGGCTTCAGTTCGCTGGCCGGTCGCAGCCGACCGATGGCGTCGAACCGCTCCATCGCCATGCCGTACGGGTCGATGCGGACGTGACAACCGGCACATTTTGAGTCCGCACGATGACGCTCGGTGATCTCGCGCACGCTCAGCCCGGCGGGGGGAGTCTCGGGCAGCGGCGGCACGTCGGGCGGGACTTTGGGCAGCCGCTCGCCGAGCAACTGAACCACCCACGCGCCACGCTTGACGGGGCTCGTACGGGACGCCGCTGACTGCTTGGCAAGCACCGCGCCGAAACCGAGAAACCCGCCGCGACCATAAGCGGAAACCTTTTCGACGCGCTGCCACTGCGGACCGGTCACGCCGGGGATGCCGTAGTGCTTGGCGAGAACATCGTTGATGACCACGGCGTCAGCCGCGATCACTTCGGCGACCGGGCGGTTGTTCGTCAGCAGGTCCTCGAAGAACCGCACCGGTTCCTCGGCCAACGCGTCGCGCAAAACTGGCGTGAACTCGGGGAAGTGCTTCAGGCTGCGGCCGTGGTTGGCCACGAAATCCCGCACGCCGAGCCAGCGGGCGCCGAACTCCTCGGCCATGCCGCGCATGCGGCCGTCTTTCAACATGCGGCGCAGTTGCTCTTCCATGACCGCAGGCTCATGGAGATTCGCGGCCTTTGCTCGCAGTTCATCGTCGGGGATCGAATCCCAGAGGAGGAAACTCAGCCGCGTCGCCAGTTCATCGCCCGAGACCGGCTGCCAACGCGGGCCGGGCGCGGGTTGTTCGACTCGATACAGGAACCACGGCGACGATAGGACGCGGGCCAATGCGGCGCGGAACGCCGGATCGTGCTTCACGCCGTCTTCCCGGTCGGCACGATAGGACGCGAGTATCGCCTCGCGTTCCTTGGCGGCGAGTGGCCGGCGCCAAGCTCGGGCGGCGAAAGCGAGCAGCGCTTCGAGCTGCCTCGGTTCCGCAGCGACCTGGGCCGCGAGGAACTCCTTTTCTTCCCGTCTGATCTGCTCCTCGAACAGTTGGATGTAGAAGAACATGATCCGCGCGCCGTCGTTTGGCTTGCGGTAATACTGCACGAGCCCTTCGTAGGCGATCGGCGTGGCGAGCGCTTGCTCGCTGACAAATTCCAGTTCGCTCCACAGCCGGTCGATCTCCGCCCGGCCCGCGTTGTCGAGCAGAAGCCGACGCAACGGCTCGTCTTCGCGGCGGTACAAGAACACGCTCCCCTGAGCGTCTCGCGGGATAATCGGTTGGAAGAGAACCGCTGGCGGAAAGAGGGCGCGAAACTCCGCAGCCGGTCGAGCCCGTTCGGCGGCGACGCGCGGATGCACGATCTGTGCGGCCAGCGGGTCGCCCGGCGTCGCTTTGGCAACGGGCTCCGCCAAGTTGCCGCCACCGCCTGTGGCTGCGATGAGGAATGCCTGAACCGAGGCCGTTTCCGGACTCGCTTCATCGAGGCTCACGTCAGCGCGGAGAAACCGAGGCAGCGTGAGCGCCTTTTGCAATTCGGGCGACAGTTTCCTCAGATCGATCACGATCTCGGCACCGGCCGCCGTGACGAGAGCGGACTTCGACACCGATCGCCCCCGCGGGTGCTGTCCGAATTTGAGTCCCGACGCTTGCTCGACGGCCGTGCCCAATTCGGGATGCTCCGCAAACACCAGCGGTGGCCCGTCCCCACCCTCCAGTCGCAGCCGGTCCCAGACCACGAACGTGTCGGACTGAGCGGGCAACGCGACCATTCGGAAGAGCGGCTCACGGGCGGCCCCTTGGACCCGCTCGCGGGCGACGATGCGACGCACATCTTCCCACGCGGGAAAGCCGTTGCCGACCGCCATGGCCGCATTCTTCCCGTAGTTGCCTTGAAACAACTGGTCCTGCATGGCCTTGATCGCCGCCAGGACCGGTGCCGGATCGGTGGTCGCCTCGCGCCACTTCTCCCGGACATGGGCGAGCATGTCGGGAGGCAGACCGGCGTCCGGCAGAATTGTGGAGGCGCTCCCCAAGTCAGCCAGAGCCTGCCCCAAATTCGAAGCCGCAACATGCGACAGTTCGAACGCGACTCCGTCGAGACTGGCAGGGTGGGCATCGGCGACGCGACCCGAGACCAGCAACTCGCCAGCGATGGGACTCGTCCAGGCGACCGCCACGGGTCGCTTCGGTCCCGGATGCACGAAGAAAGTTTTTGCGGGCAACGTCGTCCAGAGCTTTAAATCTTCGGCGCCGTCGTTCACAAAGACCGAGGGTTCGGGGCCGAGGCTCCACGCTTTTAGTGCGGCATGTCCTGCGATGCTGTCGCGCCGCTCGGTGAGGTACACCGGAGTTGACGTCGTTTCCAGGAAGCTCCAGCGGGCCTCATGCTTGTCCGACCAGGTGTTCCCCTTCAGTAGATTGGGAACCAGATCGGAGACGCTCCAGGTTCGCTGATCGCCGGCTGTTTCGCGGATCGCCCATTCGACGAGTGTGCTGTCGGCCCCGTGGTTTTCGTTCGGAAGCACGGTCAAGAGGAGCAGTTCGCCGCGTTGAACCGAGACCTTACTCTCGAAGGGAACCGAGCCTCCTTCTGCGACTTTCGACTCTGCGAGGACACGTTTCGACGAAGCCCACTGGGACTCGATGGCCTTCTTGGACGATTGGAGAGCCGTCTGCCGCCGTTGCTTCTCGGCTTCCGCCAGAGCCGCTTTCTCGGACCACTGTTTCGTCTGGGCAATGGCTTCCTCAGGCGACTTGCCGTTGAGCCCTGCCCAAAGTGCCGCCAGATAAGTGGCGTTGAGCTTTTCCTCGGCGGCCACCGCAGTGATGTCGGCGGCCCCGCCTCGTGTGAGCCTGTCGCGGTGCTTCAATGTCGCCGCGAGATGCGTTGCCAGCGGCGGCTCTCCGTTCGGCCCGGCGTAGCGCGTGTGGAAACTGCGGAGCGGCTTGAGAGCCTCCTCCGTCCAATCTGGCCGCTCGGTGGAAGGGGAAAAGCGAACACCGCCGGGCAGCAGCACGGCCCGCGCGGCAACGTCGCGAGCGGTCTGGTGAAAGCGCTCGACCAGTTCGGGAGTCACGGGCATCGCGTCGCCGACGTTCGCAAACCCCTCGCCACCGACGCTGTCCGTGGGAAACTCGCGAACCCGCGTCGGTCGCATTTCGACGCCAGTGAGATCGCGGATCGCATTGTCGTATTCCGAATTGCTCAGTCGACGCAGCGTTACCGGCCCAGGGTCGCCAGCCCGTGCGGCCGCCTCAGCATCAAGCGCCGCCGTGATCCAACCCAGCAGTTGTTCCCGCTCAGCCTGAGTCGGCTGGGGCGCTTCCTTCGGTGGCATGTCGCCGAGTCGCAACCTCTCGACGACATCGCTCAGCACCTTGGGCTTGGCGATGATCGCCTGAGCCGAACCGAAACTCGTGAGATCGAGATCGTTGTCCTTGGGCTTCTTCCCGTGGCAATCCCCGCAGGTCTTCACGAGCAGCGGTTGAATCTGCTTGGCAAACGATTGCGCAAGGTCGTCAGCACCATCGGCAGACACGGCCGCGAGCGCGAGACAGGCAATTAGCGGCACGGCGCAAGCCGTCCGGATCCGCCGTGCCGCATCGGGCGACTCGCGACGCACCGCTACTTCTGCCAGACCTCGCATCAGATTCGCTCCTTGCGGTTAGACTTCCGTCATCGGTTGCTTGGCATCACCCAAACCTGTCGAGTTGCACGCCCTGTAGAAATCGAGTTCATCGCTGTATCAAAAATTCGTGGGTTCATGCCAGAACATCGTCAATCACATTTCCACCGACGTCCGTGAGACTCTCTTCGCGGCCCTGATGGAAATACGTCAGCAGTTCATGATCCAGTCCCATGATGTGCAGAATTGTGGCGTGCAGATCGTGCAGATGAACTTTGTCCTCGACAGCTTCGAAACCGAAATCGTCCGTCTTCCCGTAGTTCATTCCGCCTTTCACCCCTCCGCCAGCGAACCACATCGAGAAGCCGTACGGATTATGGTTGCGGCCAGGAGCATTCTGGCCCTCACTGAATGGCATGCGTCCAAATTCTCCGCCCCATATGACCAGTGTGTCGTCCAGAAGAGATCGTTGCTCCAAGTCGGTCAGCAATGCGGCGATCGGCTGATCCACCTCGGCGCCGTGTCGTCCGTGATTGGATTCAATGCCCGCGTGCGCGTCCCAGGTTTCTTCCAGATGCCCGCCGCCTGAATAAAGCTGAATGAATCGGACGCCACGTTCGACCAGCCGGCGGGCGATCAGACAATTGCGCCCGTATTCATCGGTCGGTTCCTTTCCCACGCCGTACATGTCCAGCGTTGACTGCGTCTCCTGCGAGAGATCGACGGCTTTTGGAGTCGCCGACTGCATGCGGTATGCGAGTTCGTAACTGTTGATCCGAGCCGCCAGTTCACGACCACTGGGGCGCGTGTCGAGATGCTGCTGGTTGAGTTCGGCCAGAAAATCGAGTTGCTCGCGCTGAGCCTTCTGCGTCATGTGTTGTGGACCGCGCAGGTCCAGAATCGGATCACCCACTGGTCGAAACAACGTTCCGGAATAAGTCGCCGGCATGAATCCGTTGGCCCAGTTCGGCTGACCACTGATCGGTCCGCCACGGTTGTCCAGAATCACGACGTAACCCGGCAGGTTTTCATTCTCCGTGCCGAGTCCGTAAACGGCCCAACTGCCCAGCGACGGTCGTCCAATCAGCGTCTTGCCGGTGTTTATGGCAACCAGCGCCGACCCGTGCGCATGACTGTCGGTGTGACACGAATTCAGCACGCACAACTTGTCGGCGTGCTTTCTCACATTGGGAAAGTAGTCCGAGACGAGCAGACCGCTTTCGCCACCGGGACGAAACTTCCTCCAGGCCGGAGTCAAAAAACCAACCTTGCGCCCACCAGAGTTGATGTACTTCCTGTCTGCAGGCAACGGTTGACCCGCGTACTTTTCCAGCTCGGGTTTATAATCAAACGTATCCACCTGGGATGGAGCGCCGTTCATCGTGAGGAAGATACACGCCTTCGCCCGTGGCTTGATCTGCGGCGGCTTCGGAGCCAGGGGATTCAGGGGGGCATCTCGTTCGGCTGCTCGAACCGGAGCCCCAAAGAACCCGTCACGGGTCAGGAGATCAGTCATTGCCAGGCCGGCGACGCCATGCCCCATCTGCCAGGCAAACTGGCGGCGGGTCTGACCGCAGGGAAACTGCGAAGTGTTCGACATTCCGGTCTCCTTGAGATGTGTTACTCAGTGATGAATCGCTCAGTCAACAAATAGAAACTCATTCGAATTCATCATCGCATGACACAGCGACGCCAATGCCAGGATTTCCGGACTGAGTCGGGGTCGGTTCTCAATCGGAGAGAGGCTCACTTCGTAACGTCCTGCGAGCTCAGCCTCGACTGATTGACGTTCCTGATCGGTCAGGTCCCGGTTGTACACACGGATTTCTGCGATGCCGCCTTTCCAGAATTCACCATTGATGTTGCCCTGTTGCCCGATGATCCACGGTGTGTCCAGTCGCCGCGGGGCCAGTTCCGGAGCAGACTTCAACAATCGGCCGTTCTGAAAGACAGCTGCCTGCCCTGAACCGTTGACCGCCGCAAGCACAAACGGCTTCGTCCGATCAGTCACATTCCCTGCTGGAGCGAACGCATCACTGAACCGCACGGTGTTATCCCCGGTAAGTCCCAGGAACAAAGAAGTCGTTGAGTTTCCCGCACCACCATTCCAGTTCGAGATCACTTCCCGGTGCCCCGAGCCACCATCATCGCTCACGACACAGACAATCGTGTGCGACTGAGCCGTTATGACCTGTCCGAAAAGGTACATGAACCGTCCCGACCCATCGAAGCGTAGAGTTGGCTTTCCACCAAACCCGTCTGCGACAAGTACCGGCTGTGCCTTCACCTCCAACTGTGTCGCATCATGCCCCTGGCTGGAAAGATCCGGCAGAGAGCGAACTCGCGTCTCGTCTCCGTCAGAGACAACGGCTTTGTCGGCACGCAAATGCAGGACGAGTGACGATCGAATTCCCTTGGTCCGTTCGGCGGCCAATTCATCGACCGAAGGAACTTCCGACTCCGCAAACGTCCGTGTCTGCGTCACCAGATACCGCAGCGCGGAGTCGAGTTCGCTGTCCGATGGCTGACGCCGCAGCACGCGCGACCAGGCCTGTCGGACCTGTTCCTTTTGATCGGACGAGCCTTGTGAGATGACCGTCGCCAGGTGCTCGCTGCGGTCATGCACGAAGCGGTTATTCAGCAGGGTCAGGGCTTGCGTTGGCACGATGGTGACATCACGTTGACCGCAGGAAAGTGTCGGGTCGCAAAGATCAAAGGTCGTCATCATCGGCGGTAACAGGCCACGCTTGAGATACATGTAAAGGCTTCGCCGTTTCTGTTGCTCTATCGGCGACGGCTCCCATGCAGCGGATTTTCGCGACAGTCCTTCCAGCGCCTCCGGACTGATCGTCGGTTTGAATCCTGCGCCGCCTACTCTTAGATCGAGATCGCCGGAAACCGCCAGCAGCGAATCGCGTAGCGTCTCGGCATCCAGACGTCGGCGCGAGGATCGCCACAACAGCCGGTTTCCCGAGTCCCGTTTTTCAAACTCTTCCGCATGCGGATGCAGAGTCGACTGTTGCCAGGTCTGTGATGTCAAAATCAGCCGATGTATGGATTTCATCCGTCGGCCACCCGATTGAAATTCGGCTGCCAGCCAGTCCAGCAGTTGCGGATGCGTTGGCGGATTGGCCAGAAAGCCGAAATTGCTGGGCGTACGGACAATGCCCTGGCCAAAGTGATGTTGCCACAGCCGATTGACCAAGACACGCGACGTCACAGGATTCCGCGGATCAGCGATCCAGCGCGCAAGCTGCAACCGTCGATGCGATGTCTTTGCTCCATCCAGCGGTACATCAAAACGGCGTTCCAGTGACGGGATCGACGAGAGCGACGCGGGGATTACTTCCTCCAGTGGTTGA
Source organism: Candidatus Kuenenia stuttgartensis (assembly GCA_945861865.1). Taxonomy (GTDB): domain Bacteria; phylum Planctomycetota; class Planctomycetia; order Planctomycetales; family Planctomycetaceae; genus SXKJ01. The sequence goes on along the minus strand of CAMAWN010000145.1, from coordinate 3,525 downwards.
TGGCGCTCGCCGTTCTTCAAGATGTGTAACGGCTTCGGTGTCGGACTTTCATCGGTCCAGCCCAGGACATCGTTGAATCCCAGTTTCTGGGCGGGCGGGCCGCCCAGTTCGCCCTCCAGCAGCGGCCCGGCCCAGAATGCGGACGCCATCCGGTAGTAGTCTTCCTGAGTAATCGCATCGAACTTGTGCGAGTGGCATCGGGCACACTTCACCGTTAACGCGAGGAACGCAGACGACGTCGTGTGAACGAGATCCTCTAGTCGATCATACTGATAATCGAGTTTGTCGTTCGGTTCGTCATTCCATGTGCCCAGACGCAGAAACCCAGTCGCAATGACGGATTCCTCGGTGCGGTCAGGAAGCTCATCGCCGGCGATCTGTTGCATCACGAACTGATCGTAGGACATGTCACTATTGAACGCTTTTACGACCCAGTCGCGGTACTTCCACGCGAATGGTTTCTCCTGATCGCGCTCATACCCACTGGTGTCCGCGTAGCGGGCCAGGTCGAGCCAGTACCGCGCCCAGCGTTCTCCGTACTGCGGCATCTCAAGCAGTCGGTCGATCAACCGCGGCCACGCTTCGGCGGAGTCGTCCGCGAGGAAGGCTTTAATCTCGTCTTCAGTTGGCGGCAGCCCGATCAGGTCATAGTACGCGCGGCGGACGAGAGTCCGCCGATCAGCCCGAGGCGCGGGGGTGATATTCTCTGCCTCAAGCTTTGACCGCACGAACGCGTCGATCGGATTGTTCGGCTGAGGCTGACGCACAAGCTGCGGCACCTCAGGACGAACCAGAGGCTGCAGCGACCACCAGTCGCGACCCGCCCGCACATCATTCGTCCGCTCGAAATAATCCAGTTCACGGTCGTCTGGCCACTTTGCACCGCCAGCGAGCCACTGACGAATGAGCTTGATTTCCGCATCCGACAGTTTCTGCGAGCGCCCCTGTTTCTCTGGCGGCATCTCGCCGTCTATCACGCGCTGCAGCAGCTTACTGTCATCAACATTCTGTAAATCAATGACCTGGCCGGACTCGCCCCCGGCGTGTAGACCTTTGCGAGTTGTCAGTAACAGTCCGCCCGAAGGATTTTTCCCCTGATGACATTCGACGCAGCGTCTGACCAGAAGCGGCGCGATATCGGACTCGAAATCAGGCGCCGCATCTGCCGCTGAAACGCTGATTCCGGAAGCGACAGATAACCACACAAGTAAACGCACCAGCCAGCAAGATAACGATCCGTTATCGGACAAGTCCGGCATCGCGTCAGAATGATGTGTCCGTTTGCTTAACATCAGATTACACCCGTGATTTATGATCCTCGATGTGCTGCCGCAATTCTTCATCCGCCGCCGGTATATCACCGTCTCGCAACGCGTCGATAATCCGCCGGTGACTTTCCGCCCCCGCCTCCCACTGCGCCTTTTTTACGCTCTCGCGGAATCTCTGAAAGAACACGTGCAACAGATCGCCAAAAGCCACCAGAGGCGCTACACCACTCGACTCCAGCAGCGTACGATGAAACTCGATGTCGAGGTCGATCCATGTCTGCAGTTTGCGAGCCGACCGGAAACGATCCGCCACCGACCGCAGCCGATCGTACGTCGAACTGTCCTCTGCCATCCGTCGTGCGACATACGACAGAACGCCGGTTTCGATGATGACCCGCGTGTCGATGAGTTGCAGTGGGTCGGCGCGATGCAGCGCCGGATGAAAGCTCAGGTGTTCGGTCACACGCTCCAGGTCGATTTGCCCGACCGTCAGTCCCACGCCCGTTTTTGCTTCGACGATGCCCAAGTATTCCAGCGCTTTGGTGGCTTCGCGAAGACTGAGCCGACTAATGCCAAACGTCTCCGCAAGCTGAGTCTCCGTTGGCAACCGATCACCCGGCCCCAGCTTCTGCTTGACAATGTATTGCTGGATTTGACCAGCAACCTGATCGCGAACTTTGGGACGACGCAGCGTTTGCATGCTTATCCTTGGACCGATTGCAGAACGAAAACTTGCTCAATAAATTATCTGACAATCAGACGGGAAGCAACAGCCTGCATGAGTCGTACAGAGGTTTCAAGTTGCACTGCCGAGTCGCGGAGCGATTCGGCTAAAAGCGAAAGCCAATACGCTATGCCCACGGTTGTGATCACCGATTACACGTTCCCCAATCTTGAGATCGAACAGTCGATCCTGTCCGCCGGCGGATTCGAGTTGCGGAGCGGGAACAACAAAGAGATTCTGGCGCTCCAGGCACTGGTTGCCGATGCCGATGCGGTCATCACGCAGTTCGCCCCGATCAACGCCGATGTCATTGGAGCGATGCAACGCGCCAAAGTGATCGTGCGGTACGGCATCGGCTACGACAATGTCGACGTGAAGGCGGCACGCGAGCGGGGCATTCCCGTCTGCAACGTCCCTGACTACTGCATCGATGAAGTCGCCGATCACACGCTGGCATTCATCCTCGGCGTCACGCGGCAGGTTGTCCCTAACACGCTGCATGTACGCGAAGGCAAATGGGGACTGGCGACTCCGCTCGATCAACTGCGGACGCTGTGCGACCAGGCAGTCGGTCTCGTCGGCTTTGGGCGGATTGGGCGTGAAGTGGCTGCGCGACTGGCTCCGTTTAAGTGTCGGCGGCTCGTACATGACGCGTTCGTTCCCGCCGACGCAGTCCGAGCAACCGGATGCGAGCCGGTCGCGATCGACGAACTCCTGGCCCAGTCCGACATCGTGACTCTGCATTGTCCTTCGACGCCGCAGACGAAGAAGCTGCTTAATGCGACTTCCATCGCGCGGATGAAGCCCGGATCTTTGGTCATCAATCTGGCTCGGGGCGACCTCATCGATACCGCGGCCTTCGTTGCCGCGCTGCAGTCGGGGCATCTGGCCGGGGCGGCGATTGATGTCTGCGACCCCGAACCGATTCCCGTCGATAGCCCGTTGCGTTCCCTGCCGAACGTCATCACCGCGTCGCACATCGCCTCGGCGAGTCCCAATGCCGTGCGAACGCTGCGCGAAACGGCAGCGAAAATCGCGGCGATGGCGCTGCGAGGCGAATCGCTTCCGAACGTCGTTAATGGCGTCATAAGCCAGTCCGTGTGAGAGTTCGCCAGACATGATCCCGATATCACCGTTTCGGATCGAGGTGCCTCAGGACACTCTCGATGATTTACGCGAACGGCTGCGACGAACTCGCTGGCCGGAACAAGTTCCGGAAACCGGCTGGAGCCGCGGAATCGATCTGGACTACATGCAGGAACTGGTGCGGTATTGGGCCGACGAGTTCGACTGGCGGAAGCAGGAAGAACGGCTCAACCGGCTCCCGCATTTCCTGGCCGATATCGACGGCCTGCGTTTGCACTTCGTTCATCAGCCGGGCAACGGCCCCGCGCCGCTTCCCTTGTTCATGATGCACGGGTACCCCTGGTCCTTCGTTCTGCTGGAACGAATCATTCCCATGCTGACCGATCCCGCGGCCTATGGCGGAGATCCGCGCGACGCGTTCACGGTGATCGTTCCGTCGATCATTGG
>CAMAWN010000144.1 GCA_945861865.1 Candidatus Kuenenia stuttgartensis | reverse complement strand
CTGCTCCGCCGAGCCGGACTGAGCCTGCTCAAAAACAACCTCACCCACAAAATCGGTGTCAAAAACAAACGACTCATCGCCGCCAGCGACGAGGACTATCTCCTGCAAGTCCTCTTCAGTTCGTGACTTCATGTGCAATTGCCCTGGGCTGGGGCCTCCAGGCAGGTAGACCATAATGACGGACTTCGCCGTCGCTACGGCATCCGTGCCGTGCGCTTTCAGCCGAAGCACATCTGCCAATGACAATCCACCCAGTCCCAAAGCGCCGATTTGGAGAAACTCACGGCGGTGAAGGCTCTGACGCAACATGCCACTCTTTCACAAGATGTTCACCAGACGGGACCACACTCCTGCTATTTGAAAGCGTCACCTGATTGCGGCCTGCGTGCAACGCATCAATTCAATGGACAGCCTTATGGAAACGTCTGTGACTGTCAACCGGGCCTTTCAGAAACCCGAACAGTCAAATCTGGCCTGACGCTGACGCATCGCTTTCGATCCTCGTCTTGGACACTCCACGCATTTCGGTACGACCGCAAAGCAACGGAGCTCCCGACCGCTTGGCTCAACCGTCGAGTCTCATTTCAATTCCTTGATGCGGATCCGACGGTATTCCATTTGGCCGCGGTCGGCTTCGAGGCCGATGGGGCCGGTGGTCGGCAACTCGTTGGGGAATTTCAGCTCCTCGCCGTTGCAGGTACAGGTCGCGACTTTGCCTTTGACGAGGACTTCGATTTCGTTCCAGTCCTGCGGCTTGTACTTTTTCAAATCTTTGTACGGGCCCGCCACCAGGTAGTCGCGGCATTGAAGCTGTGGCTTGCGGAGGAAGATGCCGCTGTCGGCGTTCACTTCGGCGCGGAATTCCAGTTTCAAGTGGAAGTCGTGAGGGAACTCGCGCGTGGTCCACATCTGAGCCAGGCCCTTGCCGGGATTCACGACGATGTGACCGTCACGAGCGGTGTAGCGGCCGTCGCTGGCGTGCTGCATCCCTTTGAACTCGGGACCATTCGTGTAGTGCCAGCCGGTCAGGTCGGTGCCGTTGAGCAGCATCTCGAAGCCCGGTTCGAGCGTGAACGCGCTGTCGGTTTGAGACGGCAGGACCATGATGCACGACGGACTGGTGATCGCGATCGGTTCGCCGACGGACTTCAGCCCGCCGGTTTGCGAGTCGATCCGAAACGTCGCAACGTTGTTGCCCGGCATGTTCGCGCAGAGCAGCAGTTCTCCGCCGGGCATGATCGCCAGATTCTGCGGGCCTTTGCCGAGACTCGGTTCGATGCCGATCAGCGTCAGCTTTCCGTCATCGCCGATCCGATACGCGGCGATGCTGTCGTGTCCGCGATTCGTGCCGTACAGGAAGCGGCCGTTCGGAGTGATCTTCAAGTCGGCGCAGTGGCTTGTACCTTTGAAGTCCTGCGGGACTGTTGAAATCGTTTGCGTCTCGGTGAGGCTTCCAGCTGTGACGTCGTAGTCAAACACAGTCACCGAATTGCTGAGTTCGTTGATGACGTAGACTCGCTTGCCATTCGGAGCGAACGTCAGATGCCGAGGCCCGGCTCCGGCAGGTGACTTCGCGAATGGCGGTTTGTTGGGAGTCAGCTTGGACGTCTTCGCATCCAGCCGATAGCTGAGCACTTGATCGAGTCCCAAATCGGCCGCGAGCACGAATCGATTGTCCGGGCTGACGACGATGCAGTGCGCGTGCGGTTCCTTCTGCCGAGCGGGATCGACGCTCGATCCTGCATGCTGCACGAAAGACGCCGCCTCGCCGAGCGAACCATCGGCCTGCACCGGCAGCGACGCGACGCTGCCAGTGGAATAGTTCGCGACCAGTACCGATTTGCCTGTCGCATCGACATCCAGAGAACAGGCCGCTGTGCCGAGAGCCGATTGCCGGTTCAGGAGTTTCAATCGGCCGGTGCGTCCCTCGATCTGATAGGCGGCGATCTGTTCGTTCTCCTTGCCGCCGAAGTTTTTCGCGTGAATCGAATACAGAAACTTCTGGTTCTTCGACACCGCCAGGAAGAACGGGTTCTCAACGCCGGTTGTCTGATGCACCGGCTTGAGTTGGCCGGTCTTTGACTCCAACTGGAAGGCGTGAATGCTCCCCTTGTCACCGGCCGCGAAGGCCGAGATGAAAACCAGAGGTTCGTCCGCCTTTGCTGTCGGAAGTGTGTTGCTCAACATCGCACCTACCAAAATGGGAAACAGAGATCGCACAAAGTTGCCGTTCATGGGTCGCTCCAAAACGCCGAGATGTCGAGACCTGTCCGCTTCAACGGGTCGTCACCGTAGAAGGTCGAGCCTGTCGCATCAACCAGCACGACGCGCCAGCGAGTGATTTTCTCCGATCGACCACTCGCTGGCGCGTCGTGCTGGGATCGAGCGTCAGTAGAGTTTTTCGCGGTACGCCTTGTCGATCATCGCGTCGAGTTCGCTGACCGGTGTCGTGAGGCAAAGCTGATCGACAAGCATTTTTCCGAGCGTCGGCATTTGTTCCTGTGTCAGCCGGTAGTCGTCGGACCACAGTCGCGAGCGTTTCAGAGCCTTCGCGCATTGCAGAAACGCTTCACGCACTTCGACCAGAATTCCGCTGCGAGGCGTCTTCCCGCCGACCGTGCATTCGTCGAGCAATTCTGACCGCAACACGACTCGCGCGACGCCGTTCACCCGCAGTGTCTCGTCAATTCCGGGAATCAGAAAGAGCAATCCGACGTGCGGGTTGTCCATCAGGTTCCTCAGCGAGTCGATGCGATTGTTCCCCAACCGGTCGGGCACAAACAGCGTCTGCTCGTCCAGCACGCGGACGAATCCCGGAGCATCGCCGCGCGGCGAAATGTCGGCCGAGCCGTCCGCCGCCGCGCTCGACAAACACAAAAACGGCGACCGCTTGATGAAGTGCCGGCAGTGCTCATCGAGTCGATGCAAGCACTTGCGAGCCGCAATCTCGGACGGTGGGCCGTACAAATCCCGCAGCTCACTTTCGCTGTCGGCAATTTCGATCACTCGCCCACCGTAGGTCTCGGTTTTCATTTCGCATTTCTCTGGTTGAGATCGGCTCGACTGCTCATTTCCCCGCGACGGCATCTCGATCACGCGTCGCCGCTTTGTCGAGTTCATCGAGCAATTGCCGGACTCGGTCGGGCAGTTGCTCGGCCTGATTCATGGATTCGGCGGGATCGAGCGCGAGGTTGAAGAGTTCGACTTTGCGAGCGTTCTTGTCTTCGTGAACGATGAGCTTCCAGTCGCCGAGCCGCAATGAACGCGAACGCCAGCCGGGAGCGACCGCGTACAACGGACGAGTCGGCAGATCGGCGTGGTCAGTGAGCAGCGGCGCGATGCTGGTGCCGTCCCATTTCAAGTCGCGATCGAAGCGAACGCCGGCAAGCGTGCAGAGCGTCGGCATCCAATCGGTGATTTGCACGGGGCTGTGGACCTTGCCCGGCTTCGCTCGGCTGGGCCAGGAGACGATCGTCGGGACGCGCGTGCCACCTTCGTACAACGATCCCTTCTCGCCGCGCCACGGATGGTTGTTGCCGGTCAGCTTGCCATTCGGGCAATTGTCGTCGGGGTACTTGAGATCGTTGTTTTCGACCGTGCTGCCACCGTTGTCGCTGGTGAAAACCAGCAGCGTGTTCTCGCGACAACCCTTCTTCTCCAACGCCGTGATGATGCGGCCGACGGCGGCGTCGAGGTGCATCACGCAGGCCGCGTAGTGTCGCGGAACGTCCCCCTGAATCGAGTCCGGCACACGACGCAGCCACTCGTCCGGTTCTTTGATCGGCAGATGGACCGCCGTGAATGGGACGTACAAAAAAAACGGCGCGTCGACGCGCGACTCGATCCACTTCACGGATTCGTCGGCGATGAGGTCAGTGACGTGTCCCAATTCTTCGATCAGTTTTTCGTTGCGATGCCACGTCAGCGTGAACGGGCCTTGCTTGTAGCGATGATTCCACGGACTGACGCCGCCCGCCAGCGAGCCGTAGGAATGATCGAAGCCGAAATGATTCGGCCCCTGCTCCGGCAGCGAACCGAGATGCCACTTGCCCGTGAGGCAGGTGTCGTAGCCGACGCTCTTCAAGGCTCGCGGCAGAGTCACGGTGTCCCACGGCAACGCTCGTTCGTTCTGCGGATTCGTGACGCCAAAGCGGCTCCAGCAGCGACCGGTCATCAGACCCGTTCGCGTCGGACTGCACACTGGAGCGACGTAGTGCTGCGTGAGTTCCAGACCTTCGCACGCCAACCGATCGAGATTCGGCGTCGGCGCGTGGCCGCCATGAAACGCGACATCCGCCCAACCAAGATCATCAGCCATGATGAACACGATGTTCGGTTTGGCTGCCAGTACTTTGTCGGCCGCGACCGCCAAGTCCAACGCAACCAACCACAGAACGCCAAACATCAGCCTTTGGAGAGAGCGGTTGATTCTGTTCATACGCGGCCTTCCGATATCCTGGGGCGCGGGTCGACGGGATTCGTACGGGCCCGATGGTCGCAGTTGAGCGAGTAAACAACAACTTGGTGAACACCAACGGTCCATGTGATCGCCGAGCGGGAAGGTCTGTTCCATGTCGCGGTTTTTCCTGTGTGCGTCGCTGACTGCCCTGGCTGGGTTCGTGTTCGTCGTGACAACACAACCCGACAAGCCGGACGTCGAGCCGACATTGGAGCAACGATTTGCCGATGACGTGTTGCCGTTCGTCAAAAGTCACTGCCTGAACTGCCACGGGGTCGACAAGCAAGAAGGCAAGCTCGACCTGAGCGGCGTGTCGTCCGTTGCAGTTGTCATCAAGAATCATCTCACTTGGGATCTCGTGCTGGAGCGACTCGAAGCGGGCGAGATGCCGCCGAAGAAAGTTCCGCAACAACCGACGCCGCACGAACGAACAATTGTCACCGAATGGATCAAAGAGTTTCGCGAACGCGAAGCGCGCCGCCACGCCGGTGATCCGGGGCCGGTGTTGGCTCGGCGGCTGAGCAATGCGAATCGTGCCTAAATTGACGGCCAACTCGCGCCCCGAACTCGCCCACTCGATTCCGCCGCCCGCCGCCCGCCGTCCGGACTCCCAATCTCGCCATCGCGATCGCGCAGGTCGCCTCCACGACTCCCAATCTCGCCATCTCCCGAGCGTCCACAGCGACCGCGCGCGCCGTGGCAGCGTCTCGCCCGTGCAGTTGGCCGGCGGGCGCGGGACGCTCGACCCTGCGCCCCGCCAGTTGCCCGTCTCGCCGGCCCAGGTCGGCATCTCCCCAGCGCAGGTCGCCCTCTCGCGAGCCAAAAATTCGTCGCGCCGGCCGTTTTTCGCCTCTCGCGGACGCCGGAAATCCTCTCGCCAGCGCAGGTTGCCGTCTCGCCAACCTCGAAAGCCTCATTGCCACAATGATTTACGAAAAACGCCCGCAAACCACCCGCTGCAGCCGGATTTGGCGCTGAAGAGCCTCTGATCCCGCCCAGCGGCGGGGTCGGGAGACCCGCGCCGAGCGCGCGTTCGGACTGGCTCCGGCACGCCGCAGCCACGCAGGAACTCTTCGGGGATCTTCCCTTGGGATCGCATCGTAGGCGGTCGATTTCGCTCGCCGAGTCGTTGAACACGTGGAAAACCGCTGTGGCTGCTGATTCAATGCCCGCCATGCTGGTGACTGATCTGGGAAAGATCGGTTCACGAAAATTGGAGGCAATCATGTCGCGGCTGATGCTGTACGGTTTCATTTCGTGGGCGATCCTGTGTTCGTTCGTCGCGGTTCGGGCTGACGATGCCGAGGACAAGGCCGTCGAGTTCGTGAAGACGTTGAAGGGAAATGTGGCCCGTGATGCGAGGCTCCCCGGTAAGCCTGTGTTGAGCGTAGTCCTGTACGGCCCGCAGGTGACGGACGAGGCGTTGAAGGAACTGGCAGCGTTCAAGAACCTCACCATGCTCATACTGAACACCACGCAGGTGACGGACGCGGGGCTAGCGGAACTGGCCGGACTCACGAAACTCAACAACCTCACCCTGAATCGCACAAAGGTGACGGACGCGGGGTTCAAGGTACTCGCCGGACTCAAAGACCTCACCACTCTCAACCTGGTTGGTACGCGGGTGACGAACGCGGGGCTGAAGGAACTCGCTGCACTCAAGAAACTCACCAACCTCAGCTTGGGCGGCAGCCAGGCGTTGGATGGCACGCAGTTGACCGACGCGGATTTGAAGGAAGTCGCCGGACACAAAAACCTCACCACTCTCAGCCTGCTTGGTACGCAGTTGACCGACGCGGGCCTGAAGGAACTGGCCGGACTCACGAACCTCACCAACCTGAACCTGCAAGGCACGCAGTTGACGGACGCGGGACTGAAGGAACTCGCCGTTCTCACGAACCTCAAGAATCTCACCCTGGGCGGCACGCAAATGACGGGCACGGGGTTGAAGGATCTCGTAGGACTCAAGAGCCTCGCAGCGCTCAACCTGAATGGAGCACAGGTGACAGACGCGGGTTTGAAGGAACTCGCCGCACTCAAGAACCTCACCATGCTCCACCTGAGTGGCCCGCAAGTGACGGACGCGGGGCTGGCGGAGTTGGCCGCACTCAAGAACCTCACCAATCTTGGCCTGTTTGGCCTGAAGGTGACGGACGCGGGGCTGGCGGAATTGGCCGCACTCAAGAACCTCACCAATCTTAGCCTGTTTGGCCTGAAGGTGACGGAAGTGGGGCTGAAGGAACTGGCCGCACTCCCGAACCTCACCTGGCTCGGCCTGATCAACATGCAGGTGACGGACGCGGGGTTGAAGGAGTTGGCCGGGTTCAAGAACCTCACCTTCCTCATCCTGTCTGGGTCGCAGGCGACGGACGCGGGTGTGAAGGAACTCAAGCTGGCGTTGCCGAAGTGCCAGATCGTCAAGTGACTGGGGCGGCTGACCTATGCGGTCGCGACGGTTCATCGCGACACGACGGCTGCCAATCCGTTGCCATTCGGAGAGCGGGAAAGGGGTCCGCCGTTCCTCCCCCCTTCCTCCCCCCGGAAGTCTCGACGGGTGCATCACGATCGCGCATCATCCGGCGTCGCACTACGACGAAGGGGACGACTACGAAAAAGTCTCGCGGTACTACGTCAGCCAGCTCGCGTACCTCGCCACGCGGCTGAACGAAATGCCCGAAGGCGAGGGGACGGTGCTCGACAATTCGTGCCTGATGTTCGTCAACAACATGTGGTCGGGCAGCAAACACGACTCGTCGAAAGTCCCGCTGCTGCTGGCCGGTGGCTTGGGCGGATCGCTCGAAACTGGTCGCGTCTTGGATTTCACCAACAGCGGCGATGACAACCGCAAGCTGTGCAGCTTGTACCTGTCGCTGATGGACCGGATGGACGTGAAGCTGCCGCAATTCGGTGATTCAGACGTACGCCTCGCTGGGCTGTGAATCAAAGTCTGTGAAATCAGACTTGGTTTTGTGACGGATCGCTGATTATGCTGCGCTCCGCTGCGATTGGGATTCTTGACCTTCCTCACACCCGCCTACCCAGGAGTCGCCCATGAAACGTCTGCTTACGATCGCGTCCGCACTGTCGCTCACAGCACTGTTGCTCACGACCAGCCTCGCTTTGGCCGAAGACGCCAAGCCCGCGAAGCCCGCCGGAAAGGTCGAGGCCAAGCCCGCTCCGAAGAAAGTCGACGTGGGCATGCAAGCTCCCGACTTCAAGATCAAAGACGCGAATGGCAAAGAGATCAAGCTGTCCGAGTTGACCGCTAAGGGGCCGGTCCTCGTCCGATTGACTTGCGGCTGTTCGGGCTGCGACAAGGAACTGGCTTATTTCCAAGCGATTCACGAGGGCTACAAAGACCTCGGCCTGACGTCGGTGGCCGTGTTCCGCGAACCGGACTCGAAGGTCGCGGCCTACGTCAAAGAGAAGAAGCTCAACATGCTCTACGCCGTCGACACCAAAGGCGAAGCGTGGAACACGTTTGAGACAAAGACGATGCCGACCAATTTTCTGATCGAGAAGGGTGGCAAGATCGTCTCGGTCGCCGCCGGTTGTGATCCCAGCGGATTGCTCGCCAAGAAGTTCTCCGAGAAAGTGGCGAAGACTGTCAAAACTGAAGCGATTGATGTGCAGAAGAAAGTCGCTGACGAGCAGAAGGTCGCCGAAGACGCGAAAGCCAAGAAGTAGTTCGACAACAACAACGCAGATTGAAACAGCACAAGCCCGCTCGACTTCGATGGTCGAGCGGGCTTGTGCGTTTTCGTAGATTGGACGCCTACGTCCGATCAATCCCCCGGACGTAGGTGTCCGGGCTACGAATCCACTCAATCCGGAACTTCGTCCAGCGGATGCCGGAGACGCCTTGCTCGACGCACCAGTGAGTCTCCAAGAACGTCCCGTCTTGCAGGCGGATCGCGGTTGGGAATCCGAATTGAAAACTGGCGAGTTCATCGACGCCCGTGTTGCCTGACGACGGACCGTCGCGGAAGGCGCGAGCGTCGTACAACAACTGCTCATGATGCACGGTCCACGCGGTCTCCGTGAAGGTCGCGAGCACGGCGACGATCCCTTGCTGTCCATATCGCCGGTTGTAGAGCACCAGCAACCGATCGCCTCCCAGAGGCAATGGAGTCATCGTCTGTCCGCGAATGCCCGTTGACTGAATCGGCCCCCACGTCCAGCCGCCGTCGCGCGAGATTACAAAACTGTCCGGCTGATCGTGATAGTCCCCCAGCGTGATCGTCCACGCGACCGCCATCAATTGGTTCGGAGCGAACTCAACCAGCTTCTGTTCCCAGAACCCAAACTTGCCGGCCGGATCTCTGAAAACCGTGCGATGCGCCGGCCACGTTCGACCGCCGTCGTCCGAGACCGCCACGACGACCTCTTCGCCCAGACGCTCTTTGCTGACGAGCAATCCCGTCGGAGCCAGCAACCGTCCCGACGCGAGCGGCAGCATCGAATGCGACACCTCCAACGGAACATCGGGCATCGAGATCACCTGCGGCGACGACCACGAGCGGCCGTTATCGGTCGAGACACAAAACAGCGCCTCGCCTCGCCGCTCGCCAAACTTGTCGTCGATCGGTCCCCAGTAGCGAGTGCCGTAGGCGTAGATCGTCTTGCCATCCGGCGAGAGGCTCAGCTTCAAGAAATTCGCCGACGGCGGATCACTCGTCGGCGGCAACAAGGTTCCTTCTAACCGCCACGTCACCCCGCCGTCCGTCGAGCGAACCCAATCAGTCCCGCCATGCACGAACTGCCCGCCACCCACTCCGAACGAGCACAAAATGTCGCCATCCGGCAACTGCACCGCCTGCGGAAACGCCGACTCACGCTCATCAAGTCGGCCAGTGCTCAGGATTTGGATTGTGGACATGACGTTCCAACGAATGCGCGGGTTAGCCGACGGCAGCCATGAGTTCTTGGGTGACAGTTTGTTGAGCTTGCGAATGCTGATCGAGCAAGGTCTTCGCAGCCTCCAACGCTTCTTCGTCTTCCAAGTCCCAGACCCCCGCGTCCAAGCGACCGGCGGTCATCGCCAGATTCGCTGAGGTCTGTCCCAGCTTTTAATCCGGGCGGATGCGACTAAATTCTGCCAGAGCTGCGAGCAGGTCAGCACAAGTTTGTTCAGCAGATATCATAGTTTTTCTCCGACCGTCGGTAAACCACCGACAGGGCCATTCAGTTCGCCCATCCGCGTGTCATCACCATGACCCCAACGTTCCGACTCCAACGCGACCACCCATCGCCGATCGCGCGACAGGTGCGTCCGAAGTGAAAAATGTTATGAGCGACAATCCGCAGTTCCCTAACCCCGCTTCCGCTTCCGAGATTGCCCAACCGGCAGCCTTGGTCGCTGACGGAGCGCTCCGCTGGCAAGAACACACACAGGCTCGGCTGTGGACCGGCCGAGCGGGTGTGTCGTATCGCACCGGCACCGCGCTGGAGTTGCGTCGCGATCATGCCGCCGCTGTTGATGCTGTCCATGCGGAGCTTGATCTGATCCGCGATCTGGGAACGGACTTCGTCCGGCCGTTCGGACTGTTCGAGGTTTTGACGGAAGCGGCGTCGAAGGCCGAATACTTGTCGCGGCCAGATCTCGGCCGACGGTTGAATTCCGAGGCCAAAGGCCTGCTCTGGAAACGCTGCCCGCGTGGTGCGGGATTGCAGGTCGTCATCGGCGACGGTCTCTCGGCCACCGCCATCGCCGCGCAGGTGCCGACACTGTTGCCGCTGCTGCTCGAAACGGCAGCAAATCGTGGCTGGCAAATCGGCCAACCGTTTGTCGTGCGTCACTGCCGAGTCGGTGCGCTCAACGACATCGGCGAGCAACTTGATCCGCAGGTGGTCGTGCTGTTGATCGGCGAACGGCCGGGACTCGCCACCGCCGAGAGCTTGTCCGCCTACTTGGCCTATCGACCTCGGCCCGGTGATACCGACGCGCGACGGAATCTGATCTCCAACATCCACTGGGCAGGCGTCTCGCACGAGGAAGCCGTCGAACGCATCCTCAGCTTGGCGGCTCAGCTCCGTGACCAACAACGCAGCGGCATCGAGGTGAAAGAAATCTGGTCGCGTGCGGACCAGTCTTGCCGAATCCTCTGACCCACAAGGGGTCGGGCTACAACGCTCCCGGCCGACGATGGAACTCGCCATTCTTCATGACCGCGAGCAACTTCTTCCGGTCGAGCAGCACTTTTGGATCGACGAGCGGGTCGCCCGCCACCAACAGCAGATCGGCGAAGAATCCTGGTTGAATCTGTCCGAGTTCATTCGGAAAATCCATCGCCGCTCCGCCGTGCTTTGTCATCGTGAGCAGCGCTTCCATCGGCGTGAACTCGCAGTAGCGAATGAGATGTTGGAGATCGCGCGCGTTCTCACCGTGCGGCGTCACAAAGAATCCGTAGTCGCCACCGCCGAGGATGCGAATACCTCGCTTCTTCAACTCCTTGAGTCCCTTCGCAGCACCGGCCAGTTCTTCACGGAAACCAAATTCGACGACCTGTTCCTCGGTGAACCACTTCTCCCCTTCGTAGGACGCCGTTGCGGTGAAGCCGATGTTCGGACTCACGAAGACCCAATCCTTGTTCGCTTCCAGCAGGTCGATCGCCTCCTCGTCAGCAAAGTTGGCGTGGTAGATCACCTTGACGCCGTGCTTCACCGCGAGTTTGACCGACCCCGCGCTGCGAGCATGAGCACTCATCCGTTTGCCGTGAGCGTGCACGACTTCGGCCGCGGCGGCAACTTCCGCTTCGCTCATCACCGTGCTGTGCGACGGAGCGTGCGGCACGAAGGTGTCGCCGGAGATGACCAGCTTGATGATGTCCACCCCCTCGCGGATCAGCTCGCGCGTGAGCCGCCGCATGTTCTCGGCTCCATCGACCGTGATCGCCATCGACGACATCTGCGGCATGTGCAGCGTCCGCATGTCACCCAGGCCGCCGGTCACCGTCAGCCACGGACTCGCCGCCAACAACCGCGGCCCAGGAATCTCCCCCTTGTTGATCGCATTGCGAATGACCACATCCGTCCGAGGTTTCGCCGCCGCCGCACTGATGCAACTGGTGATCCCGCAGTCGAGGTACAGCTTCGCGTTCCGCACCGCGATCAGTGTCGTCTCCTCCGGCGGAATCATCCCGACTTGCACAAGGTCCGCCGCGTTGTCGATGCTCAGATGCGCGTGCGACTCGATCAGCCCGGGCATCAACGTCGCCCCACCGCCGTCGATCACATCGACTTCGTCACGTGAAAAGTGGTTGCCCTCACGACCAATGGCCGCAATGCGTGCCCCTTCAACCAGCACCTCACCCGGAAAAGGTTCCGCCCCCGTGCAGTCGAGAATTCTGACGTCTGTGAAAAGAGTTCTAGTCATCGTGGCGGATAGCCCCTGCAACAAACCCAAGACACCGAATACCAATTTCAGCGTGAGTCGCCCTGCGGACCAGGAGCAGTCCTTGCCGAATTATTCATCCGACTCGCGCAGCTTGGCTAGCACGTTGTAGTCTTCGAGCGTGGTTGTGTCTTGAGTTTTCTCGCGGCCGGCGGCGATGTCGCGCAGCAGGCGGCGCATGATTTTTCCGCTGCGTGTCTTCGGCAGAGCGGCGGCGAAGCGGATTTGATCCGGCGTCGCCAACGCTCCGATTTGCTTGCGGACGTGAGCGATCAGTTCCTTCTTCAAGGCATCATCGCCATCTAAGCCCTTGAGCGAGACGAAGCAGCAGATGCCTTCGCCCTTGAGATCGTGCGGGAAGCCGACGACGGCCGCTTCGGCGACTCGCGGATGCGAGACGAGTGCGCTTTCGACTTCCATCGTGCTCAGACGATGGCCAGCGACGTTGAGCACGTCATCGACTCGGCCCATCACCCAGTAGTAGCCGTCTTCGTCACGGCGAGCTCCGTCGCCAGCGAAGTAGCTGCCGGGGATCTCGCTGAAGTACGTCTTCACGAAGCGATCATGATCGCCGTACAGAGTTCGCAACATACTCGGCCACGGTTGCTTCATCACGAGCAAACCGCCGTTCGTGCCGGAGACCGTTTGACCGTCCTTCGTGACGATGTCTGGCACGACACCAGGCAGAGGTCGCGTGCAACTGCCGGGCTTCGTCGAAGTGATGCCCGGCAGCGGACTGATCATGATGCCGCCGGTTTCCGTCTGCCACCAGGTATCGACGATCGGGCAACGCTCCTGGCCGATGATTTTGTGATACCACATCCACGCTTCGGGATTGATCGGTTCGCCGACGGTGCCGAGCAAGCGGAGGCTCGACAGATCGTGGCGGTTCGGCCAATCGTCGCCCCACTTCACGAAGGCACGGATCGCCGTCGGGGCGGTGTAGAAGATCGACACGCGGTACTTTTCGATCAGCTCCCAGAAGCGGCCTTCGTCCGGCCAGTTCGGAGCGCCTTCGTACATGACGGTCGTCGCGCCGTTCGTGAGCGGGCCATAGACGACATAGCTGTGCCCCGTCACCCAGCCGATGTCGGCGGTACACCAATAGGTGTCGTCGTCCTTCAAATCGAAGACCCACTTCGAGGTCATCGTCGCGCCGAGCAAATACCCGCCGGTCGTGTGCAGCACCCCCTTCGGTTTGCCCGTGCTGCCTGACGTGTAGAGGATGAACAGCGGATGCTCGGCATCGAGTTGCACGGGATCGCACTCGGCAGAGGCGTCCTGCATCAAGTCGTGCCACCAGTAGTCGCGATCAGGCACCATCTCGACCGGCGAGCCGGTGCGGCGGACGACGACGACTTTCTGCACGGACGGAGATTTCTCCAACGAAGCATCAACCGCCGATTTCAAAAACACTTCTTTGCCACGCCGCCAGCCGGCGTCGGCGGTGACAACGACCTTCGCCTGAGCGTCGTTGTTGCGATCGGAAACCGCCTCCGCGCTGAAGCCGCCGAAGATGATCGAGTGGACCGCCCCAATCCGAGTACAGGCCAGCATCGCGATCGCCAGTTCCGGGATCATCGGCATGTACAGCGTCACACGGTCGCCGGTCTGCACGCCGAGCTTCTTCAGTACGTTGGCGAACTTGCAGACTTCGCGATGCAGGTCTTGATAACGCAGGACGCGGGTGTCGCCCGGCTCGCCCTCCCAGATGATCGCGGCCTTGTTCTTGTTCGGGCCGAGCAGATGCCGGTCGAGGCAGTTGTACGACAGATTGAGCTTGCCGCCGACGAACCATTTCGTATTCGGCATCGCTCCGTCGAGCACCTTGTCCCACTTTTTGAACCAGTCGAGGTTCTCGGCCATGTCGCCCCAGAAGCCGGCGGGGTCTTCTTTGGCTCGCGTCCACATCTGCTGGTACTGTTCTTCGCTGCTGATATTCGCCTGCGCCGCGAAGTCGCTCGGCGGCGCGAATTTGCGGGTCTCGTGGAGAACACTTTCGATCGCTTCGGACATGAGTGGCTCCTGCGGGTAGGGTCAAAATGCGGGAGCATGATGCCGATTCGCGAACGAACTCTCCAGTGAGCGACGGAGTTCGGAATTTGCCGGCGATTCAGAGTAGTTCGGCGATGGGCTGGCCGGTCGTGAGAATCGGAATCGGGCGGCCTGCGTTGGTGAGGTACGCCGTCGCCGTGTCGATGCCGAAGCGGTCGTAGATCGTGGCCAGCAGGCAGTTGCTGTCCATGATCCGTTCGATCGGTTCTTCGCCGCGTCGGTTGGTCGCGCCGATGACTTGGCCCATCTTCAAGCCACCGCCGGAGAGGAACACACTCATGGC
The DNA here is from genome assembly GCA_945861865.1 of Candidatus Kuenenia stuttgartensis. GTDB lineage: Bacteria > Planctomycetota > Planctomycetia > Planctomycetales > Planctomycetaceae > SXKJ01. The sequence goes on along the minus strand of CAMAWN010000144.1, from coordinate 1,635 downwards.
GCGTGGCCAGTGATCGCGACCCGGCCGGCCGCTCTTGTCCTGATGAGAAATCTTCGGTGTGCGACCGAACTCGCCGCAGAAGAGAAACAGCACGCGATCGCTCAGCCCGCGAGCATGAAGGTCTTCGATCAACGCCGAAACCGACTGATCGAACGACGGCAACTTCTCGCGGTACGAGTTGAAGATGTGCGAGTTGACCGAATGATCGTCGAAATTGCTGGTGACGCCCGTTTCCGGTCGCAGCCGATATTCCGCCTGGCATTGCACGAAGCGGACGCCCGACTCGACGAGCCGGCGGCACGTCAACAAGCTCTTGCCGAAGTGCGTGTGCCCGTATCGCTGCCGCGTCCGTTCGTCTTCGAGCGACAGATCAAACGCCTCGCGAGTCCGACTGCTGGCAAGCATTTCGATGGCGCGACGTTGCAAGCCGTCAATCGTCGGCAGAGTCCCGCGTTGATCGAGCCAGCGCGGCACGGAGTCCAGTGACTGCAACAGCCCGCGCCGACGATTGAGCGACAGCACTCCGTCCGCGGAAATCGTCAGGCTGTCGGCTGTATCGCCCGAACGATAGATCGGGATCGGGTCGTACTGGTTGTTGCCTGTTGACGATTGTGGATTCGGACTCGGCATGTACGGCGAGTAAGCCGGTCCTAGATACGCCGGCCCGCCGCCGTAGAACTTCGTGTTGGCGATGAACAGCGGGATGTCGCGAGCCTGCCTCTCCAATTGCTTCGCGACGACGGAGCCGATTTCCGGGAACTCCGAATTGTTGAGGTTCGCGGCTTTGGACAGATAGCCGGTGAGAAAGCGATTGGTTCCGCCGGAGTGCTCGGCCCGTTCGTGATGCAGGCTGCGGACGATCGCGAACTTGTCCGCCATGGTCGCGAGTGTCGGCAACAACTCGGTGATCTCGACGCCCGGCACATTGGTCCGAATCGGCAAGAACTCGCCGCGATACTCGGCCGGAGCTTGCGGCTTCAAATCGAACAGGTCGAGATGACTCGGCCCGCCATTGGCCCAAAACAGGATGACCGAAAAATCCTTGGAGACCGTTCGCTGGCCGCCGTCGTGTTCCGCCGCCGCCAGCAACCGCGCGAGATTCGGATTCAGCCCCGTCGCCAAAGCACCCAAGCTCAAGCCACCCACCTTCAGCCAAGTCCGCCGATCACTCGGACCAGGACAGCGATGGTCGGTGGGTTGAGACATAATTCGCCCTCACGCTTCGACCAACTGCCGAGGTCGGACCAGGTGTGCAACCTTTACGCAAGGCGTTGGTGTGGCCTCCGAGCGGGTAATGTTACCACACAATGGCCGCAACGTCGAAAGGACGACCGCCGAAGTGCGTGTCTGAGGCGAAGTGAACGTAGTCGGGAATGGACTTGCCCACGTTTTGCGTGCGCGCAACGTAGCGCGTATTGTGACGCGTGAGGAGCGAAGTTCATGTCGAAACGTCGAGTGTTTACGAGGGAGTTCAAGGTCGAAGCCGTGTCGTTGTTGACTCGCCAAGGATTGAGTGTCGCCGAGGCGGCTCGGCGGTTGGAGATTGGTCAGAACCTGCTGCGGAAGTGGCGGGAGCAGTTGGCGGCGGAAGGCTCGCGGGCGTTTGCGGGGAAGGCTCAGCCGACGGCGTTGGAG
>CAMAWN010000143.1 GCA_945861865.1 Candidatus Kuenenia stuttgartensis | reverse complement strand
CAACAAAGCCGCAAAACTGGGTACAAGTTCCATCGTGAGCCTCCTTGCTCGATGCCTGAGAGTGATGTCCCAAGCATTGTCGTGGAGGCTCACGCTATTTCCGCAGATCAGTTATCAACACGCTGAAAACTGCAAAAGTCGAAGTGAGTGCCCGGCCGAATACCGATGGCCGTCAGCCGTGTGTCGTTTTTTCGAATGAACAAAAACAGCATCACGGCTGTTGGCTCACGGCAATCGGCTGGACTCGGCGATCGCTCGATACGCGGCCTTTGCCTTTTCAAACGTGCGTCGTGCGTCGTCTCGTTCGTGTTCGGCGATGACTCGTTCGCGGTTTTTCCAGAGAAGCTCGATGACCTCTTCGCACCAGCGAGCACTTTCGCGGGAGGTTCGGATCGGTTTGTCAGCGATGAGCACGTTGACCGGATTCGTGTGCAGTTGCGGAAAGTGACGCAGCGCGACCCAACTGCTGTGCGCGATCGGGATCTGAAACTTCAGGTCGTGTGCGTTGCCATCGGCCGAAACTTTTCGAGACGCGACCGCGCGGCCGTTGACGACGATCTCAACCAGTCGCTCACCCCCTGCGATCAACTTGTCGGAGCGTGGGCCGTGCAGTTCAACGGTGTCGCCGACGAGCCGTTTGCCGCCGACCGGCTCGACGACTCCTTGAGCGACGGTCTCCGGCGTGACCGGCGCGAACGCGACCTTCGCAGTGATCGTGACCTCGCCGGGCTGAGACAGTGTGACGTCGCCGAAGCCGGGGCGAGCGTCGTTGACTCGGAAGTCGAGCGCGTGCGCGAAGCCGTCCGAGACATACGACCGGCCACGAGCGATCCCTTCGCACCACGAAGCGAAGTCGAACGTCTCGGCCTTGCCAAGTTGCACGTACACGCGGCCTTGGCCGACACGGCGGCTGCTCATGCAGGGGAAGTCGGTTTCACCGCTAGCCTTCAACGGGAATCCACAATTGAGGATGTGATACCAGGTGTTCCATTCCTGAATCCGCCGAGTGTCCATTGCGCTGATGAAGTCGCAAACTCCCTCGACGACCGTCACCGGTAACTCCATTGCGCCGACGCCGTTCATCTCCGGGATCGCGAGGTTCGGCAATTGATCTGCCGCACGATCATGGCAAAGTGTCAATTCACGCTCGGTCAATTTGCGGTCGCCATCGGCGTCGATTTTCACAAACGGTTCGGGCAGGAGCGCGTCTTTCGTTTCGTCAGCGGACAGGCCGCCATCCTTGTCGTTGTCCCATTTGGCGAGGAATCGTTTCGAGGCGCTCGCCGGATCGATCCACAAGCCGCTGGCCGAGTGCGCGTAGCCGGTCACTCCACCTTGGGCCTTCGCCCAGCGCATGACCGGTGTCGTCCAGGTCGGCCAGCCTTTGGTCTCGGTGCCGTCTGAGCCGGGATAGGTTTGGTCTCGCAAGTTCAGCAAGCAGACATGCCCCAACGCTTGCGAGCCAAAGCCGCTGATTTCCAAGTCGTACTTCAACAGCGTGAGCGGCTCGCTGAGGTTGTGTGGCGCGGGTTGAAAGAACTGTCGTTGAAACTTGTAGCACGGTCCCCAGGTCAGCACGCAGCCGACGTTCAAGCCCTCGCCTTTGACTTGCCGGAACATGTCCTCCGGAGTCACTCCTTCGGTCGGCACCGTGTAGTGAGCACACCCCGCCGCGTGGATGTGATGATCGCCCGAAAAGAAACCGTGCTCATGAGTGTTGACCCAGCGTTCGAGGTCGAGCGTCATTCGTAGCGGACGCAGCTTGCGGCCGTCGCCGACACTGGCAGCGTCGGCCACGACGGTCAGCTTCCTCTCTCGCACCCAGTACTCTGGCCCGCGAGCGAACTGGACGGTGAACTCGCCGGGGGGAAGCAGCAGCGACTCACCATCGACGCGATAGACCTGCGGCTGAAAGAACAAATCGGGAGCGAGCCGTTTCGGTTGCGGCGGAAAGATGCGGCCGGCGCGGTCCTTCACGACCAGCGCGGCGGTCGTGGGGACGCCGTCGAAGTCTCGGATTTCCAGCTTCACCGGAATCGCCGGAGCGACGCGAAACAGAACCGGCACCTCGCCGCGAAAGCCGATGTCTTGATTGCCTTGTTCGAGGTCGATACCGACCGTCGCCTCACGCTTGCCAGCTTCCGTCGAGAGGATCAGCCCGATGGCGTATTCGACTTCCAGGCCGCTCAGCCGATCGGTCATCGGCGGTTGCTCGAACATTTCGACGGACAAGAATCGTTCAACATCCCGCTTGAGATTTTCGTTCTCGTTCAATTCGGTCTGTTGCTGACGGCCGAGCGAGCCTTTGCTGGCTCCGGCGTAGACCGCTCCGCCTTGCGGGCTGACCAGCTTCATTCGCTTTGTGACGGTACTCTCATTGAGCACTTTGATGAGCACTGGCGTGAAACCAAACTGCTGCAACTCGGCCGCCGCCGGCCCGCGCCGCACTTTCACTCGCGACTCCGGGTTGATGTGTGCGAGCAACAGCACGCGCGAGTCGAGCAATTTTTGAATTTGTTTCGCGTCGCGTTCTTTGCCTGCCGCACTGAGCTTCTCGATCTCATCCGCCGGCAACGGCGATCCGAGGAATTGCATCGCCTCGATCACCCGCTTGACGTTCGCCGCCAGCGGTTGGCCATCGACCTCGCCGATTGGCAAGGTGGCTGCTGGCTCGGCGGCGGAAATACCGAATCCACTCGCGCCGAACACAAGGGTCAGAATCCAGAAGCCAACCCGTGCTGGCCGTTTCCACGCAGAAGGGGAGGTGTTCTTCATGGCGGCGCAGCCTTTCAACGTGTTGAGTCGATCGCTTGCCGGCCCATTCACAGGCGAGACGCCTGTATTACGGCTGGGTCGGCTTCATCTCTCGGATGCGCAGCTTGCGGAATTCCAGCGGAGCACCCTCGGCTTGCAGGCCGATGTAGCCTTCTTTGGTTTCCAGCCCGGTGGCTTCCCAGGCGAGTTGCTCGTTGCACCAGAACGTGACTTTGTCGCCGACGACCAGCACTCGCCATTCGTTCCATTCACCGGGCTTCTTCTGCAACTGCGGGACTTCTTTCGCGCCGGTGATCTTGCCGCCGATGAACGCACCCTCGTGAGCTTTGGCCAGGTTGATCTGGTTGGAACCGACTTTCTCGCCGCTGCGGATGAAGAAGCCGCTGTTGTAGTTTTCTTTGACCGCTCGCCATTCGAACTTCATCTCGAAGTCGCGATACGACTTCGCCGACCCCAAGTGCGGCTTGCTGCCGCCGGACAACTTGATGACGCCGTCCTCGACCTTCCAATTGTCCGGCAGTTCTTTCGGCGGAGACTCTTTGCCATCGAATCGCCAGCCCGTGAAGTCTTTGCCGTTGAACATCGGGACGAATCCGGCGTCGCGTTCTTCTTTACTCAACTCGTCGGCCAAGGCGGCGGTGCCGATGAGCAACAGGCTGAAACTGACTACCAAGTGTCCCACCCAGTTTTGGTTGTTGGTCATCTTCATGGTTTGCTCCTTTGGAATTGAACTTCTCGAAGGACCGTGTGGAATCCGTTTCCTAATTTCGTGGCAGCACGGCTACTATCAAACCAATGCCAACCACATTCACACAAGTCGGTATCCTCTTGCTCATCGTTGGGGTCGCAGTCTCGACCATCGGTTACGGGGCAATTCGCGGGTGGTTTCCACTGCCACTTTCTGCGGAGGGACGACTGCGTGCGAAAGTTCTGAGGCAACTGACTGACGAGCAAATCCAGTTTGAGGAACGCGGTCAGAAGATTCTGATATTGATACTCGGCCTGATGACGTTGTTGCTCGCGGTCATGCTGCTTGTCTGCGGTCCATTCATCGACAAGAAGCCTCAGCCCCCGAGCTTGCCGCAAGCTTCCAAAATCAGTGCTTCGGTCTCGTCCCAAGCGATGCAGCCGTCGGTGATCGAGACGCCGTAGTGCAACAGCGACGGATCAGACGTCAGCTTTTGATTGCCAGGGTGCAGATTGCTTTCGAGCATCAGGCCGATGATGTTCTGGTTGCCAGCGATTCGCTGAGCGATCACGTCGCGCCAGACGCTTGGCTGATTGCGGTAGTCCTTGTTCGAGTTGGCGTGGCTGCAATCGACCAGCATCCGTGGCGACAATTTGGCGGCAGAGAGTGCCTCGGCGGCGGCCTGCACATGCTCTGGCGAGTAGTTCGGACCGGAGCGGCCTCCGCGCAGAATCAGATGCCCCCAAGGATTTCCGCGTGTGTTGACGACGCAAGTGTGGCCGTCACCGTCGATGCCGAGAAACGCATGCGGCGTGCGACCGGCAATCATCGCGTCGATCGCGACCTGCAAGCCGCCGTCGGTGCCGTTCTTGTAGCCGACCGGCATCGACAGCCCGCTGGACATTTGCCGATGAGTCGGCGATTCGGTCGTGCGGGCTCCGATCGACGCCAGTGTCACCAGATCGGCGATGTACTGCGGAGTGATCGGTTCGAGCAGTTCCGTGGCGGCCGGCAATCCCAGGTCGCCGATGTCCAGCAGCAGCTTTCTCGCCAATCGCAGCCCGGCCTGGATGTCGAACGAATCGTTGAGGTACGGATCGTTGATCAACCCCTTCCAGCCGATGGTCGTGCGTGGCTTCTCAAAATAGACGCGCATCACCAGCAGCACGCGGTCGGCGACTTTGTCGGACAGCCGTTTCAATCGCTGAGCGTACTCGAACGCCGCCTTGGGATCGTGAATCGAGCAAGGTCCGAGCACCACCAGAACGCGGTGATCCTCGCCCGACAAGATGCGCTGAATCGACTGGCGGTTGTCGATCACGGTCTTGGTGGTCGCGAGCGTAATCGGCAGCTCGGTCTTCAAAATTTTCGGTGCGACCAGCGGCACCGTGCTGACAATATTGATGAACTGTGTCGGTTGCATGAGTTCCTCGAGCCTGAATCCAGCCTTGCGAGCCGAACATGGTAGCGGCGCGGCCGCGCGGCGCGGAGCGGAGCGGGTCAGCCTGGGCCGACCAATCCGCTTCAAACGACCAAGAACCGAGGAATTGCAGCGTGACCCGGCGGACGACCGACTTTAGAATTCGGCCCCTCGCGAGTTCGGTCTGCTCGCGAGTTTTCGCTTTGAACTGAACTTGAGGAGATTCCATGAGCAAGTTGTGGTTGAATTCTCTGTTGCTGACGGTCGCGCTGGGTTGCGGCCAAAGCAGTCCCCCGCCGGTGGCCAACGATCCGCCCACGGCGCCGGCGGTCAATGAAACACTGCCGGAAGGGGTCGTGCTGGTGACGCTCAAGTTGCCAGAGATGACCTGAGGCGGCTGTGCCGCTGCCGTGCGCAGCGAATTGGCCACCCTCGAAGGAGTCACCGACATTCAAACCGACATCAAAAAACGAAGCTGTCAGTTCAAGCTGGCGAACAAGGATCTCGACCTGAAAGCCAAACTCGACGAATTCGTCACTCAAGGTAACGACCACTTGAAAAACTTCGAGATCGTCACCCACTGACCGTCGGGCAGGTTTTCAACCGGCCTTGGAATTCTGGCAGGCCGTCAACCTGCCCCACAAAACAGCCCGGCCACCCAACGGTTGCCGGGCTGCTGTGTTTTTGGAACCGTCGGTACTGCGCTCCGTACAAGTCTCCTGATCCTGACGGTTGACAGGACCGCAGAGGGAATCACGACTCAACAGCTCAGTGATTACTTGGTGGGCCCAAAAAGGCTTTGAAATGAGCAAGTAACTGCTCGATTCCAATGCCGTCGCGGATTGTATTTTTCAGCAACGTCCATCGTGGCAAACGTCGTGACGCGAGCGAGCAACTCAGTCCGCACGGTCGTGTAATGCTCGGACAGCCGAAAGTGTCTCTCCAACTAAGTCTGCATGGGATGTCCCTTTCCAAGAGGCGGGCATTCTCACGGAACCGGCAGCGAACACCAACCGTGATTGGCAGCCATTGGCTCTTGGAGCGATCGCAAGTGGCGGCATAGGATTTACGCGCCAACCGTAGTCGCCGTCAGGCAAGATTCACTGAAAAAGAAAAAGGTCTCAATGACCAAGTCCCATCCGAACAAAGAAGTCAGCGATGCGATGGATTTCGCACGTTCGTTGGGTTGACGTTTCATCAAAGGATCGGACCACGTTGACGGTACACTGCGTTGCACGCAAGCCGATCGAACGGGCCGTCAGGTTCGAGTCTTTTCAACGCCTCAGAATCCAGGCAATCATGCTCGGTCGATCCGCCGCGAAGTGAGTTCCTGCCCGCACAAATAGCTGCGAATGTTTTTCAGGGAGCCAGCCATGCTTTGGCAATTCACGGTCACGATCCGGTCAGCAAGAAGGTTGATTTATGGCCAACAAAAAATATCTCGTCACCGGCGCGGCCGGGTTTATTGGGTTTCACACCAGCCAGAAACTGCTGGCTCGCGGGGATACGGTGGTCGGGTATGACAACCTCGTCCCGTACTATCCGGTCGAGTACAAGCACGCTCGGCTGAAGCAGCTTGTCGGGCGGCCGGGGTTCACGTTTCAACAGGCGGACCTGACGGAACGCGAGCGGCTCATGCAGCTTTGCCGCGATGAGAAGTTTGATGTCGTTATCAACTTGGCGGCTCAGGCGGGGGTCAGGTACTCGCTGGAGAACCCGCACGCTTACGTCGAAGCCAACGTCGTCGGCTTCGTCAACATTCTGGAGGCCTGCCGGCACAGCGGCGTGAAGCATCTGGTGTATGCCTCGTCGAGCAGCGTTTACGGAGCGAACACGAACAACCCGTTCTCGGTGCATCACAACGTCGATCACCCCATCAGCCTGTACGCGGCCACGAAGAAGGCCAATGAGCTGATGGCTCACACCTACAGCCACCTGTTCGCTCTGCCGACCACCGGCCTGCGGTTCTTCACCGTCTATGGCCCGTGGGGGCGGCCGGACATGGCGCTGTTCCTGTTCACGAAGGCGATCCTCAGCGGCAAGCCGATCGACGTCTTCAACAACGGCCAGATGCGCCGCGACTTCACGTTCGTGGACGACATCGTCGAGGGAGTCGTGCGCACCGCTGATCACATCCCGACTGGCAACCCAAATTGGAGCGGCGATCATCCCGACCCGGCGACCAGCAAGGCTCCGTACAAGGTCTACAACATCGGCAACAACCAACCGGTTGAACTGCTGTACCTGATCGAGACGCTCGAAAAATGTCTCGGTCGCAAGGCCGAGAAAACTTTTTTCCCGATGCAACCAGGCGACGTCCCCGCGACGTACGCCGATGTCGATGACCTGATCCGCGATGTCGGCTTCAAACCCGCGACGCCGATCGAAACGGGAGTCGCGCGGTTCGTGGAGTGGTATCGCAGCTATCATGGCATTTGAAGAAGCTCGGCCGGACTGTCGTAAGGCCGCTCGCGGCAAGTCGCTTTTTCAAGGAGGTGGGTTCGATGAGTATCCGCAAGGGCATCATTCTCGCCGGAGGTTCCGGCACGCGGCTGTATCCGGCGACGCAGGTCATCAGCAAGCAGTTGCTGCCCGTGTTCGACAAGCCGATGGTTTACTACCCGCTGACGACGCAGATGCTGGCCGGACTGCGGCACATTCTGGTCATCAGCACGCCGCATGACTTGCCGCTGTACCGCAAGCTGTTGCAGGACGGATCGCAGTGGGGCATGACGTTCGAATATGCCGAGCAGCCCAACCCCGGCGGACTGTCGCAGGCGTTCCTGATCGGCGAGGAATTTCTTGCGGGCGATCCAGCTTGCCTGATTCTCGGCGACAACATTTTCTACGGCCATCAGCTTTCGCAGCAGTTGCAACGTGCAGCTTCGACCGACAAAGGAGCGACCGTCTTCGCGTATCACGTTCGCGATCCAGAGCGGTACGGCGTCGTCGAATTGGACTCGACCGGCAAGGCGATCACGATCGAAGAGAAGCCGAAGCAGCCGAAGTCGAACTTCGCCGTCACCGGCTTGTATTTCTACGACCGCCACGTCTGCGAATACGCGAAGACGCTGAAGCCCTCGCCGCGCGGCGAGCTGGAAATTACCGATCTCAACCGCGTGTATCTCGAACGGGGCGAGCTGCACGTCGAGACGTTCGGCCGCGGTTCGGCGTGGCTCGACACGGGGACTCACGAGTCGCTGATCGAGGCCAGCACATTCGTCAGCGTGCTGGAAACTCGGCAAGGCTTGAAGATCGCCTGTCCGGAAGAAATCGCCTGGCGCATGAAATGGATCGACGATGCCCAGGTCCGCAAACTGGCTGAGCCGATGAAGAACAACAGCTACGGCCGCTACTTGCTCGATCTTGTGGCGCGAGGCGAGTGAAGCGCATGAAAGTCATCGTCGGCTTGGGCAATCCCGGAGATCGTTACACGCGGACTCGACACAATGTTGGGTACGACGTGATCGATGAACTCGTGCGCCGGTTTTCGTTGCCGAAATCGCGGATCAAGTTTGAAGCTGAAACTTGGGAGTTGGAACTGGGCGGAGAAAAACTCTGGCTGCTCAAGCCGCTGACGTTCATGAATCTCAGCGGTCGCAGCGTGCGGCAGTGTTTGGAGTTCTTTCAGCTTTCGCCGAAAGACTTGCTGGCGATCTCGGACGATCTCAACTTGCCGCTGGGCCAGTTGCGGATGCGCGCGTCCGGTTCGGACGGTGGCCAAAAGGGACTCCGCGACATTCAGCAGCAGTTGGGGACACAGGATTACGCTCGATTGCGCATCGGCATCGGCCGGCCGCCGGGCCAAATGGACTCGTCGGATTTCGTGCTGTCGCGATTCGCGAAGTCCGAGCAGCCGGACATGGAGCATGCGATCGCCTGTGCCGCGGACGGCGTCGAGTTGTGGGCTCGTTCAGGCGTTGCGGAAGCCATGAACCGCATCAACGTCGCGCCTCCCAAAGAGGACGAGTGATCGCTCGGCGAATGGCTCGCGTTCACGTTACACTGCCGCCACTTCACGAGAGGTCGAAGCGAAACCAGCACGACGCGCACGCGAGTGGTCGAGACTTTCGACCAGCACAACCTCTCGCTGGCGCGTCGAGCTATTTTTGAAACCGCTTCGAGAGGACTTCATGGCGACAGACAGCGGAGAACTGCGGGACAATGACGACCCGGTCGTACCCGGTCCTGATTCGGTCGGGTTCGTCGCGAAGCATGCCGCGACGCTCTTCACACCGCCGAATCCGCTGCGTTTGGCCGGCGGCGGCGAGCTTGGACCGGTCACGGTTTCGTACGAGACCTACGGCGAATTGAGTCCGCAACGAGACAACGCGATCTTCGTCTGTCACGCGCTGACGGGAGACGCTCACGTCGCTGGCTGGCACGCGCCGCAGGACCGCAAGCCGGGTTGGTGGGATGAGTTCGTCGGCCCCGGCAAAGGGCTCGACACGAATCGCTACTTCGTGATCTGCGCGAATGTGCTCGGCGGTTGCCAGGGGACGACGGGACCGCGCAGTCTCAATCCGCAGAACGGCGAGTCCTACGGACTCAACTTCCCATTCATGACCGTCGGCGACATGGTCGAGGTTCATGCCGAGTTGGTTCGTTCGTTGGGCATCACAAAGCTGCTGTCGATCGTCGGCGGCAGTCTCGGTGGAATGCAGGTGCTGGAGTGGACCGCTCGCTACCCGCAGATGATTCAGTCCGCGATCTGCATGGCAACGGCCGCGAAGCTGACGGCACAAGGGATCGCCTTCAACGCGGTCGGTCGCCGAGCGATCTGCACCGATCCCAACTTTCACGGCGGGCAATACTACGGCAAGCCTCAAGGCCCCAACGTCGGGCTCGCGCTGGCTCGCATGGTCGCGCACATCACGTACTTGTCGGACGCTTCGATCGAGATGAAATTCAGCCGTCGTCTGCAAGACAGCGACAAGCTCTCGTACGACATGATGCGGCAGATCGAGTTTCAGGTCGAAAGCTATCTGCACTACCAGGGCAAACGCTTCATCGAACGCTTCGACGCCAACAGTTACCTCTATCTGACGCGAGCGATGGATTACTTCGACCTTGCCGACGGCCGCGGTTCGGTGGCCAAAGCGCTGCAGCCGACAAACTCGCGGTTCCTCGTCACCAGCTACACGTCGGACTGGTTGTTCCCGACCACTCAAAGTAAGGAACTGGTCCGAGCCATGATCGAAGCCGGCCGGCATGTGACGTTCATCGAACTGGAAAGCTCGTACGGCCACGACGCGTTCCTGATCGAGTTTGAATGGCTGGAACGTCTCGTCCGACCGTTCCTCGAACAGACGCTGTTGGCAGTAAGACGTGCGTAGGATGGCCGTTCCCGACCGTCCGTGTTTTTGATCAAACCGCAAGACAGCCGAGGGCGGCCGTCCTACTGGAGTCACATCATGATCATCGACGTCCATAGCCACGCTTGGGAGTATCCCGCGCACTTCAGCGACGACTTTCGCCAGCAAGCCAAGCGTGCCAAGGCCGGCGTTGAGATGGACCTGACCGTGACCTACGACGCCTATCGAGCGACCGCGCCCAATGACACGATTACAATCGTCTTCGGCGGGAAAGCTCGACTGAGCGGCTTGTGGGTTGATGACCGCTACGTCGCGAACTACGTCGCCACTGATCCGGCACGGTTGATCGGTTTTTTGTCGGTCGATCCGACGCAGCCGGGTTGGGAAGACGAGTTGCGATTCGGTCATCAGGAACTCGGCTTGCGAGGCATCAAGCTGCTGTCGATGTACGCCGGCTTTCGGCCCGATGAGCCGCGACTCGATCCGCTGTGGCAGTACGCGACCAAGCATCGCCTGCCGGTGCTGCTACACACGGGCACGACGTTCGTCGCTCAAGCGCCGCTGGAATGCACGCTGCCTCGACATCTCGACGTCGTGGCCACTCGGTTTCCCGAAGTGAGGATCATCATGGCTCACCTCGGTCACCCGTATGAGGGGGAGGCGATCGTCACGGCTCGCAAGCATCCGCACGTCTTCTGTGACATCAGCGCGCTGCACTACCGGCCGTTCCAGTTTTATCACAGCCTGATGCTCGTCCAGGAATACGGCATCTGGGACAAGGTGCTGTTCGGGACGGACTATCCCTTCACGACCGTCAACGCGACGCTCGACGGTTTGCGGAAACTCAACGACTTGCTCGCCGGCACCGCACTGCCGCGACTCAGCCAGGAGGCGATCGAGCAGATGATCCATCGTGACTCGTTGCCGCTGCTGGGGCTGAAGTGACCTCGATTGGGAAGGAATCAACGATTGCAGGTGAGAAGTTGCCGGGTCGTGAGTACGATGCTCCCCGTTTCAACCTCATCCCTTTTTGGAGGCCGTGACATGCGACAGTTCACCGGAATATTGGCGTCGGCCCTTCTGATCATTTGCGTCTCAGCGACCGCCTGGTCCTCCGAAGCGGACGAACTGCGAGCCAAGGCCAAAGCGGTTCAGCACGAAGCGGAAGTCTTGGCCAAAGAAGGCCGCAAGGAGGAAGCCGAGAAGCTCTTTCGCCACGCCAAAGAACTGATCATCGCGGCGAGCAAGCATGACGAAAAGGCGCCGAAGAAAGGGGATAGCGGCATCGACGAATTGCATCAGCAATTGAAAGCCATCGCCGAAAAAGAAGAGTTTGCCGAAAAATCCAAGAACAAAGAAGCCCTCGCTGAATTGCGGAAGCTCCGAGAGGCCATCGAACGTGAACTTGCTGAGCACCGCGAGCACCACGAAAAGAAGATCGGCCCGAAGCACGCCAAAAAGGTCCCGTCCGAGTCGCAAGATGGATTGGACGACGTGCTGCGGCGCATCAAACACATTCGCATCGCCGCCGAGAATCTCCAGGCGGCCGGGCTTCACGATCTTGCCGAAGAATTAGCGAAGCGTGCGGAGGCCATGGAGCGTGAACTCCCGCAACATCACGAGGTCAAGGCCAAAACACCGGGCACTCCGCAGAAGTCCGTACGCATCGAGTTGCCGATGAAGCGTATTGATCTGAAAATCAATTCCGATCCGAATTCGTCGCCGATCAACGAACTGCGAGAAGAACTCCAACGCCTGCGCGGCGAACTGAAGGAGTTGCGTGAAGAGATCAAGAATCGTCCGTGAGACGCTCGATCCATGCTGAACCGCTTTTTCCATCGCCCGCCACGGTGCAGTTTTCAAGGCCTGACTATGTTTGCCTCACGGTCGGCCATTTATCCGTGTTCCGGAGAGTGTCAATTGCGTCGCTCTATAAAGTGGCCAGTTACGACGTTCGTCATGTTGACCGTGCTCTTGGTCGCATCCATTGCGGATGCGCAAGAGTCCAAAGGTGTGCGGTTCTTCCGCGAGAAGATCGAACCGGTGCTGAAGGCTCAGTGCTATTCGTGTCACTCGCGGCAGGCGGATGAGGTGCAGGGTGGGTTGCGTCTGGATTTCAAAGCAGCCGTGCTGCGCGGCGGAGATCGCGGGCCAGCGGTGGTGGCCGGGAAGAGTGGCGAGAGTTTGTTGATTCAGGCGATTCGGCACGAGGGCGATCTCGTTATGCCTCCGAAGAAGCCGACGCTCTCGGACAAAATCATTGCGGACTTCGTGAAGTGGGTTGAGATGGGTGCGCCCGATCCGCGCGATCGCGAACCGACCGACGCCGACGATTCCAAGTTCGAGGAGGCTCGGAAGCATTGGGCGTTTCAGCCGATTCGTAGGATGGGCACTCTTGCCCGTCCTGCGGTTTTGAACGACGAAGGGACGGGCAAGAGTGCCCATCCTACGGACAAAGGCACCTTGATTCGGCGAGTCACGTTTGACCTGATCGGCTTGCCGCCGACGCCAGAAGCGATCGAAGCGTTCGTCGATGACGAGTCCGCCGATGCCTACGAAAAGGTGGTGGACCGGTTGCTGGACAGTCGGCACTTTGGCGAAAAGGCGGCGCAGCAGTGGCTCGATGTCGTGCGCTTCGCCGAAACCGAAGGGTACGAGTACGACCGGCACATCCCTGGTGCGTGGCGGTATCGTGATTACGTCATCGACTCGTTCAACAAGGACAAGCCGTTCGACCAGTTTCTCACTGAGCAACTCGCCGGTGACGAGATTGAACCGGAGAATCGCGAGTGCCTGACGGCGTCGATCTTTCATCGGCTCGGCCCGGTGCGGCGCAATGCGGGGAACACCGACATCGCGCTGAGCCGCAACGAAGTGCTCACCGAGCGGACGGACATTCTCGGCTCGGCGATTATGGGCCTGACGGTCGGGTGTGCTCGCTGCCACAACCACAAGCTGGAACCGATCACTCAGAAGGATTACTACCGCTTGCAGGCGTACCTCGCGGCGACCGAGGAACACAACCTCGTGCTGGCCACTCCCGATGAACAAGCGGCGTGGGAAGCTGAAACCAAGACGGGCAAAGACGAAATCGCTCGCGTGCAAAAGCAGGCTCAGGCCGCGAACAACGCCGCCGAGAAAGATCGGCTCGCACGACTGATCGAGGATTTGGAAGAAAAACTCCCCGCGCCGCTCCCCACGATTCCGAGCACTCACAACGACTTCGCGAAGCGAACCGCGATGCACGTCTTGAAACGCGGCGTTTGGGAAAACAAAGGCGAGCCGGTCCAACCGCGTCCGCTCAGCGTGCTGGTCACGGAAGACGTTGCCGAACTCTCACCCGGTGAGACACAGCCGCGCTCGCAGTTGGCGAAGTGGCTGACGTCCGCCGATCATCCGTTGACCGCGCGAGTCATCGTGAATCGAATCTGGCAGCAACATTTCGGCGTCGGTCTCGTCAAGACCGCGAATGACTTCGGCCTCAAAGGCGAGAAGCCAAGCGATCCCGAACTGCTCGACTGGCTGGCTGCATCGCTGATCGACAACGGCTGGCGACTCAAGCCGCTGCATCGGTTGATGGTGTTGAGCGCGGCGTACAAGCGGGAGCCTCGCCCTCCCAAATCTCGTCGTCTTTCCGCCGAGGAGATCCGTGACGCGATGCTGGCGGTTTCCGGCCGGCTCAACCGCAAGTCCGGCGGGCCGAGCGTCATTGTTCCCGTCGATCCCGAATTGGTCGGCCTGCTCTACAAGCCCTCGCAATGGGCGATTACTGCAGACGTCAGCGAGCACGACCGGCGGTCGATTTACTTGATCGCCAAACGCAATCTGCGGCTGCCGTTCTTCGAGAACTTGGATGCTCCCGCGTTGCAGACCAGTTGTGCTCGCCGAGAATCGAGCACTCACCCGCCGCAAGCGTTGGAATTGCTAAACGGGTCGTTGGCAAACGACTTGGCTCAAGCGTTCGCGAAGCGACTCGAACGAGAATGCGGTCGCGATCAAGACAAGACCATCGACCGAGCCTTCCGGCTGGCACTCGGCCGAGCACCCACGGCGAATGAACTTCAACGGTCTTCCGAGTTTCTCCGCGAGCAGCCGCTGAGCGAATTCTCTTTGGCCCTCTTCAACCTCAACGAGTTCTTGTATGTGCGATGACACAGCCGTGGGGCAGATTTTTAACCTGCCTCACGAGAAACCTACTCGCACGCGGCGCGAGTTTGTGCGCGAGGCGTACTGCGGGTTCAGCGGGCTGGCGTTGGCGTCGTTGCTGCATGACGAACAGCTTCTCGCTGCAAGTTCGAATCCGCTGGCGGCGAAGCATCCGCAGGTCGAAGCGAAGGCGAAGTCGGTCATTTTCCTCTTCATGGCCGGCGGGCCGAGTCACGTCGAGACGTTCGATCCGAAACCGCTGCTCAACAAGCTCAACGGCCAGAAGCGGCCAGAGGAATTCGGCGAGGCGAAGTACCAATTCGTGCATACCGACGCGCGACTGCTGGGAACCAAGCGGACGTTTCGCAAGCACGGCGAGAGCGGCATCGAGGTTTCCGATTTGTTTCCGCACACGGCAAGGTGCATCGACGACATCGCGGTCTTGCGGTCGTGTCACGGCGACAGCGTGGTCCACTCGGCCGCGCAGTACGAGCTGTTCTCTGGCCGCGTCGTGCCTGGTTTCCCCAGCATGGGTTCGTGGCTGCTGTATGGCCTGGGTGCCGAGAGCAAATCGTTGCCCTCCTACGTCGTGATGCCTGATCCGAAAGGTGCACTCGAAGCGGGCCAGCCGATGTACGCGCATGGGATTCTGCCGGCGGTGTATCAGCCAACGATGTTTCGTCCGGGGGATCGCCCGGTGCTCAATCTGGATTTACCCAAACAGGTCACGCCCCAACAACGCCGCCGCACGTTGCAGTTCTTGCGAAGCCTGAATGAGTCTTCGCTCGATCCTGCCGACGAGGAGTTCAGCGCGCGAATCAATGCCTACGACGTTGCATTCCGAATGCAGACCGAAGCGCCCGAAGTACTTGACCTGTCTCGCGAGCCTCAAGAAACACTGGACCTCTACGGCATCGGCTCGGAACCAACCAACGACTACGGCCGGCGTTGTTTGTTCGCGCGGAAGCTGGTCGAGAATGGAGTCCGCTTCACCTGCGTCGTCTCCGGCGGAGGCCCTGGCAACATGCAATGGGACGCTCACGGTGACATCGAAGAGAATCACCTTCGCAAAGCGGCCGAGACTGATCGGCCGGTGGCTGGGTTGCTCAAGGATTTGAAACGGCGAGGACTACTCGACAGCACGCTGGTACTGTGGGGCGGCGAGTTCGGACGTTCGCCGGATGCACAATCGGCGACAGGAGGCCGCGATCATCACAACCTCGGCTTCTCGATGTGGATGGCCGGCGGCGGCATTCGCGGCGGCCAAGTCGTCGGTGCCACCGACGCCATTGGACTGAAAGCCATCGAGAAGCCGTACCACTTCCGCGATATCCACACGACAATCCTGCATCAACTCGGCCTCGATCAGCACCAACTGACGTACCCGCATCTCGGTCGCAATGAGCGACTGACGTTTCTCGAAGGGCGAGTGATTGAAGAGATCGTGTAGGTCAGCCTTTCCAGGCTGACCCGGTGCATGAGCGATGCCGTTTTGGCCGTTCGGGTCAGGCTGGAAAGCCTGATCGACTATGGCGAGGTTGAAGTCTGGTGATCGTGATCGTCAAATGGTCGTCCGTTGGAAATGGATCTTGGTCTAATCCGGTTCGCAGAAATTAGGTGCGCGTTGGGATGTAGCTTTTGGCGCAGACGGATTTGATCAGGTTGGTGTTGAGGCAGTGTTGGCACCAAGAGCTGGAGGCGACCTCGAAGAGGTCGTCGTAGTTTTCGTAGGAGCGGTTGGAC
>CAMAWN010000142.1 GCA_945861865.1 Candidatus Kuenenia stuttgartensis | reverse complement strand
CCCAAAAACTCGCTCAGAGTGGCTCGCAAACTCTCGATCTGTTCGACGGTCATCCTTGACCTCCCAACCCATTCGCCGACTTCCTCGACTAAAAACCTCAAAACCCTATAACACACGGCGACTTTCGCGAATAGTGCGCAGTAGTGCTAGGCATTCTGAGCGATCTCAGAGTCGCCACTCTTGGCACATCGAAAGCAGGTCACATGAATAAGATTCTTGAAGGCGTTCATGAGTTTCGAACGCAGGTTTATCCGGAACAGAAAGCGTTCTACAAACGGCTGGCGGCGAAGAAGCAGAAACCGATGGCGCTGTTTATCACCTGCTCCGATTCGCGTGTGTTGCCGAACATCATCACCAATACCGAGCCGGGCGATCTATTTCAAATTCGCAATGCTGGAAACCTCGTGCCGCCTTATGGAGCCTCGCTGGGTGGTGAGGTGGCGACCATCGAATACGCGGTCACACAGTTGAAGATCAAGCACTTGATTATCTGCGGTCACTCGCAATGTGGAGCGATGCAAGCCCTGCTCAAGAACAACATCCCCGATGATTTGATGGGGGTGAAGGCGTGGTTTCAACACGCCCAATCCACCCGGCAGATCGTCCGCCGCAAACACGCTCGCAAGTCGGGGCATGCTCTGCACGTCGCAGCCACCGAAGAAAACGTGCTGGTGCAGGTCAACAACTTGAGCACTCATCCGTGTGTCGCGGTCGGCTTGTCGTCCGGAGATATTCACATTTATGGCTGGTACTACGACATCGCGTCGGGAGTCATCCGCCAGTTCGATCAATCGCAAGGCAAATTCGTCGATCTGGAGAAAACCGCGCTCGGCACATCGCCGATGCCGATTCGCGAATGGTGAGGTTCACCAAACGGCAGGGCGTCAAGCCTCAGAGTCGTTGATGCCTTGGTGCGAAGCCGATCGGAAGGCTAACTTCTGACACTCACAGGCTTCGTTGTAGAAAGGACTCGTGGAATGACCTCTGGTTCGACACCGCCATCTCGGCCTGCATTGACGTTTTTCGCAGACCTGTCGGCAGGATTGGTCGTCTTTTTGGTGGCCCTGCCGCTCTGCTTGGGCGTGGCGCTGGCGTCGAACGCGCCTTTGTTTTCGGGGGTTCTGGCGGGCATCATTGGTGGCATTCTGGTCGGTGCGATCAGCCGGTCGCAGACCAGCGTCAGTGGTCCGGCGGCAGGACTGACTGCCGTTGTCGCAGCTCAGATCACGGCGCTCGGTTCGTTTGAGGCGTTCCTCTTGGCCGTGATGATCGCCGGTGCGTTGCAGATCGTTTTCGGAGTGATTCGCGCCGGAGCCATTGCGGACTTCGTCCCCAACAGCGTCATCAAAGGACTGCTGGCGGCCATTGGTTTAATTTTGATTTTGAAACAGATTCCTCACTTGCTGGGGCACGATACTGACCCCGAAGGTGAGTTCGCATTCTTTCCGCCCGATCACGAGAACACGTTTACGGAGTTAGTCCACACCCTTTTTGGTTGGGACGTTCATCTGGGAGCCGCGCTCATCGGCGCGTTCTCGATCGGGCTGCTGGCGCTTTGGGATCGCTGGAAGGTGTTGAAGAAATCTCCCGTCCCTGGCCCGTTGGTCGTGGTGTTGTCGGGCGTTACTCTGAGTTGGTGGCTGTCACGTCAAGGAGGTCACTGGATTCTGGGCGACGATCATTTTGTGCAAGTTCCCAAGGCTCAGAATCTCGCAGAGTTCATGGGCTTTCTGAAACGACCGGACTTCGCGGCTTTGGCGAATCCGAAGCTGTACATGGCGGCGGTGACCATCGCGATCGTCGCCTCGCTCGAGACGCTGCTGAACTTGGAAGCTGTTGACAGAATCGACCCGCAGCGCCGTATCTCGCCTCCGAATCGAGAGCTGATTGCTCAGGGCTTCGGCAACATCACAGCGGGGCTGATCGGCGGACTCCCGGTCACGTCGGTGATCGTGCGCAGTTCGGTCAACATCAATTCGGGTGCCAAGACCAAACTCTCGACCATCGTGCATGGCTCACTGTTACTGCTGTGCGCCGCGTTCTTGCCTACGTGTCTGAATTTGATCCCGCTGTCGTGCCTGGCGGGCGTGTTGATCATGACCGGGAGCAAACTGGCCAGCCTGAAAATCTTCCGAAAGATGTGGAAGGAAGGGATGAGCCAATTCCTTCCGTTCGTCGTCACGGTCGTCGCGATTCTGCTGACCGATTTGCTGATCGGCATTCTGATCGGCCTGGCGTTCGGAGTGTTGTTTGTCTTGCGAAGTAACGTCCGCCGGCCGCTGCGACGCACCGTCGAAAAGCACATCGACCGCGAAGTGCTGCACATTGAACTGGCCAATCAGGTGAGTTTTCTGAACCGCGTCGCGCTCACGCAGGCATTTGATTCCGTGCCGCGGAATGGTCACGTCCTGATCGACGCGCGATACACCGATTACATCGACGCCGACGTGCTGGTGCTGATTCTGGAATTCGATCGCGAGATCGCGCCGGCTCGTGGCATTGAAGTCAGCCTCGTCGGGTTCAAGGAGCATTACCGGCAACTCGAAGACCGCATCCGGTATGTGGATCATGGCACGAGCGACCTGCAACAGACGCTCTCGCCTGATCAAGTTCTGCAAATCCTGCGCGACGGCAACAAACGCTACCGCGACTATCGTCCGCTGGCTCGCAACCTGATCCGATCCCGAGAAGAGACCGCCGACGGGGGGCGGCACCCTTTGGCAGTCGTTCTCAGCGGAGCCAGTTCGCGAGTTCCCATCGAATTGATCTTCGACGTCGGTCCTGGCAGCGTGTTTTGCGCGCGAGTCACCGGCAACCTCGCTTGCCCAGCGGTACTCGGCAGTCTCGAGCACGCCTGCGTCATCGCTGGCGCGAAGCTAGCCGTGGTGATGGGACACACCGACAACAAAGCCGTGCGCATGGCCATCGAATCGCTCGCGAATCCAGCCGCCCCTGAGTGCGAGCACCTTCAGTCGATCTTGAGCGAGATTCGGCAAGTCGTTGCTCCCGCGCAGATAGCGGCGTGGTCTACGTTGTTACCCGGCGAACAAAATACATTCGTCGATGAAATTTCGCGTCAGCATGTGCGGCACACCGTTGCCACAATCCCTGAACGCAGTGCGTCGCTGAAACAACTCTCGCAGGAAGGCCGCATCAAAATCGTCGGGAGCATGTACGACGTGTTCTCCGGAAAGGTTGATTTCATCGAGTGAACTGCACGAGTTTTGGTCGCAAAAAACAGCGAGCCGAGACATGATCGCCTCGGCTCGCTGAAGTCTTCCGTTGCTTGCGACCAGCACGAACTACTTCGATCCTGATCCCTCCGGTTTGACGGGAGGAACCGGGACGTACGCCGGATCGATCGCCGGTGCCGGCGTCTCGCGAGTCTCCGGCGTCGGCTGGAACAGGAAGAATCCGCCGCCCCCACCGCCGCTGATCGAATTGACGTTGTAAATGTACTCAGCGTTCAGCGCCTTGGTGATTTGCGTCTGCACTTTCTGCAAGTGCGCCGCCGTGTACGGGTCGAGATTGCCGGGAGCTTCCTTGAGAATCCGTTCGACGTTCGCCTGAACTTTCTTCACTTCCACCAGGGCCAGGTTGGCAATGGGCTTGCTGGCCTCGGTGTCGATGAACTTCGGCGGCAGAGTCAGTTCGATCAGACGGTCGAGATGCTCTTGCTGCAAGTTGCGGCGCAGGCTGCTGACCATCGGGACTCTCGGCGTGTGCGGCTTGTCCGGGTTCTTGTCGGTTTCGCGCCAGACATTGGCCGTGATCGCCGACAGGACTTCTGGCAGCGTGACCGCGTCTTGATCCGGCGGGATCGTCAGTTCGTTGTCGTAGATGCGACGCAGCGTCGTCGGCCGCAGCAAAGACGACATGATCGAAGTTTGAAAGCCAGCGATCTTGTCGTTGATCGGCCAAGTTACGTCGGAGCTGTCGAAGCTATCGCCATCGATCCACTTGTCCTTCGTCATGCGAGCCAGCAATGCCGGAGTCAGGCCGAACGCACCATCCTCAAACGTATTCTCGATCGCGAACTTCAGAGCCTCACGTTGCATCGCGGCGGGGACTGGTTCGATCGGAGTACGACCGTTCTTGTCCCCCTTCTTGTCGCGATTGACAAATGCTCCGCCCAGCCAGTTGGCCATCATGCCGACCGTTGACATCTGCATGGTGAAAGT
The DNA here is from genome assembly GCA_945861865.1 of Candidatus Kuenenia stuttgartensis. GTDB lineage: Bacteria > Planctomycetota > Planctomycetia > Planctomycetales > Planctomycetaceae > SXKJ01. The sequence continues at coordinate 12,108 of CAMAWN010000142.1, read as the reverse complement.
CAGCTCGTAGCCTTGCCGCGCCTTGGCCCACGACTGTCCGTCTTTGACGAACTTGTCGAGAATCTTCGCGCGGTTGTTCTTGATCAAGCGGCTCTGATTCTGAGCGTAATCGAGCGGGTTCTTGCTGAAGTCGTACCGGCGAGCCAGCGGGTCCGGCCCCATCGTGTCCTCGTCGGTCGCGTAGGCCAACTCCGGCTCGGCGACGCGGTCGAGGATCGGCTTGAGATCGGCAGCGAGCGTGTACCCGTACTCGATGGCCCACATGTCGTACGGGCCAACACCCGTCATCGACCAGTCCCCCTGAGCCTTGTTGTTCGGATCGGCTGGGGAGTGCATGTTAATCGGCAGGTAATCCATGACCGATCCAGCCAATGGCTTCTTGCCCTTGATCTCGTCACTGTTGATTTGAGCGAGCGTGTAGGCGCTCGACGCTTTGAAGTTGTGCCGCAGGCCGAGCGTGTGCCCGACTTCGTGAGCCACCAATTCCGCCAGCAATGGCCCAATGAACGATTCCGGCATTCCGTCGAGCTTCGGCTCTTCGGGAACAGCGGGAGCGCCAGCCGGCGCGGCGGGTTGCTGATCGTTGATGCCACTGAGCTCAGCCATCTCAAACGTCATGCGAGCCATCGCCAAATCGAGCATCTTGGCTTGACCGGCCATGCACATGCCGTTGACTTGGCTGGTGCGGCCCAGCAGTCCGTCAAACGGATCGTCGCCGAAGAGTGCCGTGCGGTTCGAGGTCAGTGGGTGACCTGCGAATGGTGTCGCGGCATCGCGTTGAATTTGCTGGGCGACATGAATGCGTTGCGACGGAGCGGCCAGACGAACTCGCGGATCCCAATTCGGATGTTTCGCCAGCCAAGCGAACGTGTCGGGATCGAAGCCTTCCATCGCCAGAGCCGGCAGCACGTCGTTGAACTGTCGGTTGAAGTGCCGAATCCAGCCATCGGTGAGCACGATGTCGGCATCGAGAATCTCGCCCGTCCACGGATTGACACGGCTGGGTCCGATCGCGGTTCCGAGGTTGTTGTTCAGCCAGCGAATGAAATTCCAACGCACGTCTTCCGGGTCTTTTTCCATGTACGCGCCGGTCTGAGCATCCTGCTGCAAGACCTCGATCGCGCCGACGATGCCGACCTTCTCGTAGGCCTTGTTCCAATACAGCGTTCCTTCTCGGACCCAGCGGCGATAACGCACCGGGGTCGTGTGCTCGATGACGAACGTGATCGGACGAACCGGCGGGCTAAGCTTCAGCGACGGGTCTCTCTTCTCCAAATGCCAGCGGTTGATGTAGCGGATGCGCGTGTCGTCGGTGACGTACTTGCCGTAGTCGCTGTAACCGGTCGTGAAGTAGCCGATCCGTTCGTCGGCTTTGCGCGGCTGATAGCGCGAGTTCGGCGTGATTTCGCTGATCGAATAATGCAGCGTCTGCAATTGACCGCTACCGCCGGGAACCTCAAACGCGATCTCGACGTTCTTGGAGAAGACCTTGGCCTTCTTGACCGTGACGATGTTTGGATTGCGAATGCCGGAGGCTCCGCTGCGTCCGCCACCGAAAAACAAGCTCGACTGACCGATCAGAAGTTGATTGAGGTCGATGATCGGCGATCCTTCTGGACTCATCGTGAGGATCGGAACTTCCGTCAGCAGCTTGTCGGTGAAGAGCCGATTGACGGAGCTTTGCGATTCCGGATCACCGCCGGATCGAATGTCGATGTTCGGATCCATCAGCGCGAGCCGCTTGTCATAGCGTCGCCAGTAGACGACGCGGTCGCCCGCCTGCAAGCCGGCGAATTGAGCTCCACTGGCGACTGTCATCGCCATGAAATACTTCTGCTGCAAATAGTCACGCGGCATCTCGGCCAACATTCGGCCGTCTTTTGCGCGGACGTACAAGCCGTACAACGATGACTCGCCTTCGGGCGGCGAAACCTTTTTGAAGTCCTTGAGCACTTCGGCCGCCGGAGGAAATTCCGGTGGTGCCGGAGCAGCCGGTGCCTGCGCTCGCACATCACCTGCCGTGACCGTCATCGCCAGCAGCAAGCCAGCGAGACTCAACCAACCACGTCGCCAATCAAAGGATTTCATAAGCTCACCTTCTCGCTCAGACTTGGGGGACTTTGCGAACCACGACTTCGGGGACATCCCGGAGTGTACCGATTCAGCGATGATCGGGCCGAAGCCAATGTTTGACAGTCAATTTACCCGATCCGCACAATCGCCACAGGTTGCCAAGTTTAGCTGCGGTTCGGCCGATGGAAACTCACGAGAACAAGTTCCTGACGATTTTCCCGCGACGGATGAATCGTTTAGAGACGCTGGGACCACCACGTTGCTTGAAAGCAACATCGGAACTTCGCCGCGTCTCTGGGAATCGCGGCGATCGTCTGTGGTTCCGCGAAAGCGAGGGACATTTTCAAGCCAATCCACAATTGCTCGACGACGGCAAATGTGAATCGGCCGCTCTGATGGATCTCGACGCCAAACTCAACCACTCAGACCAACCGACGATCCCCTGAGTTTGTGGATGCCGCCGCCACAAAGACACTTCGCTCACACGCAATGCACGACAATGCAGGTGATGTTATCTTTACTGCCGCCATCTTCCGCCGCTTTGACGATCGCCGCAGCGGCGGCGTTCAAGTCGTCTTGTTTCAACAACGGGATGATCAGATTGAGATTGTTCTTGATGCCATCGGTCACGCCGTCCGAGCACAGCATGAACCGATCACCGGCTTGAGCGTCGAGCACTTTCGCTTCGGTGCCGGTACCACCCTCTTTCGTACCGAGGTAGCGGTACAGCACGTTTTTGTAGCGGTGCGTTTTCGCCTCCTCAGCCGTGATCGTGCCCGCATCGAGCAGTGCTTGTGTCAGCGAATGGTCTTTGGTGATTTGTTCGAGTTGCTCGCCACGCAGGCGATACACCCGGCTGTCTCCGATGCCACCGACATAAAACTTGTGGCCGACGACCAGCATGAGCGCCAGCGTCGTGCCCATGTTGAGATATTTGGAATCGAGACTGGACAATGCCATGATCTCGCCATTGGCGAACGCGACCGCTTCGTCGAGTCGCTTCAGGACTTCGTCGGACGTGGCTTTGTCGAAGTCAATCGTCTGTTCTAACCGATGTGGAACGATGTCGGTCGCTAGCGCGCTGGCCTTCTCACCGGCGCTCTGCCCTCCCATACCGTCAGCAACGATGAAGAATCTGCCACGCGGATCGACAACGAACGAGTCTTCGTTGTTCTCGCGGAAATTCCCTTTGATGCTCAGGCTTCCCCAACGCACTTGAACCATCGTCGTGACCAGTCAAAAGGTCGCCTGCCTTCGCTGAGTGCGAGGGCTATCCCAATACCGTCTTCACCAAATCTTGAACACCCAATGTCGAAGCACTGACAAAGTACTCGCCCGCTTCGAAGCCAGCACTCTCGCCAAACAACCGGTTCTGGCTTTCCACCAACCGAAAGACGTTGTCCTTGGCCGGCGGAAACTGAGTCTTATAGGCCCGGATTGCCGCGAGTTTAAGCTCCAACGTCTCGGAAATATCAACCACGAACCCGCTGCCGCCATGTTCGCTCCGCGTCAACTGCCTCAATCCCAAAGGATACCACACTTGCTTGCGAACGCCGTGCGGTGGCCAGCCTGAAAAATGTTCGTCCCACTTGGATAATCGCGAATAGAACACGGCGGCGTCCGTGATCTGCATTGCTTGCCAATGATCTGGCGAAGCCAAGGGAGTCTTGTCGAGTATGCCGAGCACGACACTTGGCCGATATTTGCGGAACAGCGTCGCCAACGCCACGCGCGACTCGAACGAATCGAACAGCTTCCGGTTGGGCAGCGGCAAGGTCTCGCGCATCGTCACGCCCAGAATCTTCGCCGCCTCGGCCGCTTCGGCAAGTCGCGCTTCCGGCCCGGGGCTGCCAGGAGTCGGCTCTCCGTCGGTCAGATCAACAATCCCGACGCGATATCCCTGACGTGCGAGTTTGGCCAGAGTCCCACCGCACGCGATCTCCACATCGTCGGGGTGCGCACCGACCGCAATGACATCGAGTGATTCGGGAAACGACACAGACATTTCTAGCCTCAACTCGACATCGCGGGTGCCGGACACACAAACTCTCGAATCAACTTCGCCAACCGATGCGGATGAGTCAGAAAAGCCAACAACCCGGTCGAGTGCAGGAACTCCGTCCGAGCGTTCGGCAACAGAGCCGCCAGCTCATCGCGACAACGAGCCTGCGTCTCCCCTTCGCCCTCGACCTGCAACAACAACGTCGGTGCCGCGAGCTGCTTCAGCCGCGATCGCGCATCGAACCGGCTGAGCATCCCGAATCGCCGAGCCAACTCGGCCACCGGCGTCTGACTCGCGTTGTCGAGATAGAACAACCAGCGCGTCGGGTCGATCGGCGGAAACCACAACCGATGTCCGCGCTCTTGCAGACCGCGCCACAGCGGAGTGGATTGCACTCGTCCCGGCATCCAGCGCAGCACGCTCGCGGCGGCGCGTTCAAAAACGGTCAGCGGCAAGTGCGCAAACGCCGCGTGCAATGTCAGACTGCGAACTTGCGGACCGAGTCGGAGTGCCGTCTCCAGCGCGAGTGCGGAGCCAATCGACGTCCCGAACAAGTGACAGCCCTCCGTGCCAGCGAACTCACGGACGACCTCCACGATCGCTTCGTTCAATCGCGGCCAAGTCGCCCGCCGACCAATCGGATAGTCGAGCAGCACGCACCGGCAATTCACCTTCAACAGATAGACACACAACGCGAACAACTCATGCGAGCCGCCTAGCCCGTTGAACATCACCAGCGTCGGCCCTTCACCCCACATGCGGCCGGCGATGCGTCCGCCACTTGTGTCCGTGTGCCACGCGGTGCTTTGTTCTCGAAACGCAGCAAGCACCTGTTGCCACTGCAACGGCGGCGGACATCCCTCACGCGGCGGCATCCCGGCCAGCGGATTCGATCCCGGCAATTCGCCCGTGCAAAGCGATTCGCCACCACAACATTCAGCCTCGGCAAGAGCGCCGTCGAGGACTTCGGAGGACTGCGGATCGCTGCTCATGGCGGGCAATGTTTTCCAAACGGAACCAGCGGATGTGACACCGTCATGCTAGATGCAACCCCAACAAATGGAAAGCACCTTTCGGACCTCTACGGCCAACTCTTGCAAGAGCACCATTCGCTGTGGTTCCGCGCATTCGCGATTCTGCCGATCGTCTTGTGGGACTTGCTGAAGTTCAGCCACCGAGTCGTCGGCCCGCTCGTCCGTTTTCAACACACGTTGGAAAGTCTCACCGCAGGAGAGACCATTTAGGACGTGCGGCTCCGCAACGGAGACCTGCTGTTTGATCTGCAAACCACCTTCAACCAATACCTCGCGTCGCTCCGCACTCTGCAATCCGACAATGAACTCGAGGTCCAATCCAAAGACGCGGGTGAACCAAACGCTGACAACGAATTGACCGATTCGCAACTCGCCGAGGAACGGCAACCGTCGCACGTCGGAATTCAAGCTGCGTGCGCACCAACCAACCCGGCGACTCCGCACGACGCTCGCTAATTGTTCAAAGCCGTACTACGAGCTGCCCAGCGATTCGTCCGCCGAGCACACAATCTCGTAGGCCGTCAGACCGTCGTCCGCAGATCGTAGTTCGTCCAGGAATCCGGGGAGTTGAATGATCCTCCCCAACCGCGAGAGCACATGCAGATGCGTGCGCGAATCGCGACACAGCACCAAGAAAAACAAATCACTCAACTGCCGCTTCGGCGCGCCGAACGGGATACCGGAAAACGTCCGGCCAAACGCGATCACCGATTGACCGTAAGCCTCCGGCAACGGATTGCGCGGATGCGGAATCGCGACGCCCGACTCGAAGCCGGTGGACATCACCTCCTCACGCTGCTGCACCGCTTGCAAAATTTCGGCCGGTTGCCAAATCTGCCAGGTGCGTCCGGCGACCTCGATCAAGCACTCGAGAACCGAACGTTTCGTGCGCGCCTCCAGCGGCACCTGTACTGTGTCTGGATGCAGCAAGCTCCGCACGGGACAGCGAATGTCCGCTTCGGAATCTTGATGCGCACGCTCGAGGCCGTGCAATTCGTCGCCGGAATACTCACGCATTTCCTGCTCGAGCCAATACGTGACTTCGGCGGGATGAAACTGCCACTCGGCTTGCAACTTCCGGCCCGGAATGTGGCCGCGCTGCACGAGCTTTTCGATCTCGCGACGATCTCGCCCCAAAAACTGCGCGAGTTCTTCCAACGACAACCAATCGTGCATGGCCCAGCCCTCGGCTCCAAATCTCGGAGGAGGGCATGCTATCGCGACACTTCGTGAGATTCACGCGGCTTGTCGGCAAACATCATCGCCGACTCAACGGCTCACGGGGCACATCTGGTCGTAGTTCTGCCGACAATGCTGCAACCAATCTTGGTTCACCGACTGCCAAAGCGACTCGGACCAGATTTGATAATCCACGCAACCGCGATACCCGGCGTCAATCAGTCCCTTCAGGATTCCGGCCACCGGCAGAATCCCTTCACCCGGCAAAACGCGGTCATACTCGCTGGCTCCGGTCGGAGAAGCATCGCTGACCTGCACGACACCGATCCGAGACACCAATTCCGGCAACCGTTGAAGCAGTCCCTTCTCCGGCCAAAGGTGATAAACATCGAACGCCAACTGCACTGCCGGATGATTCACTCGGTCGAGGATCGCCAGCGTTTCATCCAGACCGTGCAAAAATGTCCAATCTCGGCAGAACACTTTTCGCATCGGCATTAGCGACAGCGTCACGTCGTTGTCCGCCGCCTCGTCGGCCAGTTGTTTCAGTGAGTCGGCCACCAACCGTGTCGCGTGTTTCGTGATGTGATTGTTGATCGGGCCGGTCACGACCACCAATGACTCCGCCCGCAACATCCCCGCCAAATGAATCACGTCCAGTGTTTCCTCCAGCACGTCATCCAACTCGTGCCCGAACGCGCCGGTGAACCCACCCGCGTACGACAACGTCGAGACCGACATGCCGTTCTCGCTCAGCCACTCCAGCCCGCGATCTTCGCCGTACTCCAACAGCTTCGGCAACCAGACCCCCATCGTGTCGATCCCGGCCAACCGATACCGGAGCACGTCCTCCTCAAACGACCAACGCAAGGTCGTGGCCTGATTGAGCGAAAATGTTGGGCCGTGATTCAATGACTCCGAATTACTCTGCACGATCTTTGGCTGACGGACTTCTTTTCTCTGACGAGCGGCGGGAAAAGAACGGCTCAAGATAGGCCTCGCTAAATGAGAACGAAGGAACGAACCAAGATTGCAGCCACAGATTCCAAGACAAAACCACAACGAATTGCCAACAGAATGGACTTGCTGAAATGATCCAACGAACGAGATGACTGTCGAACAGACACTTTTCAAGAAATGACAGAACGAATCGATTCACAGAAGAGAGCGGCTCGCGATGCTCGACCAACGGCAGAAGCACTAGCCGCGAGCATTGGTCAGAACCGACGGATCGTCAGCCACATTGACCCAGACATGCACATGAGGTGTCCCACGAAAATGCCACACGAACGACGGACCTTCCAAACGCCAGTTATCCCAGACTCCATCGTTCCCCAAGTCGCCCTCACGGTAGAACGCCAAGCGACATTGCTCCAAACCACCTTGTACCGTCAAGCACTTCGACACTTCCTGCTGATCTGACGACCGATACGGCTCGACCAGCAAATTCAACACACTCTGCAGATGCTCACGCTGATCCTTGCTCAACTCCGATGCGGGCAATCCGGGGATTTTTCCCTTCCCCTGAAACGCAACCGCACTTTCGTTGGGCATCTTCTCAATCAAGGCTGCTTCACGCTGCTTGCCGTCGAGTATCTTGAACAGCTCATTCGCCTTGAGAGCTTGCGGCCAAAAGACGTTCCCCGGATGGTTGATTTGTTCCGTGAACCCCGAGGCTGCGTGCCCGTAGAAAATCGGGCCACCAAACGCGACGTGCTCGGTCGTATTACCGTCGCAGCGAATTGTCAGATGTCGTCCGGTCATCACGAGTTCAAACTTCTCGCTGCCGGGCTTGCCGAAGATGGCAATGGTCTGTTGCTTGCCGTAGCCACCGGCATCGTCCTGCAATTGCTTGCGGATGCGGTCGTGCCAGTCCTTGTTGTAGAGGCTCCAGAACAGGGCCTCGATCATGTCTTTCTGATCGCGCGTGTAGAAGTTCGTGCCGATGCCGAGCGTTTTCACATCGGTGATGAACCAGTTGTTCGAGACATGCGTCCGCAGCACTTTGCGGTCGTCGGTGTAATCCCAGGTGAAGCAGATTTCTTCCTTCTGCTTTTCGCTCAGCGAGTCATACAGCTTTTTGACAAGCGACTCCGGAGCCTTTGCATCCGCGGCGGATTCTTCCGCCCGCAGGACTCGCGGCAGAGCCATCGCCGCAGCACTGGCACTCGCCGCTTGCACGAAGCGACGGCGAGTCACCTTTCCGAACCAATCCGCTTCCGGACACTCACACTCGGGACAGCGTTCGCGATCAGGCATGAGAGTCTCCTTGATCGATTCGCAGCAGGCATCAATCACGACCCGGTTCTGGCAACGGGGCGAGACTTTAACAGCGCCCTTTCAAAACGCAAACGGTTTTTCATCGGTTCGACAACTTCGCGCGACGATGATAAATCACACGCAGCACGCGTTGACAAACAAGCCTGAGAATCACTCGCGCGGCGAGTTGCGGCCTGCGTGAACCAATGCCGATTAGACCAGTCCGCGGCGTTTCAATTCGGCGACAACCGTCTGCACAATAGCGCTCACTTCTTGCGTCTTCAGATCGCCTCCCGATGTCGGACAACCGCCGATCGGTTCGTCCGTGAATCCATGCTGCGACAACAGACATTGCAACGTCTTGCTCAGAGCGACGAGATCCGTCACTTGTTGATCCGACTGCGGCTGGCGACCGATTCCCATGTTGAATCCGCGCAGATCGACGGCAGCTCGGAACCCGTTGGGAAACTCCGCCGAATAAATCATCGTGTCGAACAGCGTCACGAGATCGAACTGCACCTGCCGCGCCTCATCGAGTCGGCCGCTCAGCGTCAGGTCGTAGAGCAATCGCGTGACTTCCGGCACGACTCCCGACGACGCATTCGTGCCGCCGTCGCAGCCGATCAGCAGCATCGGCATCAGGGCCGCGTCCCAGCCGGTCATGAAGGCGAACTCGGGACGGTTGGGGCGAACCGCTTGAATCATGCGGATCATGTGGACGATGTCGCCGGAACTGTCCTTGATGGCGACGACCTTTTCGCACTCGTCGGCGAGTCGTCGCACCGTCGGCACGTCGATCGGACTGGCGAACATCGGGATGTTGTAGAGCGTGACGTCAATCGGCGTGTTTTTGGCGATCTCTTTGAAGTACGCATACACCGACGCAGGGCTGAGCTTGTAGTAGAAGGGGGCGACGATCGCGACCGCTCGGCAGCCGAGTTCGTGGTAGTACTCGCAGGCTTTGATCGTCTCTTTGACGTTGGCCTCGGCCGCACCGGCCAGGATGGGAACTCGGCCGCGCGTCTGATCGGCGACGATCTCGATGATCCGCCGCCGCTCCTCGACCGTGAACCGGGTGAATTCGCCGGTCGAACCGTTCGGATACAGTCCATGCACGCCCTTCGCGATGAGCCAGTCGATGTACCGCCGCAATTCCGGCTCGTTGATGTCCCCTCGGCAGTCGAGCGGAACGAGATTCGGCGTGAAGATGCCTTGAAGTCGAGCGGTCATAAGTCTGTCCTGATCTCTAATTGGTCCTGATCCCATCAGCCGGAACGCACTCGCGTCCGGTTGTATTTGATCGTGCCTAACCGGTCGCGAGCGCGATCCGGCTGATGCGAGTTACACAAATGATTGATCGGCACCAGCGTAGTGCAAAGGCCAACGAGCCACCGGCACAAGGCCGGCGGGGTTTGTGAGATTACAGCGATCACGCACGACACTCACACGCGGCGAGCTTTGCCGAAGCGGAATCTTCGACACGATCCCACAACTCAACCAGCCGCAGGCCAGGTGACTCGAAAAGTCGTGCCGGTTTCCGGCGACGATTCGCAGTCGATTTGGCCACCGTGTCGCTCAATGATCCGCCAGCACTTGCAGAGGCCAAACCCCAAACCGCGACCGGCTTGGCGGCCGGAGAAGAACGGATCGAAGAGGTGTTCCCGTTCGATGGCCGACAGCCCGATGCCTCGGTCGTGTACGACAAGCACCGCTGAACGCCGCGAATCAGCCTCGCGACTGGAGCACTCGACAGAGATTGAACCACCTGCCGCCGAAGCATTCAGGCTGTTGAGCAACAGATTACTGATGACCACTCGCAATTGAACGGGGTCCGCGAAGACCGTCACAGATGACTCGCCGCCCCGCACAACGGTCAGCGATTTTGCTCGGAGAGATTCGTCCAATTTACGAATCACGTCGTCCACGACCTCCACCAGATTCAGCGACTTCGGCTCCGGCTTCGGCGGCCGAGCGAACAGCATCAAATCGCCGATCATGTCGCGAATCCGCAGGGCCTGTGCTCCGATGGTCAGCAGCGCTTGTCGCCGTTCCGGGTTCGTTTCGCCTTTGAGCAGCAACTCGGCACGGCCAACGATGGTCGCGACGGGATTGTTGATCTCGTGGCCGGCTCCGGCCGCAAATTCGGCGAGGGCTTCGAGCTTCGCTCGCAAGAAGGCGTCCGAGGTCGAGATGTCAGGGGACTCGGACACGATGGCTCGCCTCAGAAAGATCCAAAGCGGGGCTGACACCCCGCACCCCCAAAAAGAAAACCCGGTCTCGAAACCGAGGCCGGGTTTGTAATCTCAAATTTCATCCACCGCAGCGGATCAAATCTCAAATCGCTATTTCACCGCGACCGGTTCGACGTCCAGCAACATGCAGATGCGTTCGATGAGATTTTCCACTTCGAACGGTTTCTGCATAAATTCGTTCGCGCCGCTGGCCTTCAGGTCTTCGATCTTGTCCTGCTCGACCATGCCGCTGATGCAGATGATCTTCACGTCGTCGAGCGTGTTATCGCTGCGGACTCGCTGGCAGACTTCTTTGCCGTTGATGTCTGGGAGCATGACGTCCAGCACGATCACGTCCGGGTGATATTCGCGGACCATCATGCCGGCATCGAAGCCGTTGTTGGCCACGCGAATCTCGAAGCGGCCGTCCGCTTCGAGCGCATCGCGGATCAGTTCCACGAGTTCCTCGTCGTCATCAACGATCAGAGCCTTGCGGCGTCCGCTTTCGAGGGCATCGGTCGGTATGCCGTTCTCTTTCATGAAGCGATACAGGATGTCGCGCGGGATGCGGCGGAACCGCGAACCGGGAACGCGAAATCCTCGCAACTGACCGGAGTCGAAGCAGCGAATGATCGTCTGCTGACTCACCTTGCAAATCTTGGCGGCTTCGCCGGTGGTGAATACGGTTTTCATCAGGCATCCATCCTTTTGACTGGCCGATCCGCCTGATGCCTCAGTCCTCTGAGAGCCGGTCGGATGCGGTGAGACTTCCTGTCCTTCGCAGTGCTGACGATGACTAACCTTGCTGGCAAACTTTCGCGAGCTTAACTGTCTTATCGGTTATCTGGGGCGTTCGCATTGAGCCAAGCTACCAGCTTTAGCACGGCAGCGATTGTTGACTATTCTTTGAAATCGTGTCAACAGGCGTTTTCCGACTCAAAACCCCCGTCCTGATGAAGCCGCAAACTCACGCAACTCAACGCATTTTGTCGAGTCCTGCAATCTTTGCCACAGTAGCAATCGCCCTCCAAACTCTCGCGGCGACCGCCACACCTGAGAATTCTGCGAACCGCCGGGCAAATGATCGTTGGCCGTTCGAGCTGGAAAGACCGTGAAAGGGAGGCGGTCACTTCTGCAAGATCAGCTTCCCATTTCGAGTGAGTTTGAGCCGGTAGAGTTCCTCACCATGCCGAATGAGCAGTTCGTTCTCTCCGAGCAACAGCTCGCTGGAGGCAACCTCGCGGACAGTTCGCTTGGCCGATGCCACGAGAGTCTGACCGTCACGAACCGGATCGATCATTGGCTCACCATCCATCATTGACTCCTTCTG
>CAMAWN010000141.1 GCA_945861865.1 Candidatus Kuenenia stuttgartensis | reverse complement strand
CTGCTCGACCGTCCGCGTCAGCTTCTCCACCAACGCTTCCAGCTCGCCAACGCGCCGTCGCAACCCTTCGACTTCTTCCATGATGCCCGGAGATTACATTCCCCACGAACAGGGCGCAAGTTCAGTCACGCGGTAATCAATCACCTACGACAGTGCAAAGTGCAGAGTTCAAAGTGCAAAGTGTTGAATGCGAAAAGGCGGCCGTTGGCCAGCACTTTGCACTTTGCAGTCAGAACTCTTCACTTTGCACTGGTTGTTGAATTGCTGGCACAGCTCGCACCAAGATTCACTCGCCTGCGCGGTCGGCGGATGATTGCGGAGATCGCGTCCGAGTATGAGCTGCCGCTCGAAGCCGAGTCGGTGTCACGCGATGTTCTGTCGTCGCGGACTCGTTGCGGATGGCGGTGTGGTTCCCTGACCGTCCGCGTTCCAATAACTCGGCAACGAGAGATTGGAATTCGTCCTGCAACGACGGCGCGAGCCACTTCTCCTCAGCAATCAGCGTCCCGACGCAGCGGCCGTCGAGGTACACCATGCGATGCGACGCGACGCTCGGGACTCGCGGCTGAGCATCCAGGATGCCAACCAGATTCAGTGGATCGGCGGCTGAGATCAGAATCAACTCGTGCTGCGGCTCGCCGTCTCGCAGCAACCGCAGTTGGCGGATCGATTCGCTCATCGAGAACTGCTCGCCCGCCACACCGACGATGAACCGGCCACCGCGAATCTCGCCGCGAGCTTCCAGCCGTCGATACACCTGCAGCAGTTCCCACCACGACGGCGCGCCCGATTCGCGAGCCAAAAGGTCTTTGAACATCACGCCCCACCGCCGCAAGAGCTGCCACGCCCATTGCTCGACAACTTCGCTTCGGCTGAGAGCCGAGGGCTGAGCGTTGAGCGTTGCAGAATCACGCCACACCGACCATCGTCCGGCCGCACCCATCGCGCTGCGCTGGCGCAGCAATCCTGGACGACGTCGGCTTGCGCCGCGAGACGATGACGTGCGACTCGCGTCGCTGATGAGCTGCCGCAGTCCCGAAAACCCGTCGGCCGTCACCACGCCACGCGAGACAAGTTCACCCAAACCGTCTTCGACATGCGCCGGCAGCAAGCGACTCTCACGCAGCAAGTCCGCAAGAAACATCGCCCCACGAGTTCGCAACAACTCCCCGATGTCTTCCGCCGAGGAACTCAATTGCAGTTCACTCGGAACTCGAAACTCGAAACTCGGAACTCCATCCGCATCCAGCCACGGCAAGTCGCCGCGGAGGAACAGCGAGACCGGCACGACCCGAGTGACTCCGGCCATCGGCCTGCTTTTGTCGGGATCGACGCGCGGCGGATACAGCCGGCCCCATGCGACTTCGCCACCCAGACACAATTCGTCGAGCCATTCCGGCCGATAGTTTTCCACGCGCGCCGCCAGGATGTCTCGCTCCCACGCGACGGCCGGGAGATCGAGTCCTTGCAGCATCGCGACGACTTCGAACACGCCGTTCGAACCGGCTCGCTTGTCGACACCGGTGATCCCCTGGCGTCGCGCGAGGTATCGCCAGAACGTCGAGACATCCACCGGCTCGATCGCCCGTCGCAGACCTTCGATGGTCAGCCGATGAATGCGAGCCAGCAACCGGCGATGACACCATTCGACCTTGGCGTGCGGTGCTGACACATCGCACTCCAAAGAACGAAACGTCCCGCGCAGCACGACCCCTTCGCCTTCGAGCGCTTCCAAGGTTGCGCTGACTTGCGACTCGCTGAACGTTGTTTGCTCGGCGAGTTCCGTTGCAGTGATCGGGCCGCAGAATTCCAGCCAGCCGCGCAGGATGCCGATTCGCGCGTCGGTCGTTTCCCATTCGGTGCGGACTCCCGGCGGTGCATGAATGGACGGATCAATCGCCGCGTCGGGAAAGAGCACTTTGATCGCCGGCAGACGTTCGGCGGCGACCCAAGCGGCTTGTCCATTCGGCAACGCGAATGTCGTCGCCCGGCAGTCAGCGATAAGTTCGGCGACGAAGCGGTGAACGTCGTCCAAGCTCAACTCAGCCGCCGGAACGAAGTACCGGCTCAGCAACACGTCGTGAAGTTCGTCGGCGTTGCGAATCAGTGGTTGAGCCTCCCGCACGACTTGCTCAATCGCTGCCGGATCGAGCTTCGCCAAGTCGCGCACGTCGTCGGGATTCAGAGTGCGGCGATTCGCGACCGCGCGGGCTCGACGTTCTTGCAGTTCGCCGCCATCGAGAAACGCATACGGGTTCGCGTTGAGCAATTCGTAACAGAACGGCGATGGCTCACGCGTGTCGCGAGCGATCAGTTCGATCCGCCCCGCTTCGATCTCATCGAGCACTCGGTGCAGGCCGTCGAGGTCCAGAGCCTCGGTCAAGCAGTCGTGCATTGTCTGTTGAACCAGCGGATGATCGGGCAACTCGTGATCGCCGACGATGTTCTCCTGGCAGCCGGTCAACTTCGGAAACACGGCCGTCAGCAAATCGTCCGAACGAAACCGTTGCAGCGCGGGCGGGACTTTCTGCCCGTTCCGCATTCGCAGCACCAGCAACGCTCGGTTCATGTTCCAACGCCAGCGTGTTTGGAACAGCGGCGTTTGCAGAATCGCCTGCTCCAACAAGTTGCGAGCGTTCTCGCGATTCAGCAGCGGAAACATGCTCTCCAGCGGAAACGAATGCTGCGGGCCGAGCGACAAAATGAACCCATCGTCATCGGCCGTCGCCTGCAATTCAAAATCGAACGAGCGGCAGAACCGCTTCCGCATCGCGAGTCCCCATGCCTTGCAGACTCGCGCCCCGAACGGAGCGTGAACCACCATCTGCATTCCGCCGGACTCGTCGAAGAACCGTTCGAAGACGATCTTTTTCTGAGTCGGGATCACGCCAATCGCGGCCTTTTGCGACTCGATGTAGTTTGCAATTTGTTGTGCGGCCCATTCGGAGCAGTGCGTTTCGGATTGCAGCCAGTCGGAAACCGCTTCGGTTTTATCCGCGAGGTCTAACCGCAATCGCGACACTTCCTCCGACAACTCCCACGTCCGTCCCGGCGCTTCGCCGCGCCAGAACGGAACGGACGGCGGCGCACCGCCCGCGTCAGTCACGACGACGTCCAGCCCGCGAATGCCTTGAAACTGCCATGACGTCGAGCCGAGTAAAAAGATGTCGCCGCGTTGGCTCTCGACCGCGAAGTCTTCGTCGATCGTGCCGACGACGACTCCGTCGGGATCAGCGACGACGCGGTACGAGCCGATGTCCGGAATCGCCCCTGCGTTGCACGTCGCCGCGATCCGTGCCGCCGGACGAGCTTTGATCCGGCGTTTGACGCGATCGTGATGCAGATAGACCTTGCCGCGACCGGACGTGTCGGTGATTCCCTCGGCCATGATCTGCACGACGGAATCGAACTGCTCGCGAGTCATCTCGCGATACGGGTACGCTCGGCGAAACGTCTCGAACAGTTCGTCCGACGAGCATTCGTCGTTCGCCGCGACCTCGGCGACGATCTGCTGAGCGAGCACATCCAGCGGCGCGACCGGAATCGGAATCACGTCCAGCCGCCCAGCGCGAACCGCTCGCATCAAGGCCATCGATTCGACCAGTTCGTCGCGCGTCAGTGCGAACAGCCGGCCCTTCGGAATCGCGTGAATCGCGTGACCCGCCCGGCCGATGCGCTGCAGCAACGTCGCGATCGCTCCGGGCGAACCAAGCTGAATCACGAGGTCGACGTAGCCGATGTCGATCCCCAGTTCGAGCGACGCTGTCGCGACGACGCATTTCAACTCACCGTCCTTCAGTCGTCGCTCGGTTCGCAGCCGTAATTCCATGGACAGTGAACCGTGATGACTGCTGACTTTGTCCTCGCCGAGCATTTCCGTCAGTTGATGAGCGGCGCGTTCCGCCATCCGTCGCGTGTTGACGAAAATCAAGGTGCTGCGGTGCGAGTTGACCAACTCGACGACCCGCGCGTTGATCTGCCCCCAATGCTCATGAGTGCAAACCGCTCCAAGTTCGAGATCTGGCACCTCGATGCCGAGGTCGAGGTGCCGTGCGTGCCCGACGTCGATGATGGTGCAAGGAGCAGTGGGAAGTGGGAACTGGGACGTGGGCGGAAGAAGGGAATTGGTGGATTCACTGCCATTACAAAACGGCAAGGCAAGCTGAGTCGCTCGATCAACCTCTGATGTATCCCGCTCTCCATTGCCCATTGCAAACTTCCCACTGCCTACCAAAAACTCCGCCATCCGTTCGATCGGTCGCTGCGTTGCCGACAGGCCGATGCGTTGCAGCGGTTTCTTGCACAGCGATTGCAGGCGTTCGAGACTCAGCGCGAGATGCGAGCCGCGTTTGTCGCGGACGAGCGCGTGGATTTCATCGACGATGACCGTCTCGGTCTTGCGGAGTGCGGCACGGCCTTTCACCGAAGTCAGCAACAGATACAACGACTCCGGCGTCGTGACGAGAATGTGTGGCGGCTTGCGGACAAGTGTCGCTCGCTGCGACGCCGAGGTGTCGCCGGTGCGCAGTCCGACGCGAATCGGAACGGGCTGTTCGTCGTGAATGGTCCGCAAGCCGGATTGCTCGACAAGCTCCGTGATCTCGCGCAGCGGAACGTCGAGGTTGCGGTGCATGTCGTTCGAGAGCGCTCGCAGCGGCGAGACGTACACGACTCGGATGCCGTCAGTCAGTTTCTCTTTGAGCGAGCGTCGCAGCAGCCGGTCGATCACGGCGAGGAACGCGGTCAACGTTTTACCGCTGCCGGTCGGAGCGGCGATCAGCACATGCTCGCCGTTCGCGATGGCCGGCCAGCCGAGCCGTTGCGGTTCCGTCGGCGCGGCGAAACGCGACAAAATCCACTGCTCGATGATCGGGTGAAACTGTGACATGCACGCAACCTGCGATTCGCGTTTCACAACAATCCGTGAGGGGCTTGACGCTGCGCCTTCGTCGGTCCGTCTTGAAGTTGCGTTTTTCTTGCACACCCTACTCATTGGCTGCCTTCTCGGCACAACGATCACTAGCGAAGGAAAAACACCATCAGACAAAACGTCGCGAAGATCGCCAACAAAATCAGAATACAGCCGAGTCCCACCCGCCGATCATCTGGAGTGGCCCCGTCTCGAAGCACATGTTGCAGACAGAAGTTGATGATTGGCCCAAAGACATCAGCCAATAAATCCCACATGATTGGGGATTCCTTTTGCTATTTCCGACTGCTCAATCGCCTCCGCTGGAACCCGTCTGCACCTTCGGTTTGGTTGCCTCCGCCGTCTTGTCGTTCACGTTCAGTCCCGGAGCACCCTGGCGTTGCAGTGGGTAGATGACGAGTGCTTCAGCCGCGAGGTTGGCAGCGGGATATTTCGCGCGAGCGAGTCCGACGGCTCGGCCTTGGGCGTTGTCGTCGGGTTTCACTTTCAGGTGCTCGGCGTTGTGGAACTCGGCTTTCGTTTTGTCGCCGAGTTCTTCGTAAATCTGATGCAGGTTGTGGTGGGCCGCCACGTTTTCGCTGTCGATCTTCAGCGTCTTCTCAAACGTCGCAGCGGATTTCTGGAGAAGGAGTTTTCGTTCGGGATCTCCCTCAATGCGGACAGCTTTCGCCAAATCGAACAGCGTCAGTCCGAGTAGATTGATGACCTCGTAATCGCCGCTGAAGTCGAAGCCCCGTTCGATCATCTCCGGCGTGCGTTCATCGAGGACTGCGCGGAAATTAGCTTCGGCTTCTTTCAATCGACCTTGCTGGCGGTTCACCCGGCCGGTGAGCCATTGCAGCGTCCAGCGCGGCGCGGCGGGATCGTCTTTCGACGATCCATGAGTCGCAGTTCGTTGGAGCGTTTCGACGGCTTCGCTGATGCGTCCCTCACGTTCCAGCACGCGGGCGAGATTCAGCGGACCGTCGAACCGGCCGAGCTTCTCGACTTCGGCGAAGGCGTCAATCGACTGCCGCAACTCGGCCTTGTCTTCGAGGAACAAGCCGATGCCGTAATCGTTCCAGCGCTGCCACGGAGGGATGCCGTCGCGCGGTTTGTTTTCGACAACGACGTCTAGGCCCTCAACCGGAAACGTCACCGAGTCCGTGGCCATCGTCGTGATTGGCAGGTCGTTCAAATACTTCTGGCCGAGCGTGTGATTCTTGATCGGCTTGTCACCCGGCTTCGCAGTCTTTGTCACGAAGTCCATGTAGGGCTTGTCGAACTTGCGGTATTGCAGCTTGACCTCGGCGGTGATCGGAGCAGTCACGTCGTCGGGCACGACGAACTCGTAGTGGGCCACTTGGCCCGCTCCGGGCGGGATTTGGTGGTTGTAAAGCGGCGTGAAGATGTCCTGTGGATTGCGACGATCGATGCGGTTGCCGTCCTTGTCGAGCATGAAGACGTTGATGAAATGCGAGTACGGATCGACCTCGCTGTCGGCATCCAGTCCGCCACTTTTGCCGATGACCCTGCTGGCGGACGTCAGTGTGACCTCGACCCACAGTTCGTTGGAATCGACCGTCCCCTGCGTCAGTTGATGCCCGAGCTTCAGCGTCCGGACGACGGCTTCGAGCAGATACTTCTCGCCACGTTTGAGCGTCGGCACGGTCGGACGAATCGGCGCGTGCAGCTTGCCGTCGATGGTCCCCCCTTCCTTGATTCCGAAGATGTCCACGCGAGTAATTTCTTGCAAAAACTTCTGATGAGCTTCGACGACCTCCGGCTTCGCGTCGCGCATCCAGGCGAGGCCCGTGTTGGCGGCCGGGAAGAGATGGTTGTGAATGCTCAGCTTGCTCGACTTGTCAAAGTCCTTCGCACCAAAATCGTTTGACTGCGCGAGCGGCATGTGACACCCGGCGCAGTTGGAGATCGCTTTCGGCGGGTAGTAGAAGCTGCGAGCACCGTGGCCGACGCCGCTCAACCAATAGGCGTCGAAATGGTTCTGGCCACGCAGGAAGTCCTTGTAGTGGTTGAGGGCATACGGCAGATGGACCTTGTGGCAGGTTGAGCAGAACTCGGCTGTCGTGTGCAGCGGTTTCAGGAACGTCTTCTTATGGAACGACGGTTTCGCTTTGACCATCTGATTGTTGACCCATTGCAGCACGGCGTTTTCACTGGTCGCGAACGGGTAATGCGTCGGCTCTTCGATGGTGAAGTCGGCATTGCCACGCGTGCTGTTGACGTGCGTGATGGCGTGGCATGTCGTGCAAGTGATGCCGGCGTGCGCGGTCGGATGTTTTTGGAGATCAAACGTCGGATCGTCGAAGGCTCCGCTGAAGAACGGCACGGGATCATGGCAACCGGCACACCAGCGCGAGGCTTTGACGTGTCCGTCGCGTTTCAGGCTGACTTCGCGAGTTTCGCGAATCGACGCGAGATAAGCCGGGTTGTTGAATGAACTGAAGCGGTGCGAACTCTCGGCCCACTGTGCGTGCGAGTCGGGATGACACTTCTGGCAATAGTCGTCCATCATCAGCGTCTTGGCCGGGATGAATTTTCCAGACGACGTGCGTGCGAGGCTCGGCTCGAAATACTGCACCCCTTCCTTCGGGCCGACGACGTTCCACAGGCGCGGGTCTTGCGAGTGCAGTCCAATCATCCCCGCAACGGCAACTCCCACGACGCCGAAATACGCGATACCGATTTTCCACTTGATTCGTGGACCAGTCAGCCGATGCAGCCAATACAGCCAACCGGCCATGACCGGCGCGATGACATGCAACCAGTAAACCGTCCGCCGAGTCAGCGGCTGTCTTAGGTCGAACGAGCCGATGCGCATCAGCAACAACCCGCTGACGAGCACGATGATCGACACGGCGAACAAGACGTAGCCGACTTTGACCGCTCGGCGATTGCGGCGATCTTTGGCAGACAGCATGTGCTTCGTGCCGAACACGACAAACGGCACGATCACCAGCAAGCCGAGCACCAGATGCCCCAAGAACATCAACTGGTAAAAGTAATTCTGATACGTCTGCTGATAAATCGCCTCCATCGCCGTGATGGCGACCAGGTACAGCGAGTTCGCTCCGAGCAGCGCCAGCAGCCCAAACACGACGTACAGAAGTTTGCGCAGCCCCGGTGTGACGGCTCGGACGTAGAGCTTTCCGGACGGCGGCGCGATGCCCGGCGGAATCATGTTCGGCAATGGAGCGTCGAGCAGTGGTGCACCCGGAGGGTTTGACGCGGTTTCCATGAAATGTTTCCACAAACTTTGCCGACATTTCGCGGGCTTGGCGGGTCGCTCACCAGTCTACTTTTCGGTCGATGCTGGAACAGCCGCAAGCTTGCCCGACGAGTCGATGGCGAAAACGCCCTTCGCTCGCGGGTCGATCACCAGCAGAGTCTCCCCTTGCCACGTCAGCCCGACAGGATTCACCAGCGGCTCACCCGATGCCAGCTTCTCTGGCTTACCACCGAGCGGCACTTTCCAAACGCATTTGCCGTAGCCATCGGTGACGAACGCGGTCTTGTCTTTGTCGAGCGCCACTTCATGCGGGAACCCCCACGGCCGGCCTTCGACGACGACTTCGACCTTCGCATCCGGCGTCACTCGCAGGAGCTGATTCTTTCCGTGGTTGATGACCCACAGATTCTTGTCGGCATCGATCGTGATGCCTCGCGGAGCTTCGACCTCAGCAAACTTCTCCGCCTTGCCGCCAGCGGCGGGAATCTTCCAGATCCATTTCAGTTCCAGATCGGTCACAAAGATGTTGTTGTCCGGATCGACCACTAAATCCATCGGGATGCCGATGCCGCCGTTCGTCAGCGGTTGCGGTTTTCCTTCATCGTCGAAGCGAAAGACCTCGCGCGTCGACGAGTCCCCCGCCAGTAGCTTGCCATTGCGATCCAGGCCGACGCAACGCACTCGATTCAGCGGCGTGCGAAATTTCTTCGACGCCTGAAAGAACATCGACAACTTGCCGTCGCTTAATTTCCAGATGCCCGGTCCATCGAGGTCCGCGAGGAACAGGGTTTTGCCATCGGCCGAAGCCACCGCCGTCAACGGGTATTGCAGGCCGTCGGCTCGCACTAGCGAAATGCCAACGGACAATCCGAGCAGGACCGTCAACAAACTCCAAAGAGTAGATCGCGACATGAATGAACTCGTGAGGGGAGATCGAACAGATTTGGCACAGAACGCGAAACGGCATCGTAATGAGGCTCCACCGAGGAGGCCACGACTCACCCACGGCCGATGATGTACCGCAATGGATCGACTTCGTTCCGCAGGATTTCCAATGTGGCCGGCTCTGGAGCAGGCGTCGATTCGAGTGGCTCGCGCACGAGCAACTCAAATCCAGTACGTTCGCGGACCTTCGAAAGCGTGATCCCCGGATGCAGCGATTCGACCTGCATCCGTTTCGTGGCGTCGTCAAAGCCGAGCACCGCCAGATCGGTGATGACCTTGTACGGCCCGGTCCCCGGCGGCAACCCGGCCGACTCGCGAGCTCCGGGGCCGGTCAGGTATCCGGGAGTCGTCACGAAATCGCACCGCTCGACGAACCGCCGTCGGTCGTGCGGCGTCAGGACCAGAATCCGCCAGCACAACGAACCGAGATCGTTCGCCCCGCCGCTGCCGGGCAATCGCACTTTCGGATGCTGATAGTCGCTGCCAATTTGTGTCGAGTTCAAATTCCCGAACTGGTCAATTTGTGCTCCGCCGAGGAACGTGTAATCGACCATGCCGCGTTGGCAAGTCTCCATGATGTCGGCCATGCTGGTGGCCATCAGCCCGCGATAAAATGTGCGCGAGTCTCCCACGCTGATCGGCATCCTCGGCAACAGCGGTCCGACACCGCCCGCCTCGAACAGCAGTGTGAGATTCGGCGCGGTCGTCTTCTGAGCCAACATCGCTGCCGCACATGGAGCACCCGTTCCGACGACGACCATCGCGCCGTCCTCCAGCCAACGCGCGGCCGAGCAGATCATCAGTTCCATGCGAGTGTAATCCGGCATGTCGCGAACTTTAGAGCCGTGGGGCAGGTTTTCAACCTGCCCGGCCGTATGACTGGCAGGTTGAAAACTTGCCCCACGTTGCCGATAGAATCGTCACCACACTTCCACGAATTGCCAACGAATGGACTCGATTCTGTCAGGACTCGCCAAGCGAGTCTTCGTGATGAACAACGTCCACGACGACGCACCGAGCATTTTTCAAACGCGCTGGTCGCTGTCGTATCTGCGCGGGCCGCTGTCGCGAGACCAAATCGACACGCTGATGCGATCTCGCCGGGAAGCGTCATCACCGTCTTCCTCAACCACGACTGCCGACATGGCCGCTGCATCGGCCGACGGAGCCAGTGAACACCGCCCGGTCTTGTCGCCAGACATCGTCGAGTTCTTCATTTCCGCTCGCCGCGAACCGGACTCCGGCGACCAGTTCGTCTACCGGCCGGCGCTACTCGGTATCGCGAAGGCTCACTTTGTAAAGAGCACGGCCGACGTCGATGTCTGGGACTCGGTTTCGATTCTCGCTCCCGTTGCCGATGAAGTTTCGCTCGATCCCTGGGACGGCGGCGAACTCTCGCACGACGGCCCGCCCGATTTGGAAAAGACTCCCGCTGCCGGAGCTGCGTTCGTGCCGCTTCCCGCCGATCTCGCCAAGCCCAAGAAGTACGCGACACTGACCACCGCGTTAAAAAGTCATCTCTATCGAGTCCACCGCCTGACCGTCTGGAAATGCAAATCGCCGAAAGCCGTCTCTCTGGACGCCGTGGTCCGTCGGGACCGACGGACAAGCGACGCTGCTCGCGTGACTTCAACTCCGCTGCTGGAGCATTCGGTGGCTTCTCGATAGCTTGTTCGCGTTGCCACGGACCCCGACGCCATTCCGAAAGGAGCGTGCGTGATGATCACGAGAACGAGTTGGTCTCGATTCTGGCTGGCTGTGTTCAGCAGTTGTCTGCTGCTGTCCGGCACGACGAACCGCGCCGACGCCCAATTCGTGTTCCGCGACGTCGGTGACGAGACAGAATTGTTTCCGCACGTCAGCAAGATCGCGGGGCATTCGGCGGCGTGGGGCGACATTGACGGTGATGGCTGGCCCGATCTGTACGTCGCGACGTTCGGCGGGCATCCGTATGACTCGAAGCCAAATCAATTGTTTCGCAACGTGCGCGGAAAATTCACGCTCGACGAGCAGCCCGCGCTGCGAGTGCTCGGTCGAGCCAGCGGGTCGGTGTTTGCCGATCTCGACAACGACGGTGATCTCGATCTGTACTTGTCGAATCACGCGATCGACGCAGCGGCCTACAAGCAGCCGCATTACGGAGCGCCCAACTTTTTGTTCCGCAACGACGGCGGCGGACGCTTCACCGACGTGTCGGTCGAATCGGGATCGCGACCGACAGTCACCGGAGACTTCGCGGGCCGCAGCGTGACGGTGCTGGATTACGACGGTGACGGGTTGCTCGATCTGCTGGTCGGCGAGTGCATCTATCAAGGGGGACAGGGTCGCACGAAGCTGTTGCGAAATCTTGGCGGCCTGAAATTTCAAGACGTCACGGCGGCGGCTGGATTGCCGGGACTCGCGACCGGTCTCGGCGTTGCTGCGGCAGACGTCACCGGCGACGGTTGGCCGGACCTCTTCATCGCCGGCCGAGATATGCTGAAAGCGGGACGCGATCCGGGCAATCACCTTTTCATCAACGATGGTCGCGGAGTGTTTCGCGAACTGCCGAAGACGCACGCCGATTTCACTTGGGATTACACGACCCACACGCTCGACGACACGACTTGCGGAGTGTCCATCGCCGACGTGAACCGCGACGGCCAGCCGGACATTTTGATCGGGCATCACTTCAGTCAGCCGTGGCACGTCGGCGGCGTGCCGGTGCGACTGTATTTGCATCGCGGCTTGGTGGATGGTCTCCCGAAGTTTGAAGACGTCACGTCATCGGTCGGCTTGAAGCCTTTGCCGATGAAAGCTCCGCACGTCGAGATCCAAGATTTCAACAACGATGGCTGGCCGGACATCTCGACGCCGATCGTGAAGTTCGCGGGAGACAAGACGCATCCGGTGATCTTCCAGAATCTTGGAGTCGATGTCGCGACCGGCTTGCCGCGCTTCCGCGAAGACGCGCTGGCCGTCAATGATTTTCCCACGCCCGACGACATCAAGCTGGCCGGTACGGGCGAGTTCTTCGACAAGCTCGAACGCGAGAAGAAAATCATCTACACCGCCCCCGGCCCCAGCGGCGACTTCGATCGCGACGGCCGCTTGGATTTCTTCCTCGCCAACTGGTGGGTCACCGCCCGTTCGATGCTGCTGCGGAATGAAACTCCCGGCGGCCACTGGCTGGACGTCGCCGTCGAAGGCACCGCGAAGGTCCGAGTGAATCGCACCGGCATCGGTGCGGTCATTCGCATCTATCCCGCCGGTCAACTCGGCCAACGGAAAGCGTTGCTCGGAATGAAAGAAATTACCGCCAGTTGCGGCTACACGTCCGGCCAAGAACCGATCGCGCACTTCGGCCTCGGCGCGATCGAGAAGTGTGACATCGAAGTCGTGTTGCCTCACGGCCGCGGCCGTTGGGAACGTCGCGATGTCGCCTCTGATCAACGCCTCGTGGTCCATTCTGAGCCGTGAGCGTTGGTTGTCGTTGAAGGACGCAACTCTTACATTTCTCGTATCGTCCGAGCGATGTTGCCTCCGGCGCTTGGAAAGACGACGCCGACATGCCGAAGCCGCAGACAATTGAGCACACCAATTTTTTGGAGGAGTTGACCGGGCTGCCGAAATTTCTGCAGGCAGAAGCGGAATCCGTGGAGGGCCGTTACTCATGCTCGTTCTGTGGCGTGGGGGACAGCGTCTGGATTCAAAGCGAATCCGAACAGAGCGATTCGCTGCCCACCTCCGGAGTTGGAATGCTGACGGTCGAGTTGCCTTCGGGGACAAGCACTTGGCCGATGTCACGCGACGGTGAGTTCATCGAAGTGCAACTCGATGGACAGCCGAGACTCGCGGGACCGCTGGTGAGCGGGCTGTTGAAGATCGGCGACACCGCGCGGCAGATCGTGTTTCAGCCGTTGGACTCCGATGTTGACGCGGGGAATGGCGTCCAGCGATTGCGGCTGACGCTGCCGCAAATGCAAGTTCGACGCAGGCGCATAACGGCGGGGCGGCCGACGGCAGGTTGCTTGAAAATGAAGACGTCGATGGGACTGCAACGGCCGGTCTTTCCCATTCACGTTGAACCGAGCGTTCTCGATCCGAACACCGCCCAGCGCGTCGCGATCAGCTACGACGACGCGATTCGACGATTCGCGGATTTGCTGCTGGCGCATCGGCCGCCGCACGGTCGCACGTTGATCTATGCCTGTGGGCAGATCGACTACTTCACGGTCTTCGCGTTTCAGGAAGTCTTTCGGTTGCTCGGAGTGAAGAACCTCGCGGGCAACGCCGAGCACTGTCTCAACGCGGGGGCTGTTCACAATGAAATCCTCACGGGGCAGGAAGGTCCGTTTCTGACGATCGAGCAGGCTCTGGCTGGTCCGAACCGCTTCTACTTGCTCAATGGCTGGAACGGATTGATCAGCCACCCGCCGGCGTTCAACGAGTTGCTGAAGCGACCGGGACTGGATGCGTATCTGGTGGAAGTGGTCGAGACCGAATCGGCTCGTGCCTTCGTGAAGCGGGCCGGACCGGATCGGCTGCTGCTGGTGCGCTCGGGCTCTGATCCGCAGTTGGCATTGTCGGTGGCACATGAAGTTTTGGCGACTCATTCACACGCCGTGTCGGAGCGATTCCTCAGCCGCTTCGCCGATCGGGCTTCGTTCGAGCAGTATCGCGACACGGCATTGCGTCCTGAATTCGCGGCCGACGCGACCGCGGCGCGGATTGCTCCGGTGCCGGAACTGGCCGAGCGGCTGGAGCGCGGCATTCGCGACATCGCCGCCAAGCTCGCGCGGCCGGAGGTCGTGCCGATCAACATTCCGTCGGTCGGGTTGTCACAGACAAAAGGGGCGGTCGCGCACTGTTTGTGGGGCAGCTTGCTGGGGATGCTCGGCAAATACGGGCTGATGGCCGATGGGACTCCCGCGGGCGGGACGCTGCGAATTCCCGGTCAAATCAATGCTCAATCGGAAGTCCAAGGACTGTCGCACAAGTTTTTTATGGGCCGCGTTCGGATGACGGAGGAAGGCATTCGCGAGGCGACGCAGCGGATGGGGTTGCCGGCGGACGCCTATCAAGTGGCACTCGGCGACGCGGCCCGCCCGGCGCTCGACTACGGCCAGCCGACCGTCGAGCCAGAGTTGTTCGTCTGTTTCGGCACGCAGTTCGAGAGCAACATGCTCGGCCGCAAACCGTGGATCGAGAAGCTGACGGCGGCCGGCACGACGCTCGTGGTCGTGGACCCGATCCCCGATCCGTTCAGCGAGCGAGTCGCGTCGCTGCTGCTGCCGTCACCGCCGCATTCGGCTGCCGCCAAGCTGTATCAAAACGGCGAGTGGCGGTTGTCGTTGTCGTCACCGCAACGGCGACAGGCCGAGGCGACGCGCACCGACGCGACGATCGTGTATGACGTGATGGCGGAGATTTCGCGAAGGCTGCGCGGTGACGCGGCGTTGCGTGAAAAGTTTTCGGACTTGGGCCGCCTGTCGGACAGCGGTTATTTGCAGCGCCGCTTCGAGCCGCCCGAAGCGGGAGGCGAACTGGTCCGCATTGACGGCGAAGTCTCCCGCAAGCTGCTTTGGGAGCGCGTGCAGCACTACATGGCCGGCCCGGACAGTTCGCTCGGCCCGCTGTATTGTCGGCCGGAACATGCGGACGGACGGCCGATCTTGTGGAACGATTTGGTGCAACAGGGATCGATCATCTACGGTGGCGTCGGCACGTCGCGGTACCGGCTGGATTACGACGATCCGAACTGCACGCCGTTCCGCGACATCTTTCGCCGGCCCGGCAAGTTCCGGTTCTTCGCACCGACCGAGGCAGACTTGCGATTGCCCGACGGGATCGTGATGAACTCAGGGCGCTCGACGTTGTCCGACGACAAGAAACGCATCCATTTCGCCATCGCGACGTTCAATTCCGGCAAGGCGACCACGTCCGTCGATCTGCCGGACGAGAACCCGCTGTATGTGTCGCGCGAGCTGGCGGCGCGACTGGAATTGTCCGCGGGCGATCTGGTGCGAGTGACCGGGATCGAGTCGGGCGGACAACTCGTGCTGCCCGTGATTCCGACCGATCGTGTGCGCGGCGAGGCCGTGTACATCAACTTTCACAAAACGAAGGCCGAGATCGAGCAGGGACGCTACCTGAACGACGTGACGTCGCATCTCGGCCGCTGTCCTTACACGGCGCAGTCCGATTTTAAACTGACGCGCGTCACACTGGAGCGAGTGTCATGATTCAATTGCCAACGATGCATCGAGTCTTGGTGGTCGATGACGAGCCGGATGTGATCGCGGTCACACGGTTGAGCCTCCGCAGTCTGCAATACAATGGTCACGGCGTCGAACTGGTCCCGGCCGCCAGCGGTCGGGAGGCGGTCGAGTCGCTGCGGACTCATCCCAACACGTCGGTTATTCTGCTCGACGTGGTCATGGAAACCGAGCACGCGGGCTTGGACGCCTGCCGCGCGATTCGCGAACAACTCGGCAATCGGCGGACGCGCATCCTGCTGCGCACGGGTCAGCCCGGCGTCGCGCCGGAGAAAAAAGCGATCGACGAGTACGACATCGACGGCTACCTGCTCAAAACGGAACTCACGACCACGCGGCTGTACGCGGCCGTTCGCACGGCGCTCAAGGCGTATGAGGAATTGACCGAACTGGAACGGCATCGGGAGTTATTGCGGTACTTGCACGAATTGACGGTTCAAGTCCGTGCCTTCGACGGCTTGGAGGTCGCGTTGCAAAAAGTGTTGACCGCGGCTCAGTCGCTGACGAACGCCCGACTGGCCGTGCTGAGTTTGCGCACGTTTGAGTCTGGCGGCAGCCCGATGAACTGTCTGCTGCATTCGGGGGGGCACGAGGCGGCGGCGCGCGACGTGGCCGCTCGCGTGCAAGGCGATCGCGGCGCGTTGTCGCTGACGGCCCCCGCGACGTTCGGAGACGGCACGCTGGTTCCCTTGCGACTGCATCGCGAACTGGGCGACGGCTGGCTCTATCTCGAAGGTGGCTCGGTGGACCAGGCGGCCTGGCAGGTCTTGCCGTTGCTCGCGGCTCAGGCCAGCAACACGCTCTACGCCGCCGCCGCTCAGCAACTGCTCGAACAACGAGACGGCCCCTTCTACGACGCGATCAGCGTGTGATTTTTTGGCGAGCCGGAGGGCGTTATCCGGTTCGCAGAAATTAGGTGCGCGTTGGGATGTAGCTTTTGGCGCAGACGGATTTGATCAGGTTGGTGTTGAGGCAGTGTTGGCACCAAGAGCTGGAGGCGACCTCGAAGAGGTCGTCGTAGTTTTCGTAGGAGCGGTTGGACC
>CAMAWN010000140.1 GCA_945861865.1 Candidatus Kuenenia stuttgartensis | reverse complement strand
CAAAAACTCGCTCAGAGTGGCTCGCAAACTCTCGATCTGTTCGACGGTCATCCTTGACCTCCCAACCCATTCGCCGACTTCCTCGACTAAAAACCTCAAAACCCTATAACACACGGCGACTTTCGCGAATAGTGCGCAGTAGTGCTAACTCTGCTGGCAGCGGAAAACACGCTCGGTTTCGCCAGAGTATCCCTAAGTCACGATGGACATCACTCGGCGTTGGAAATCGCTCTCAACCGCGGGTTATCGCTCCAATTATGCAACGCTCACGCTCACTCCACGAAGCGCCACTGTTCATTTTTCAAAGCGCTCACCTGCGACAACGGTTGCAATGCAATATTTTCGAGGACTTCGAGTGATTAACCGCTTACGAGGCATTGAAGTGCCGCAACAAGATTACCGCTTCCTTGTGGAAACGTACTGCATCGTTGGCGCGTGATTTGCGGCTTTGTGCAGGCCTGATCGGACAGTGAACGCGAAGAGGTTGTTTTCGATTCACACTGTCGCTGGTTGGCACTTCCTCCTGTGACCCTCCGTGAAAAGGCATTCCCCACTATGGACAGGACGGTCTGGTTTCTCGGCGAAGAGGTTCTCGCTCAACGGCTCGGTCAGTTCTTTCATGAAACCCAATTCTGCTTACGCCACATTTCCGATGTTGAGTCCGCTCTCACTGAGTTGGCGGGAGTGGCAGTTCCCATTCTGCTGGTCGATAGCCGTAGCGCTCACGCCGACGGCAACACCACCTTGTTGTTGCAGAAAATCATCGACGGAGCACTTCCGGCCCTGAACCTCTTCACAATCGGTGACGACTTTTACCCAACGTCACTCGCCGCCGACTTAAATCTGCTGGCCACGGACCATTTCTTGTGGCGCGATGGTCCGGGCTTGCTCGATTCGCAACGGCTGCTTGAGCAACTCGCCGTACCTGTCGCTCGCGCCGTTCCCAAATGCCGGCATATTCAGGCATTCGGGATCGAGCTGAGGACTTACGCGCCGGAGTTCTTTGCGATCGTGGACGACCTCGTGCGCGTCGCCAGTCGCGACGTGACCATCTTGCTAGTCGGCGAGACCGGGACCGGCAAGACAACGCTCGCCAAGATCGTGCATTCCATCTCGTCGCGGCGGGGACATCCTTTTCAGCACCTCGCCTGCGGAGCGTTGCCGGCAGACCTGATCGAAAGCGAATTGTTTGGCCACACGCGTGGAGCCTTTACCGGAGCCGACCGCAATAAAGTTGGCCGCTTCCAAGCGGCAGGCCGGGGCACGCTGTTGCTCGACGAAGTCGACGTGCTCGACCTCAAGCAACAAACCAAGCTGCTCAAGGTGATCGAAGAGGGCGAGTACGAAATGGTCGGCTCGACGGAAGCGCGCAAGTCCGAGGCACGGCTGATCGTGGCGTCGAATATCAAGCTGCAACAGCTCGTGGACGATGGGAAGTTCCGGCTCGACTTGTACTATCGCCTGAACGTGTTGGAGTTTCACTTACCTCCCTTGCGCGAACGAATGCTCGACCTCGTCCCACTGGCCATGCAGTTCATCGAGGAGCTGACTCGTGAGCACGACATCGTGATCAGACGAGTGCATCGTGATTTTCTGGAGGCTCTCTCCGCTCACGACTGGCCCGGCAATTTGCGCGAACTCAAAAACCACTTACGCCGGGCAGTCTTATTCTGCAACAACGAAGAGCTGACCGTCAACGATCTATCACACAAAGTCATCCAGGCGCAGTTCGCACCAGCCGCTTCTCGCAAACATCCGGAATCGTCTTGGAAACTTGTGGAACGCGTCGCTCAAAGTGAGAAAGAGATGCTGAGAGCCGCGCTCGAAGCGAACGGCAACAACCGCACTCAAACGGCGAAAGCTCTCGGCATCAGCCGCGTCGGTCTCTACAAAAAGCTCCGGCGTCTCGGCCTGATCGACGACGAAACCGTCGCCGATATTCTTCCGGTGTAACATCGCCACTTCGACGCGGACTCTCGTGGTCCGTGCGATCGAAGTTTGTCATTGATGAGCCACGCTACCGGTCTGCAATCTGGGACTCGATTCGCGTTGTTTCTCCGGCAGGCAACACCGAGAGCTGGCTGATCGGCTCGGTGATTTCGTGAACGAGATACGTTCCAGATCGAAAGATCACTGGGTGCGACCACGGGTAATTCCGGCGACTCATCGCGTGATACGCAGGCGGGGGAGCGGTCGGCCCGTCGGGTCCAACCGCCAACGCTTGAGAAAGGGGCATTCCACAACTGGCCAGATCGGTCACCACGAAACGGTGCCCCGAATTCGCCACGGACGAAATGATCGCCCTACGCTGGTCCGGGAAATACGTCAAGAGTTCAAACAGGTACACATACCGAGTCGGCGGACGCAGTTCCAACCGCTGATAGAGTCCGACGAGGTCACTGTTGTAGACGCACACTTCGCCATTGCGAGGGGCCTGCTTTCGCAGAAACTCGGCGACACGCTCGATATGACTGCGGCTCGGATTGGCCAGTAACGCCAAGCGATCTTGGAGTTTGGGGCTGCTGGGTTGAGTCACACAGGCCCACCACAAACGGACTCGCTGCCGATGGAAGATCGGCGAACTGGTCAAAATCAATAAGCCAAACGCCAGCACCGCGACTCGCCATCGGGGAGAGCGATTCGGTTGAGACAACCAAGTTCCGACTACCCCCACCGCCAGAATTACTGCCGGAGCGTGAACGTAATCGAAGAGATGCTGTAACAAAAACACATGCGCCACCGTTGCCAAGTAAACCGCAGGTAACACCAAGCGTGACGACTCACCCACCGGCGCACACATTGGATTGCGCGGGCGTTGCCAAAGTTGTCGCAGAGTGAAAACCGCCAACGGAAGTGCAAACAGATGCAGCGCAAACCAGGGTTGCATCCTCCAAGCCATCGCTTTGAAACGTGGCCAGACCCAATGTTCTCGGCCGGCGGCGAGATAACGTGGATTCCACTGCCGTATGGTTTCCAACCAATACGGCCACGCATCGGTTTGTACCAGCCATGTGATACCGCTCACTCCCGCAACCAGGCCCCCCAGCAGAACCCAGGCGGTGTCGATGAGACCCTGACGCGGGGACCGAAATCCTCGCAACGTCACAAGCCACACTGCGACCGCCACGAGAGCGGCATACGGCTTCAGCCACAGTCCGGCTCCCCACAGAAGCCCCTCCGCAAAGCTCATCGCGGCGGCCGCCGGCAAATCACGTCCCAGTCGACGCAACCTGAGCCAAGTCGCAGCCAAGATTGGCAACAGCAACCAGGTGTCACGCTGGCAATGACACCACTCGGTGGCACCGAGATAGAACGTCAGCACTGCCACGCTCAACCACATTGCCGATCGCGAAGTCCCTCCAGTCTTCATCAGCAACCCGCCGAACAGCCAGGTCACGGCGGTAATTACGATCAGATCGAATAGCCGCAACGCCTCCGAGCTGTTTCCGAGCACGCCGCGAACGGTCGAGTGAATCCAGAACACTCCCGGAAGATTGGGCTCCAAAACGTCTCGGTACGGTACGGCCCCCTCAGAAAACAGCCTCGTTTGCAGGTCGAACAGAATGGCGTCGTTCGTCAGCGGCATCCGCAGGAAGAGCGGGGTCGCCAGAAGCAGCAGCACGGCCAAACAAAACGAGGGAAGTGCGAGCGATTGGGAAGATTTCTCGTCACAGGGAGCAGCAGGCATATCTGGATCCTTCAAGGTTTCCGGTACGACTCCTGCTTAGCGAATGCTATTCCCGGTGGTGCCTCAAGAAATGACGCCGGCCAGTAGAGCGCTAACTTCAATCAGCATTCTGTTCGAACATCGGCTTTGGCGACTCCTAACGGACACACAAACACGAACAAGCCATGCAACCACAGCATTTACAAGAGTTGGCGGAGCTCGAAGACGGTTATTGGTGGCACGTTGCGAAGCGCCAACTGATAACCAGCGTACTCAGTCGGTTTGCGCCTCCACCGGGTCTGTTGGTGGAAGGGGGAATCGGTTCGTCCCGAAATCTTTTGGAGTTTTCACGGCTCGGTTATGACGTGACCGGTTTCGATGTAATGCTCGAAGCGGTCGAGTTGGGCCGCGAGAAAGGCCTACCGCGTGTCGCCGTTCATGACCTTGAGCAGCCGTGGCCGGTCGAACCTCGGTCGCTGCGAGCGGTTGTGCTGTTGGATGTCATCGAGCATGTCGCGCGACCAGTTGAAGTCTTGTCGCATGTGAAAACGGCTTTGCGACCGGACGGTGCCGCGATCATCACCGTTCCGTCGTACCAATGGCTATTCAGTGAGTGGGATCGATTGCTGGGTCATTACCGCCGCTACTCGCCGGCGATGTTGAAGGAGCAAGCGTCGGCGGCAGGTTTGCGGTTGGAGTGGGTGACGCATTGGAACTCGTTCACGTTTCCGGCGGCGGTGGCAACGCGCTGTTGGGAGAAGCTGCGGCCTGCAAGACAGAAGGCGGACTTCCCGCGCGTCTCGCCATGTGTGAACGGCCTTTTGCTTCGAGCCGCATCGATGGAACGGCGGTTGCTTCTCCGGCTGGGTGTCCCGTTTGGCCTATCGATTGTCGGAGTGCTGAAACATGTCGACGCGGCTTGAGAACTCGCTGCAACTCGCAACTGCTCCGTCGCGCGGCAAGCTCGTGTCGATCGTGATGCCGGTGTTCAATGAAGTCGCCGTCCTGCGAACGCTCACTTCTTTGGTCAGTCAGGCCTTCTCTGAATCGGCCTACGAATACGAGATCGTTTACGTTAATGACGGCTCGTCCGATGGTAGTGCCGAACTGCTCGATGAAATTGCCGCAGTGAACTCACGCGTGCATGTCATCCACTTGTCGCGGAACTTTGGGCAACAAGCCGCTCTCCAAGCGGGATTGGCTGCCGCGAGTGGTAACGCGGTGGTGGTGATGGACTCCGATCTCCAAGATGACCCGCAGGCGATCCCCCGCTTCCTGGCGAAGTGGGAGGCAGGATTTGAGGTCGTCTACGCGATTCGTCTGAAACGCAAAGAGAGCGCTGTCAAACGGTTGATGTTTCGCACCTTCTACCGAGTGCTGCAGAGCATCTCGTCCACTCCCATTCCAGTGGACGCTGGGAACTTCGGATTGATCGATCGGCGCGTGGTCAACGAGTTGTTGAACCTGCCGGAGGCCTCGCGGTTTTATCCCGGCCTGCGGCACTGGGTCGGATTCCGTCAATGCGGCGAGCCAGTCGAGCGCGCTGCACGTCATGATGAGCATCCGCGAGTTTCATTCTGGCAGTTGGTGCAATTGGCCAAGACGGCGGTGTTTTCATTCTCAGCAGTTCCGCTGGGAGCGTTCTACGGAGTGGCCGTCTTATCGTGCGTGGTGTGCCTCGGAGTCATCGGCTTCACGCTGTACCACAAAGTTTGGACCGGCATGGCCATTCCCGGCTGGACATCAGGACTGCTGACGGCTTCGTTCTTCGGAACTTTGAACGCGCTGGGGATCGCTGTGCTCGGCGAATATGTGATTCGCATCTTCGATCAAGTCCGGTCGCGGCCGACGTACATCGTCGATCGCACCGTGAATGTCGCCGTGGACGGCTCGGACGCCGTTCGCTTTCCGGCACAAGACCTCGTGGAAGCGTAAGTCTCGTCGTTTGTGTCAGCACACATTGAATCTGGCGGCTGCAACTCATGGACAATCTGGACACCAACACTCGGACCGGTCTCTCGGACGATGAGCTTTCGCAGGTGCTGACGTCGAAGTTGCCGGCGTCGTGGGCGCTGAATGGATGGCACTTCGTGGCGGCGGTCGGAGTGGCGTTGTTCTTCATGTATCACAATTACCTGCATCTGTTTCATTCCGACATTTGGGGCCATGTCGCCTACGGAGAGTGGATCTTGCAGCATCGCCAGTTGCCGACGGAGGAGCCGTTCGTCCCATTAGCGTCCGGAGTGCCTGTCATCGCGACGGCGTGGTTGGGGCAGACGATCCTGGCACTGGCCGTTCGAGCGGGGAACCACGAATGGCTGAGCCACTTGTTTGCGATCACCGTTTGGGTGACCTACATCGTTCTGGCGAGAGCGTACTGGTTTCGGAACCGTCACGCCGCAGCGGCTTTGATCGGTGCCTTTGGTGCGTGGATGGTGGCTTGGGGTCGGCATTCGATCATTCGGCCGGAGATTTTTGGATTGCTGTGCTTCGCGATGTTGCTCTGGCTGCTTGCCCGGCGTGGGGAACTTGTCCGGCAGCAGGATCAGGAGAGCACGCCACCGTCGCGACTGTGGACGCACGCGGGAATCGGAATTCTCTTTGTGGCGTGGGCAAACCTGCACGGATCGGCAATCGTCGGAGTGGCGCTGCTGGCATGTTACCTGGCGGGGCGTTCGGTCGAAGTGCTCTGGTGCGAGCGACAATTCGCCGCGTTGTGGCAGGATGCGGATTGGCAGTTCTGGCTCACGGCCACGCAGGTCTCGGTCCTGGGAATGTGCTGCAATCCCTACGGCATCGACCTCTTGATTCACACTCTGATCTTTCCGAATCATCCGAATTTGAAAGACATCATCGAGTGGTATCCGCTCAAGATGGTTTCGGTCGAAGGCATCACCGTGGGTGCGTCGTGGGTGTTGTTGGTCGTGCTCCTGCGGCACAGCCGCGCAGCGGTCTCGGTCGGTGATGTGTTCGCACTGGCTCTGTTCGCGGTAGCGATCTCGGTGCGAGTCCGCATGGTCGCGTGGTACGCTCCGGTCGTGATGTGGGTACTGGCACCGCATCTCGGTGACGTTTTGGCTCGTTGCGAGTTTGATCGGTTCCGCCGCGAGTTGTTTCCAATGTTGCAATTGCGGTCGTTCCGTTGGACGGCAGTGATCGGGTTGTTGGCTTGGGTGACGCTCTGTTTCTCGCCGGTGAGTCGAGTGTTTATGGGCGGAGAGGCTCGCCCCGAACGACTGCTCTATAGCAAGGACACTCCGCTGGGTGTGACGAAGTACCTCCGCGAACACCCTCCGCGAGGCTTAGTTTGTGGCCCGCAATGGTGGGGTGACTGGCTGGTTTGGCAAGGTCCGCCCCAATTGCAAGTGATGATCACCACGAACTCGGTGCATCTCGTGCCCAGCCGCGTGTGGAAAGATTATCTCAGCATCAACAACGCCCAGCCGGCGACGGATCGGCTGTTGGATCAATACCGCGTCAACACTCTGGTGGTGTGCAAGAAACTGCAAAAGGGACTCGTCGAAAAGCTGGCCCGCATGCCAGCCTGGGAGACCGTCTT
Organism: Candidatus Kuenenia stuttgartensis; assembly: GCA_945861865.1. GTDB lineage: Bacteria > Planctomycetota > Planctomycetia > Planctomycetales > Planctomycetaceae > SXKJ01. The sequence goes on along the minus strand of CAMAWN010000140.1, from coordinate 9,280 downwards.
TGACGATGACGTCGGCATCGTCGCAGTCCGCAAGCGTGCGATGAAACCTGCCGACGAACACGATGACCAAGGCGAACAGACGCTGACTCTGCGGTGAGTCCAGTGTTGGAAGTCGGGTTCGAACGGGGATTGCCTGTCAGCTCAGACGGTTTGGTGTGCTGGGAGTGAGCCGCGGTTTTGACACATGGGAAGTTCCTCAATGACGAAAATCATCACACCTGCTCGTTCCCATCGCAGTGTCACCATCGGAGTGACGCTGGTCATGCAGATGCTTGTCGCGGGGGTGACGTTGGCTTGGGGCATGTACCGTTTTCAAGTCATCCAGGCGGAGAAAATACCGCCGCAGCCCCAGCTTCAACCGCGCCTGATCGAACCGAGATATGATCGACCGGATGTGGTGGATGATGAGCAACTCCAGCGCGTGCTCACAAAACTGCGGCCGCGGCTGCGCGGAGGCAAGCCGCAGATCAACCACGTCGATCATGCCCTCCGGTTTTGGGGTGTCGAGGCGCGGTTCGACGATGCGGATGTCTCGTCAGGGGAGGAATTGCGTCGACTGTTGCTGGATCATCGGACGTTCGCCGCCGCGTGGGGAACCAAGACGAAGCCGTTCCTGCTCCCGCAGACGAGGGACGAGTCCGAGTTGTTGTCGTTTCGGACCAAGGCCGGCGACGCGACCGCCAGTCACGTCGATCACACGCTGGCCGCGCTGGCGGAAGTTGGCACTCCACTCGATTATCCGGTGCTCACGCCGCTGGGTGAGATGCCGTTGCGAGCGGCGTTCGATCAAGCGTTTCGCGAGTTCAGCCTGAATCAAGTGGAGTACGAATGGTCCACGCTGGTCTTCTTGCACTATTTGCCGCATGTCCCAAGTTGGTTCACGACCGAAGGGCAGCGCGTCACCTGGGACTTGCTGGCCGAGCGTTTGATGCGACAACGTCTGGCTCAAGGGGTCTGCTACGGAGAACACCGCCTCCACGCATTAGCGCTGATGCTACTCGCTGACGAAGAGTTTGGCTGGCTGAGCCCAGACAGCCGACAGAAGATCCTAGCTCATCTGCGAGACGCCACCGATCGGCTCGTGAAGTCGCAACATGCCGATGGCTTTTGGGACGGTCGCTGGCCCGGTGCTGAGTGGGATGGACCTCAGTCAGAGAACGTCGTTGGCCCGCTCGGATCACTCGCCGATCGTCTGTTGGTTACGGGACACACGCTGGAGTGGTTGGCGTTCGCGCCGACTGAGGTCTTGCCGCCCGCTGAAAACCTGATTCGAGCATCTCAATGGCTCGTTAAATCCATCGACGGCCTCAGCGACGCCGAAGTTCAACGCTATTACACGTTCCTCAGTCACGCCGGCCGCTCACTGGCACTGTGGCGCAGCCGCCGCCCCGCCGATGTCGTCGCGACCAGCCCATGAGCGGTCTCCGACGGCGTGCCGGAATTTCACCGGAGGTGCGCGAGGCAGGCTCTCGTGTTGAAGTGGCACGCCACTCGCCTGAGCCGCGTGCTCCGATCCAGTTCGGAGGGATCATGCCGCAGAAAATCTCAGCGCTGGTAGATCGGCAGGAAGCCGTTATCGAGTTGCAAAATTGTGGAGTTCATCGCGGTGTTGTAGACCTCGCCGACGTGGCCGTCCTTCCAAGCTCCGTTCGCCGACTGCTTGCTGAGAATCTCTTTGCTGATGTCGGCGAAGTACTTGTTCCACTCTTCGTCGCCGAGCCGGTAGACGACCTGAGCGTAGTAGTAGTGGGCGTAGTGCCAATGTCCGAAGAGCTGGTTGCTCCCCGCCTTACCCGGCCAGACGTTTTGTTTGCAGAACTCCAGCATCTTCTTAACGTGATCCGACTCGCCGTACTCGCCGGCGTTGAACATCGCCGCACAAGCCGCGGCCGTGATCGGCGGCCGAGCGCCACCGCCGCGAATGCTGTACTGCACTCCCCCTTCTGGCGTCGTGCAGTCTTGGATGTATTTTTTCGCCTTCTCGATGATCTCCTTTGGGACTGGGATGCCAGCGTTGCGGCAAGCCCGCAGTCCTTGCACCTGAGTGATGCACGTTGAGCCTTCGTCGAAGTTCGGCTGATCCTTCGCAGAGACATAGCCCCAGCCGCCACGCTCGGTCTGAGCCTGCGCGGAAAATTCGACGGCCTTAATGAGCACACGCTTCAAATCGGCGCGGCGCTCGGCGTCTTCTTCCTCGCCGAAGACCTGCGAGAGAAACAGCATCGAGAAGCCGTGCCCGTAGGTGTAGTGGTAGTCGTCCTTGAAACCGATCAGTCCCGACGGCTGAGCCATGTCGAGCAGATAATCGACCGCCAGCCGAATGTTCTTGGAGTACTTCCCGCGCGTCGTGGTCGAGCCTTCCGCCAACATCGCATTGCCGGCCAGAGCGGTCATGGCCACGCGGTACTGACTTTGATTCGCTTCCCAATAGCCTTGTCGGCGTTGTTCGCGCGCGAGGTAGTCCAACGCTCGCGAGACCGCCGCCACAATCTTCGGGTCTTTCTTCTTCTTCACCGCCTCCGCCGGACGGCCCAGACAGAGCACCGCCAACGCCGCCACCAAGATCACGATTCGTTGTCGCATGAGACTTCTCCCTTGGAGTGCGATGGATTGACACCGCCCTCCATTCATTTCGTGTCACGCTCTCGATTCATCAATGACGCAGCCGTCAAGGTTGCGCTGCTCGAATGGCCTCTGGTCAGGTCGCGCGCAGTCGGATGGTGTGCGGTGTCGAGCCATCGCACTCCAGGGTGAAGGGAACATACCATTCCCGCCGCCTCGTCGAACAGTCGTTGGTTGCAGATACAATCTACGAACACATTCGGCGAGGTGCCGAATCAACGCAATCGACGGCAGAACGCCTCGGGTTTGATGTCCGCAGGAATCTCATTCGGATCGACAAGGTCGGCAACCTGCCGTGACAACCGCTTGATGGCGATGTTCCGCGAAATGAGAGACAGTGCTGTTGGTCATGCACTCGTTTCGTCGAGGGGTCAATCATGCCATCGAGCCGTTTTTCGGGAATCATTGTCGCGGTTTTGTTGTTCTCTTCAGTCATTTCAGAGTCGCTTGGCAACGACAAGCCGGCTCGCCCGAACATCGTCGTCATCATGTCGGACGACATGGGCTATTCGGACCTCGGCTGTTATGGCGGTGAGATCAAGACGCCGCATCTCGACAAGCTGGCGGCGGGTGGGTTGCGGTTCACGCAGTTCTACAACACCGCGCGGTGTTGTCCGACGCGAGCGGCGTTGCTCACCGGGTTGTATCCGCATCAGGCGGGCATCGGGCACATGATGGAGGACCGCGGGCACAACGGTTATCGCGGAGACCTCAATCGGCAATGTGCGACGTTCGCCGAGGTGCTCAAGCCGGAGGGCTACGGGACGTATGCGGTCGGCAAGTGGCACGTCACGCGACACATTCAACCGGACGGGCCGAAGCACAATTGGCCGTTGCAGCGCGGGTTTGATCGCTTCTACGGGACGATCACCGGAGCCGGCAGCTTTTACGATCCGGGGACGCTGACTCGCGATAATACGAACCTTTCGCCATTCGCGGACCCCGAATATCAGCCGAAGCAGTTCTACTACACCGACGCAATCACCGATCACGCGATTCGCTTCGTCGGCGAGCACTGCGACAAGCAGGCCGATAAACCTTTCTTGCTCTACATGGCTTACACGGCGGCACATTGGCCGATGCACGCACTGGAAGTTGACATCGCCAAATATCGCGGCGCGTATGACGCTGGGTATGACGCGATCCGGCAGGCTCGGCTGAAGCGGCTGCGCGAGCTGGGGCTGATGTCGACTGGATGGACTCCAGCACCGACCGTCGGCAACTGGTCGACGTTGTCCGACAACGAGCCACGTCGCGCCTGGGAGATTCGCTGCATGGAAGTTTACGCCGCGATGATCGATCGCATGGATCAGAACATCGGCCGCTTCGTGGCGGAGTTGTCGCGGCGCGGGAAGCTCGACAACACGCTGATCCTGTTCCTGCAAGACAACGGCGGTTGCCAAGAGGTGATCGGTCGGCAGGGTCAGATGACTCGTCCGGACAAACCGACGCTGCCACCGATCGCGGCCAATGCGATTCGGCTCGATGTCATCCCGAAGCAGAACCGCGCAGGAGTGCCGACTCTGCAAGGCCCGAACGTGCTGCCCGGTCCCGAAGACACCTACATCGCCTACGGGTTGAATTGGGCGAACGTCTCGAACACGCCGTTCCGCGAGTACAAGCACTTCGTCCACGAAGGGGGCATCTCGACGCCGCTGATCGCTCACTGGCCGAGCGGCATCGCGCGCCGCGGAGAACTGGAATCACAGCCGGGACACTTGATCGACATCATGGCGACGTGTGTGGACTTGTCTGGCGCGACGTATCCGCCGACGCTGCGATCCGAATCAATTCATCCGCTCGAAGGCCGCAGCCTCGCTCCGGCATTCGAGAAGAAGCTCATCCCACGCGATGCAATCTATTGGGAGCACGAAGGGAACCGCGCGATCCGCGAAGGCTCGTGGAAGCTCGTCGCGAAGGAAGACCAGCCGTGGGAATTGTACGACCTCGCCGCCGACCGCACCGAACAGCATGATCTCGCCGCCGCGCAGGCGGAACGAGTGGAGCGTCTTGCCGCCAAGTGGGACGAATGGGCCAAGCGTGCCAACGTCCTGCCGCTCGGCACCTGGAAGGCCAAGGCCGCTCCGAAATGATGTCGCTGATATCCTACGTCCGGTCAGCCTGCAGTTCGGACGTAGGCGTCCGAACTACGGTTGGCGGCACAAAAAACTTCCGCGACTGGTCTACCGTTTGCCTTCTCGGGCGGCGACTGTCAATTCGGCTGCCAAGGTGGGCGTGCTGGCGACGCTGAACTTGGCAGCAAGAAGAGGCTTCATCATGGCGTTTCGGTTCGACAAGCTCACGGTCAAGTCGCAAGAGGCGGTGCAGCAGGCTCAGTCTGAGGCCGAGAATCTCGGCCATCAGCAGTTGCTGCCGTTGCATCTGCTCAAAGCCCTGCTGACGGAAGAGCTGGGGATCGTGCGGCCGTTGCTGCAAAAGATCGGCGTGAAGATTCCGCAGTTGGAGTCGGTGGTCGCAGCCGAATTGAATCGACTGCCGAAGGTATCTGGCGGTGGCGGCGGTCAGGTCGGAGCCGGTCGCGAGGTCATGCAAGTCTTCGATGCGGCGACTCAGGCTGCCGATCAGATGAAGGATCAGTTCGTCTCGACCGAGCACTTGTTGCTGGGACTGACGAAGGTCGAGGACGCGGCCAAGCGGTTGCTCGCTCTGAACGCCATCGAAGAGAAGGACATCCTCAACGCGCTGCGAGTCGTGCGCGGCAGTCAGCAAGTCACCGATCAATCACCAGAGGACAAATACCAAGCCCTCGAAAAGTACGGCAAGGATCTGGTGGAACTCGCGCGGCAGGGGAAGATCGATCCGGTGATCGGTCGCGACACAGAGATTCGCCGCGTGATTCAAGTGCTGTCGCGGCGGCGGAAGAACAATCCGGTACTGATTGGCGAACCGGGTGTTGGCAAGACGGCGATTGTCGAGGGCCTCGCGCATCGCATCGTGACGGGCGATGTGCCGCAGAATTTGAAGGATAAGCGAGTTGTCGCGCTCGACATGGGTGCGTTGATTGCCGGAGCGAAATATCGCGGCGACTTCGAGGATCGGTTGAAGGCCGTGCTGAAGGAAGTGCAATCGGCCGAAGGTCGCGTCGTGCTGTTCATCGACGAATTGCATACGGTCGTCGGAGCGGGTGCGGCTGCGGGGGCGATGGACGCGAGCAATCTGTTGAAGCCCGCACTGGCTCGTGGAGAGTTGCATTGTGTCGGGGCGACGACGCTCGACGAGTACCGCAAGCACATCGAAAAAGACGCGGCGCTCGAACGTCGCTTCCAACCAGTGGTCGTGCAAGAGCCGAACGTCGAGGACACGATCTCGATCCTGCGCGGGCTGAAGGAGCGGTATGAATCGCATCACGGCGTCCGCATCACCGACGATTCGCTGATCGCGGCCGCGACGCTCTCGGATCGGTACATCAACGATCGCTTCCTGCCAGACAAAGCGATTGACCTTGTGGACGAAGCCGCCTCGCGACTGCGCATGGAAATCGACTCGATGCCGGCCGAGATCGACGAGGCCACTCGGCAGCTCACGCGGATGCAGATCGAAGCGACCGCGCTGGCGACCGAGAAAAGTCCCGATAGCCGCGAACGGCTCGACGACCTGCGGCGAGCGATCGCCGATCGTGAGGAATCGGTCAATCAATTGAAGGCTCGGTGGCAGGCGGAGAAGGACGCACTGTCCCGACTCCGCCCACTCAAGGAACAAATTGAGCGGCTTCGCACGCAGCGCGAGCAAGCGTTCGCGCAGGCTCAGCGGACGAACGCGAACGAAGACTTCATCGCGGCCTACAAAGCCGAACAAGACCTGCAAAAATCCGAAGTGGAGTTGAAGGAGTTGGAACAACGTTCGGCCGAGACCAGCAACGCCAAGGGGGAACGGCTGCTCCGCGAGGAAGTCACCGACGAAGACATCGCCAAAGTCGTCAGCCTGTGGACCGGCATCCCGGTCGCCCGCATGTTGCAGAGCGAGCGGGACAAGCTGCTCAAAATGGAAGACGCGATTCACGACCGCATGATCAACCAGCACGAAGCGGTCGTGGCGGTGTCAAACGCGGTGCGGCGATCGCGCTCTGGCCTGCAAGATCGCAATCGCCCAATCGGTTCGTTCATCTTTCTCGGTCCGACCGGCGTCGGCAAAACGGAGTTGTGCAAGGCGCTCGCCGCATTCCTGTTCGACGACGAACACGCGATGGTCCGCGTCGACATGAGCGAGTTCATGGAGAAACACTCGGTCGCGCGGTTGATCGGCGCGCCTCCGGGTTATGTCGGCTACGAAGAGGGGGGCCGACTCACCGAAGCGGTTCGGCGGCATCCGTATTGCGTGCTGCTGCTCGACGAGATCGAGAAGGCGCACCGGGACGTGTTTAACATTCTGCTGCAATTGCTCGACGACGGCCGCCTGACCGACGGCCACGGCCGCACGGTCGACTTCACGAACACCATCGTTGTGATGACGTCGAATATCGGCAGCCAGTCGATCATGGAATTGGCGGAAGGGCGTGCGCTGAGCGGAGAGGGGCTGAACAAGGAGATCAACCGCCGCGTGCTGGACGCTCTCCGCCGCGAGTTCCTGCCGGAGTTTCTCAACCGTGTCGATGAAGTCATCGTCTTCCATCCGCTCGGCCGAGCCGAGATTCGCCAGATCGTCGACCTGCAACTCCGCCGCTTGGCGAAGCAACTCGATGAGAACGGTTTCGGATTCGAGATCACTGACGCCGCGAAGGATCAACTCGGCGAAGAAGGTTACGACCCGGCGTACGGTGCTCGGCCGTTGAAGCGCGTCATTCAACAGCGTTTGCAAAACGAACTCGCCAACAAGCTGCTGTCGGGCAAGCTACCGCCGGACTGCAAAATCGTGGTCGATGTGAAAGAAGGCAAGTTCGTGTTTGATCACAAGGATTCGTGAGGCTGATTTCAAACCCAGCCCGCCGCGAAAAGTTTGGTGTGGAGACATTGCGGTTCCGCCCCGAAGGACAGCAACAAAATAGCCCAGGGCAAGTGAACAACGGGAGCATCGCCCTGGGTTGAGGAATGACCTCCGACAAAAAGCCCTGTAGCAGCCCGTTGAAAATTGTGAATCGAGGCGTGTGTTGTTGTGGTCGTGAAGTTTAAGTTGCCAAGGTTGCTGGTCTTTGGAGTTGCTGACGGAATTCGGTGCCCCAGAGGTGACGCGGCACGGACCACGGTCGGAGTGAGGCGTGAAGACGTCTCATCTGGGCTGGGGCGAGCGAACAGAACGCCGCGAAGGCCCGCGGTTTGGCGGCACCCAGACGTTGTCGCAGGATCAGGCCCAGGTTGTAGGCGACGGTTTGTAGTTGATAACGCTTGGTGACTTTGGTCAGACCTCGCAGCCAGGTGCGTCGGGCTCCGCCGGTTTCGCAGACGTGAGCGAAGCTGCGTTCGACCACTTCGCTGCGGCGGCGTTGCCACGATTTGCCGCGTGAGCCCTGAATGCGGCGGCGGTTGCCGCGATACGCCGCTTCCCATTCGGGAGGCTTGTCGGTCCAACGACGGTTGTGCTTCGCGTCCGGTTCGGCGATGTCGGTTCGCAGACCCAGGTTCGTTGCCGAGGCAGAGTGTTCCGTGTGGCGGTGCGAGTCGCTGTGATCCGTCAGGCGAGCCAGCGTCTCGGCTTTGTGATAGCCCTTGTCGGCGACCGCCTCTTCGATCGGTGACGCGCCGTGCGTGACCTCGACCACGTGGCCGCCGGCCAAGCTCAGCGTGTCTTTGATCGTCGCCGAATCCGCTTGATTCGCCGCGTCGATCTCCGCCGCGAGAATCACTTCCGTCAACTTCCGTCGGCAAGCGATCGCCGATCTTCGTCAGGCGGGAATGATCCAGGGCCGCGTCAAACGGTTCCAAACCCAGGAACACCTTCAACGACAAACTGTCGTCGCACCGCCAGGCGATCCCACGCTGCGAATCAATCCCCTCGAAGTAACCGGTGAATAGCCTCCGAAAGTACCGACCCGGCGGAATCGAGCCACGTCCACGCTCGGAATAAAACTCCTCGCACAACCCCTCAACCCAGCGATCAAACCCCGCCTCCCGCAGCAGCGAGTTCAATCGTTCATAAAACACATGCCGCGGAGCCTTCGCCGATCGATCCGTCGCGACAAACAACTCCCGCTGCCGTTCGACTGCCCAACGTCCCATCACCAGCGTCATGTCTCCGTGACAGCCACCCACAAACGAAGATTAGCGCCAGACGCTCGCATGGCAAAGAAGGGATCGCAAAATTCAACGGGCTGCTAGAGACATGATGCCACCATCTCTTGCTGATGGTCTTCGGCTGGAACCGCGACAAGCACCGACTCTGCCTTTGTTGGATTGGCGCTGGGAATCGACGACAACACAGACCAGATTTCGCTGGCAGAACTCAACGAGAGGAAAATCACCTCCAGAAAGTTGTCCAGAGGACCAGAGACCAGTGGCGTGCCAGCTGTCGGGTCAACGGACAATGTGACCACAGCGGAAGTAGGGACCAACACTGCATGTGATTGTTTACCGCGTCGGAGCGAACAAAGGGATTGGTTGAGCGGTTCGTCGTGTTTGTGCGAGGAAGTCGAGGGGATCTCGGAGGAGTTGCTCGCAGGTGAGGAGGACTGACGTGAGGACCGACTGGTGCTGAGCGCCGGTGTCGG
>CAMAWN010000139.1 GCA_945861865.1 Candidatus Kuenenia stuttgartensis | reverse complement strand
AAAGTCGCCGAGTTGCTCGGAGACGAACCGACGCAACTCCAACGCGACGCAATGGCGATTGCCCCTGTCGAAGATTGAGTCCAACCAGTCTGAATCCTCTCGAACCCCCGCCCTCTGGCAGTCATGGAGGACCGCCAGGGGTGGTTTCTCTTTTCACAGATAAGGACATGTCATGCCCACAGCCTGCGCAAAGCGCCCGAAAACATCCTCGGCGTCACCAGAAGTTGTCGTCAAGAATCCCTCGTTCGTGCCTCCAGCGAGTCGGAGCAGTTGGTCGGGATTGCTGAAGCTTGGTGCGATCAGTGTTCCGGTCAAAGGCTACTCAGCCGCTGTCACTCAGCGCGATAGCCCGTTGCACTTGGTCCATGCGGGATGCGGCAGCCGTATTCAGCAGCCACGCAAATGTCCGAAACACGGCGAACTTTCGTCAGAGCAGATTGTCAAAGCGTTCGAGTTCGCGCCCGATGATGACATCGTGCTCACCGACGAAGACTTGAACCAAATCAAGCCTGCCGATGACCAAGTCATCCACGTCAAGCAATTGTTGCCTGCCCGCCGAGTCGATGTTTCGCTGGCCTCCGGGCGAACGCTCAACTTGATTCCGGCCCACGCTGCGGCGGCGGACGCCTATCAACTGGTGGTCGCCGCATTGGCACGAGCGGACGAATGGGGCGTCGGGCACATGGTGATGTCGGATCGGAAACAACTCGTCGGGCTGCGCGTCGCGGATCAACGCTTGGTGCTCCACGTTCTGCACTGGCCGGCGCAGTGGCGAGCTTGTCCCGCGTTCGTCGCTCCTAAACCACCGGCGCTCGCAGATGTCGAACGCCTGTCCGCCTCACTCGCCGAGCTGCGGCTGCCATTTGATTGGTCGGACTTGCGAGATGATTTCGACCAGAAACTGACGGACTTGGTGAACCAGAAGCTGACTTCTCGTCAGCGCAGTAAACCGGCCGTCGTCGTCAAAGAGTCGCCGACCAAATCAACCCCTCGCCGAACCACAACGCCACGCGCCGGTCGTGCGGCGTGACATACCGCTCTCGGAGGATTGTGTTTTCATGACAACTAAATCGGTTTCAACTCGCCCCGTCGAAGCCGAGAGCTATTCCGTCTCGACATTTCGACTTCGCCGTCGGACACCCGGCTCATTTGTTTTGGTTCCGTTCCCCAAAGGTGGGCGATCGATTCGCTGCCAGGGACAACTCGAAGCTGTGGCAGCGGTGATCTTGGCGAACTGCCCGCTCGTGGCAGGGATTCATGAGCAGCCATTGAAGATTCACTATTCGTGGAGCTGCAACACCGGTTCGTCGGAGATCTGCCTGCTTGAGGGATCTCCGACACCGGCACAAAGGAAGGGCTGCCATTGTTCGTACATCGTTCCTGACTTCCTCGTGACAATGACAAATGCTCGGAAGCGCCTCGTCGAAGTCAAACCTTCAAGAAAACTGGTTCGACCGGACGTGCAGCGCAAACTGCACGTCGCACGGACATTCGCAGAGAAGCAGGGCTGGACGTTTCATGTCGTCACCGAAGTTGATCTTCGTCGTGGATCGCTGATCTCCAACCTGCGATTGCTAAGCCGCTATCGGCGACTGATCGCCGAGCCGGCGGTACTCGCAACGGTCAAAGAGTCTGTGACCGCTGGAGCATCCACGTTCGGGGACGTCCTTCTTCAAGCCTCGAAATCCGCGAACCACACCGACGCACGCACCGCATTGCTGCACCTCATCGCCAGCGGACAACTCGGTGTCGAACTTATGTCCGAACCGATTTCCGAAACCTCTGTCCTTTACCCCGGAGGGTCCATCTCATGGGAACCATTCGACTCGGTGTGGGGACCGAGTGGCTCCTCGACGGACGGGCTTTCCGCATCGTCCGCCAAATTGGTCCCGACCAGTTCGTCACGCTCGATGTGAAATTCCATGTCGAGCAAGCCGTCTCCACATCACAAATCCTTTCGCGCTTCACCTCTGGCGAGCTTCGCTTTGCGAATGATTCACATTCCTCGAACAATACTGCGTTGGTCACGGATGCTCGCACGACGTCAGAGAATGAATCAGCGACCTCGGTTTCAGAGCTGCCACAATCCTCGTTGCCGACGACCGTTCACGATCTCACCGATGACGAACGGCAGCAACTTGAACGCCGCTGGCAAGCGATTGAACCACTGACTCAACTCGGCCGAAAGCCCACCGCTGATGAGTTCCAAACCAGAGCGAATGAACTCGCCGAAGCAGAACTTCCCTATTCGATTCGAACTCTGCGTCGGCTCTTCGCTTGCTGGCAACAAGGCCACAAAGACCGCCTCGCACTGCTTCCCAAAACTCACGAACGAGGTGGGCGCGGTCATTCTCGACCGCATGGTCTTCTCAAGCGCTTTCCGATCATCGGACAACTCGTCGATCTCGCCATCAACAACGTGTATCTCGCAATGGCACGGCGGCCGATCTCGGCCGTCGTGCGGCGAGTGATCGAAGACCTTCAGCGGCACAACGCACGCTTGCCGGCAACTCATGCGGTCCCGATACCGCGAAAGTTCGCACTGGCGAGATCCATCTCGCGACGGATCGGTCGACTCGATCCGTGGGAAGTTGATCGTGCTCGCTGGGGCCGGCACATCGCCGACCGACGGCATTCACCAACGTCGCCACAGCGGATGGCAACTCGCATTCTGGAACGGGTCGAGATCGACCACACGCCGCTGAAAATCGTCGTCGGCACCGAAGCGGGACCGCTGGGGCAACCGTGGCTGACGGTGCTCGTCGATTATTACAGCCGGATGATCGTTGGCTTCTGTATTGGGTTTGAGCCACCTTCTTACGCAGTCATCATGGAGGCTCTGCGACACGCCATCCTGCCGAAGACCTATGTTCGCGAACGATATCCCAGCATCACGACCGATTGGCCGTGTTTCGGCATCCCTGAGAAACTCGTTTGTGATCGAGGTACAGACCTCACCAGCAAGGACTTGGAAAACGCGGCGTTTCAGCTTGGCATCGAACTCGATTTCATGCCGCCTCGCACGCCGAACTTCAAAGGGACCGTCGAGTCATTTTTTGATTCGCTCAACGACCAGTTGCTCTCGTCGCTTCCCGGTCGGACATTCCGATCTTGGGAGCGTCGCGCCGACTACGATCCGGACGATGGTCCGTTGTTGCCGTATGCAACGCTGGTCGAAATCATCCATCTCCATCTGATCGACGTGCATTCGCAACAGCGGCACCCCACTGCCACGAAGTCGCGTCTGGCGATGTGGCAAGAGAGTGCCGCCGAATTTCCGCCGGCGATACCGACCTCACCCGATGAACTGCTCGTATTGCTCAGCAAGACCGTCGAACGCTCGCTCTCCGCGCGCGGCATCGAGTTGTCGGGCATGTTCTACACCAGCAACGAGTTGATGGCTCTGCGCGCCGACTTGGTGGCCAACAACATCAACTCGGATCGCCTGACCGTGCGCTACAACCCGTGGGATCTCGGTTCCATTTGGGTGCTGAATCCGATCGACCGCCGCTACCTCAAAGCGACCGCCGTCGATTCCGCCGTCGTCGGGATGACCGAGTACCAATGGCGAGTGATCCGCCGCGCCGTCCGAGAAAAGTTCGACGAGCCTGAACAGGTTCTGTCGCTGGCGGTCGCCAGAAATTCCATTCGCGATCTCGTGGAGCAGGCGGTCAGCAAACGATCCAAAAAGCGTCGCGTTCGCGCAGCTCGATTCCTGGGGGACTTTCAGTCGAATTCGCTGGGTGACAACGATCTCGCCAACGAACTTTCGTCAGACGCGGTCTCTGATCTTGTTGACGCCACTTCTGCCGAAATGCCGGCCCACAACGATGACCGTCAGTCGCTAGAGCATCCACTCCACATCACGCAGTCCGCAACCGATCAACCTTCACCTGACGAGGTCGATGTCGATAGCTGGGACGTCGCGGTGTGACTGCCCCTCTTGATCCCACTTTCCTGACTCACAAGACAACCAGGAGATTCCCATGCCCTCTTCCACTGGCCCACCCAACATCGGACCTGATCGTCGTGCGTGGCGGAATGTCCCGCCTGCTGAACGGCTCGACGTCGCTCACAAGTTGATCGTTTTGCACCCACGATTCCGCGACGCCGTTGAATTGCTCAAACGCTGCCACCAATCCAAAGCTCAAGTCGGTGAACCGGCCTGCGGTGCAATCCTCGGAGCCTCTGGAGTCGGCAAGACCAGCGTTGTCGATCATTACCTCAAGCTGCATCCACCAATTGAAACCGATACCGCGACAAAACAACCGGTTCTCAAAGTCACGTTGCAACCAGACGCTCGACCAAAAGGGATCGCGGCCGACATCTTGCTCGCCCTTGGCGATCCCGCATGGTCAAGCGGCACAGTCCAAACTCTGACCAGTCGCGCGACCAAACTCCTGCAACGCTGTGGAGTCGAACTCATCGTTCTCGACGAGTTCCACCATCTGTTCGACATGGACCGCGCGAAGGTCATGACCAAAGCCGCTCAGTGGCTCAAGGTGTTGATCGTCAACACGCGGATTCCGGTCGTTGTCTGTGGGATGCCCGAAGCTGAACACGTTCTGCGGGCTGAACACACGGAACGGCGATTCAAAGAGCGGCTCACGCTCCGCTGTTTCACCTGGCGAACGACGCCAGGACGGCAAGAGTTCTGCGGAATGCTCAAGAAGCTCGACCAAACATTGCCGCTGGCGGAACTGTCGAATCTCTCCGACGCCGACCTTGCTGGCCGATGTTTTCTCGCTTGTCGTGGCGTGCCCGATTATTTGATGACTTTAGTCCGTGGAGCATTTGCCGAAGCCATTCAGCGCGGCAACGAACAGATCGAGATTGCCGACTTTGCCCGCGTCTTTGAACGCAGACTGTCTCAGCAGCGCGTGCTGGCCGAGCAATCCAATCCCTTCATTGGTGATCTCGACCGCTCGGCACTTGATCGAGTGCAGCCAGCGGATGAGACGCGAATGCCGGGCGTCGGCCTAACCCCGCGAGCCGCTCGGGCGCGCAAGCATCCTGCCACCGCGAACGACCTCTTGGGAGTTTGATCATGTCTGACCTGCATCACTTGCCCGCGCGGGAACGAGCACAACCAGGCGAATCGCTGTGCAGCCTGATCCGGCGTCACGCCCTCGCGATGGGCTACGACCGCACTTCGCAGCTCCTGTCCGTGGCCGGTGTCTCGTTCCCTCCGCATCTGGATCATCTGAGTCGTGGTCCGCCGCTCAACGCACTGTCCCAACTCTTTGACCAAGATGGGGATCAACTTCTCGATCTGACCGTCCACCACTTTGCCCAGCGACTGATGCTCGTCCCGCTCGGCGAGACTCACTTGGATGTCTGCGACTCCAAGACAACCTTACGGTTCTTCACGTCGGCCACGACGCATGTTTGCCCACTGTGCCTCGCTGAACCGCCTGCTTACGAGCGACTTCTCTGGTCATTTCGAGGACTGCCGATTTGCACGCGCCACGGCTGCGTATTGATCGAAGCCTGTCCCTACTGCGGCGAAAGGCTCCGTGCCAATCAACTCGACATGGCTCGTTGCCACCGTGGATGCGACCTCATCAGCTCAGTCCATCGAATCAAAAACGGCGAGATGCTTTCTGCGCTCGGCAACCTTGAGATGGCGGTCCTTCAGAATCGGCCGCTCACGTCCGACCTTCCCGATGCCGCCGGATTCTGGTGGCTCGAACGACTTGCCTCGGCAGCGATCCGAACGCCGTCTTGGCTTAGTCGCTTGCGCGAGACGCACGAATTACCAGCATCCACCAGCGACGAGTCCGTCGCGTGGATCGCAGCCGGTTTGATGCTGCAATCGTGGCCCACCGAGATGAATCGGTTTCTGGACGAGTTCCAAACCGTCGCCAAACGGAGCACCCTCAGCACGGGGGTCGGCCGTTCGTTCGGACTGTTATTGCGAGACTCCCAACATCTCGAACGGTTCGGATACTCGGCTCCGGCCGATGCACTTCGTGAGTATCTTGCAGCTCACTTCACGCTCGGCCATCTCAATCGCAAGGTCAGCCTTTTCCGAGATGGTCGTGCTCGACAAACAGCCATTTCGAACCGACCTTGGCTCACCATGACGGCCGCGAGCAAGCGCTTGCATCTGCGACACGGTGCGATTGCCGAATTGGTCAATCGCGGAGTCCTCGATGGACAACTGCACCCAGCCGGTCGGCGCGGCCGTTCCATCGGGCTTATCTCTCGTGAGTCAGTCGAGCGACTCGAACGAGACCAACAAACGGCGATCCCGAAAAATGATGTCGCAAGAACGCTCGGCATTTCGCGGCACCCGGTTCTGGAGCTAATCCATACAGGCACCGTGCGAAACGCCGTTCGGACCAAAGTCGGATGGACTGTGTCCTGCGACGAAGTGGCTCGACTCGCCGAACTTTACAGGCAGTTGCCATCGTTAAATTCTGATCGAAGAGGTTGGATTTCGACTCGCGACGCGACCCGTGCCTACGGCCAACAAGGTCTCACCTTGGCCAGGATCATCGCCGCTGTGCAAGCTGGTCAACTGGCCGCGCGGCGCGACCCAAAGCAACCGACATGGCGCGGACTCTTTGTAAGTTGCGCAGACTTACGTCAGCTCATCCCACAGGTGCGCGAAGCGTTGGACCAACAGAGCGGCCACCCGCTCAATCGCCTCGCCAAGACGCTGATTCCCGGCCGCCCGCTCAAGGACGTGGTCCTGCGCAAATGGATTGAGGCGGGGCTGCTGACCGGCACCAAACAAGGCCGAGTCTGGCGAGTCATGAGCACCGAGGTCGAACGATTTCGGACATCGTACTGCTTGGCCGACGAGTTACAGGCAACACTTGGGATTGTCAGCACGACACTCAATCGTTGGATCAACGCCGGTCGCATTCAACCGGTCTATGCGCGACGCACCCACCCCGGCGCAGGAGCGTCGGTCTTTCGTCGGGCAGATGTCGAAGCACTACGGCGCGAGATCGCCGTTTGATCGCGTTCGTCTTCGGTCCTCTCCAAAGGAACTGTGATGGACCTTTTGTTTCTGATTTCGATTCTCACCACGGCGCTGGTGCTCGCACTGATGGCCTTGGTTCGCCAAGTCCGATTGCAGCGAGCGCTCCGCCGTCTGCTCTCCCGAATCCTCAATCAACGGAGATTCTCCGATGCGCACATTGATCCTCCTCCTGATGCTGCTCCTCGCGCTGGCCCTGACGGGTTGCGACAAGGAAGAGAAGCTGCGGACTTGGCAGCAACAACAAGTCGAACAACTCCAACAACAGGCTCGCGAGAATTCTGAAGCCGCGCGGGAACTCGTCAAAGCCGATGCTCAGGCTCGGCAAGAAGTCGCCGTCCTGCACTGCGACCTGCAATCCGAACGGATCGAGGTCGGCCACCAACGAGATGCCCTCGAAACCGACCGCAAGGACGTCGCCACCGCTCGTGAGCGAGTCCCATTGCTAGCCACGGCGTTTCAAGGCGGCGCGGTTTTGCTGGCTTGCACGCTGGGCCTGGGTGTCTGCGGTTGGTTGCTGTCCGGAGTCTCAAAGCCTGACTCCGACGGCGAACTCGAAGACCTGCTGGTGCTCGAAGTGGGCGGAGAACACACACCGCTCAGCTCTTCACTCCGGCTGAAATCCGATTCCCAGACGATCACGCCGGCCATCGAACTTCAGCATCCCGATCTCAAGACCACACCTCACTTGGCCGCCTGAGGCGCTCCTATCAACGGCGCTGATCGAGCTGTCTCACCGTAGAGGAGGTTACAGACGAACTGATGGCTGAAGACAAAACGCTCCCAGGTTGGCCGCGCAAGTCCCTTGTCAAAGAGAACGAAGCAATGTTTGTGGAGATACTTTCGCAGTCGACCAACGCAATTCGATGAGTGCTGGCGAGCCGCGTGGGAATGGGCGAAAGCCCTTGCGGAACGAAGTCTGATTTTCCAGTTTGGTAAGTCGCGTCGCGCAAAGTGGCCACAGGGGAACGAGATTGCAACGCAGTACCTTCTGCTGTCGCTCGCCCGCATGAAAGGGGATCACAACTTGCGCCTGCCGTTTCGGTCGAATGAGTGCGTAACGCCAAGAGTGGCTGCCATCTTGGGCGGCAGGATTGCCAAGCTCCAATTTGATCTCCACGAAATATCTCAGCGCATCGAGCACAGCGATGAACCGAAATGCCTGGAAGGCCCGCCGTAGCTGTCCGCGAAATCGTGAACCACAAATCTCCACACAAAGGATTTCGTCTTGTCCCACATCGTCACCATCAAAACCGAGGTGCGCGATCCGGCTGCCGTGTCAGCGGCTTGCCATCGTTTGCATCTCCCTGAACCGATCGCCGGTTCGACGCGACTCTTTTCCGGAGTCGTGTCGGGCTTGGCGGTCCAACTCCCTGAGTGGCGCTATCCGGTTGTTTGCCAAACCGAGACCGGCCAAGTGCTGTTCGACAACTTTGAAGGACGCTGGGGCGACCGCGTGCATCTCGACCGCTTTTTCCAAGCGTACTCGGTCGAGAAAACGCACATCGAAGCGCGTCGCCAAGGCTTTGAGGTCTACGAACAGCCGCTGTCCGACGGCTCGATCAAATTGACCGTCAATGTCGGAGGTGCGTTATGAAAACCATCGACATTCTCGTGCGACCAAACGGCGAAACGATCCTCGAAACGCGCGGCTTCTCCGGCGAGCAATGCCAGCACGCCAGCCGTTTTCTGGAACAAGCCCTCGGCCGTTCGGTTCAAGATCATCGTACTTCCGAGTTTTATGAATCCGCTGTCGAGCACTTCAGCGAACACGCCACACAACAAGCGGGAGGCTGACCGATGTCATTGCTTCCCGGCCATCGAACCAATTTCGACACGCTCCGGCAAGCGGCATTGAACAACGATCTCGCGCTCATGGACTGCCGACATCGCGATACGGGCGAACCCATCGCCGTCTTATGTGCCGCCAATCGGTGCCCGCGCGGAGAGATCGAGTTCGTGCCACTCGCCACATTGTTCAATGACAACCCCTACGAATTCCTCGTTCCGCCGACCGCGCCCGAGACGGACGCGCTTCCGGCAACGGACTTGAATCATGATCCACCCACACCACCTCCAAGGGAGGCCGCTCCATGAATTTGACCACACGCCTCGACGAACTGATCCGCGCCTGTTTCACCGGGCTATGGATTCAATCGTTCGAGCACGAAGACGCAGCGCTCGACATTGCGCGGCTCTGTCACGCTCACCAATGGCGATTCGCCGCCTGGGACGTCGATCGGGGTCTGGCACTCGCGAACGACTCCGCCGCCGCACCGACCAAAGACCCGCTCGCGGTCCTGCGTTCCCTGCCGTCGCTAATTGTGCCGGACAGTACAACCGTGATCGTGCTGAAGAATTTCCACCGCTTCCTGCAAAACGCCGAGATCGTCCAAACGCTGCACAACCTGCTCGTCGCCAGCAAGCAATCGCGACTGTTTTTCATCGTGCTCGCTCCCGTCATTCAAGTGCCGATCGAGTTGGAGAAGCTGTTCGTCATCGTTGAGCACGACCTGCCCACGCGGGAGCAACTTCTCGACTTGGCGCGCGGTGTCGCTACGGAAGACGGCGATCTCCCCTCCGGCCCACCATTGGACGCTCTGCTCGATGCCGCCGCTGGGCTGACGCGCTATGAGGCCGAGTCCGCCTTCAGTCTCTCGCTCGTCCGCCACAACGCACTGCGACCGGATGTGCTCTGGGAACTGAAGAGTGGGATGCTCAAGAAAAGTGGCCTGATGCAACTGCATCGCGGTCAAGAAGCCTTCGATCAACTCGGTGGCTTGGAGTCCCTGAAGGCGTTTTGCTGTCGCGCTCTTCGCTACGGTGTTCGTCGCGCAGGCGTGCGCCCGCGCGGAGTGCTGTTGCTGGGTGTTCCCGGCACCGGAAAGAGCGCCTTCGCCAAAGCCCTCGGAAATGAAACTGGTCGGCCGACATTAACGCTCGATGTCGGCTCGCTGATGGGCAGCCTTGTCGGTGAGTCCGAACGGAATATCCGCCAAGCCCTACGCATCGCCGATGCGATGGCTCCCGCGGTCTTGTTCCTCGATGAAGTCGAGAAGGCACTCAGTGGCGTCGCCAGCTCCGGTCAGACCGATAGCGGTGTCAGTGCTCGGCTCTTCGGAACATTCTTGTCGTGGTTGAATGACCGGACCTCCGACGTGTTCGTCATCGCCACATCGAATGACGCCTCGAAGTTGCCGCCGGAGTTTTCTCGCGCAGAGCGATTCGACGGTGTGTTCTTTCTCGATCTTCCGAGTCGTGACGAACGACGAGCCATTTGGAATCTGTACCTCGAAGCCTTCGACCTGGATCGCGATCAGAAGTTGCCGACCGACGAGTCCTGGACCGGCGCGGAGATTCGCTCGTGCTGCCGGCTCGCCGCGTTGCTTGATCTGCCGCTGACTGAAGCCGCGCGAAACATTGTTCCAGTCGCCGTGACGGCCAGCGAATCCGTCGATCGTCTCCGCACCTGGGCCTCCGGTCGCTGTCTCGATGCCACTCGCGCTGGCATCTATCAGAAATCGTCAGCGACTTCGTCGCGCTCCTCACGAAAAGTCGTGCGCGACCCGTCTCTCAATTGAACACCTTCACCTTCTGACTCCAACGGAGGTCTTCATCTCATGAGCCAATCGTCTCCGACCTCGCGTCGGACTACTCCCGCCGAACGACTGCAAACCAGCACGGCCGCCGTGCGATTGAGTCTGCGTTGGTTCGGTGTCCGCAAAACCCTCAGCCCCGAACAAAAAGCCGAAGCCGCCGAAGCGTTCGGGGCCGCTGGCGAATTCCTGAGCGCCGGCAAGAAGTTGCTCGATACGCGACATCCGGCCTACGGTGCCGTCAGCAGCGTTCGCGGTCGCATTCAATCTGTGTGGAAAGGACTCTCGCTACCGTATCCCGAACCCGCCATCCGATTGATTCGACGCGATGACATCGAACGACTCGACACACAACTGACGTCGTTGCGCGGCGAACTGACCGAAGCGGTCGAACAACTCGACCGACGATATGCCGAACTGCGAACGGCTGCACAACAGCGACTCGGTCGGTTGTTCAATCTCTCCGATTACCCGACTTCGCTGAGCGGCCTGTTTGCCGTCGAGTGGGATTTCCCGTCGATCGAACCGCCGGACTACCTGCGACAGCTCAATCCGGAACTCTACGAACAAGAGTGCCGCCGCGTTTCCGCACGTTTTGATGAAGCTCTGCAATTGGCCGAGCAGGCATTCCTCGCCGAACTGTCGCATCTCGTCACACATCTGACCGATCGGCTCAGCGGCACGGAGGATGGCAAGCCGAAAGTCTTTCGCGATACGGTCGTCTCCAAGCTGACCGAATTCTTCGAACGGTTTCGACGGATGAACGTGCGATCGAACGAACAACTCGACTCTCTCGTGTCGCAGGTCGAAGACCTCGTGAACGGCGTTCAGCCGCAATCACTCCGTGAGAATCGTGTCCTCCGCGAGTCCGTCGCTGCGGAGTTGAACCAACTGCAACCAGTCTTCGATGGCCTGTTGGTTGATCGGCCACGCCGCAATCTTCTTCGGCAGGCGGCTGCGATCTCGGTCCAGGAGGCGGCCTGATGCAACTCGTCATCACGCCGGTCGGCGACGTCCGCTGCCTCTACGACGAATCGCTCGATCTGAGTTCGCTGGGATCGTTCCACATCCAGCGCGGTTCGCACGTTGAACCTGATTTCTTCGGTCAGTGGTTCGCCGACATGTCCCCCGTCGGTGGCCCCCGCTTGGGGCCGTTCTCTCGTCGGAGCGACGCGCTCAGCGCCGAGGTCGCTTGGCTTCGCGATCACTGGCTGGTGCCGCCAATGCTCTCCGATTCCTCCGCTCTCGTGTGACCAACGGTCGCGACGACGAATTCTTGCTCAACCTCTTCACAAGGAGGTTTCTTTGGAAAGTCTGATCACCCTTGGCCTGTTGATGTTTCTTGCCTATTGGTTCTTCAAGCACGGCAAGAGACTTGGCAGCGTCCGTGGCTTCCATGCTGGCTGCCGTTGCCGGCGACGTCGCCGCTGACGAAATCTGTCTCCACAAATCGAACGCCCTTGGTGCCCGGGTTCGTCCCGGGCGCTCGGGGCTTTTTTTAGCTATTCCAAGCCGTGCAGGGGGCGGCGGAATATCGGCCACCGCGCCTCTGCGGAGCATGCCCAGCCGTCCGCGTGATCGCTGCCACCAATCGCGACCTCTATGAAACCATCTCGGCCGGGACGTTTCGAGAAGACCTCTTCGATCGCCTCTCCGTTTTCTCGATCACCTTGCCGCCGCTGCGTGAGCGTCGCAGTGACATCCCCCCATCACCGACCGGCTGCTGACACAGATCCGTCTTTAAGTTCGCGAGGGCGAGCAACACTTGCCGAGCGCAGGTCTTCTGGCTCTCATAAGACCATCGGTTGTCCTACACGGTTCGATTGAGACGGATGACGACAGTATTGAGCGGTCACGATCCAACGAAATTGAGTTCCATGCCTATCGAGCAAGTTCTCGACGAACTGATTTCGCTAACGATCCAATGCAACGCCATCGCGATAAAGGCGGCGTTGGATCAGTTGCCAGCGGATCAAAAGGGCGTGACCTTCGAGTGGTACATGACTCGCTTGTACCAAGGGAATGGTTGGCTGGCCGAACGGAGGGGCGGCAAGGGAGACAGTGGGGCGGACATTCTCTTGGCCCATCCCAAAACTCCCGAATCCATCTTCTGGATTGTGCAATGCAAGAATCAACTCCGTTCGCTTTCGTATGACGACACGAAAATCGAATTGGTGAAATTCGAGGAAAAAGCCAAGGGCATTTACAAGTGCAACCAGTTCCGCATCATCGCGCTCAATGGGTTCGGAAAAAATGCTGCAACTCTCGCTAAATTCAATCTGGACCTTGAGGATTGGCCAGACGTCGTCTCACTGATCGAGGGATACGATCCTAAGAATAAATTGGCCCCCCTCTTCGATCTGTTTCCTCATAATCAGCGAGCGTTCGAGCGTGTCGAACAATTGTGGAAAGAATCGAACCGCGTCGCGGTCGTCCAAGCAACGGGAACTGGCAAGAGCTACGTCATTGCAAAAGTGATGAGCAAGTTCGTCGGGCGACCATCGCTTGTCCTCGCTCCATCGCATCCGATTCTTGACGAAGTGCGATCAAAAGTGCGTTGGGGTGCGGAATCAATTCAGTTCCACACCTACGCCAAGACGCACTTGTTGACGACTTCTGAAGTCGAGGATTTAAGGCCCGACCTTATTGTCTTGGACGAATTCCACCGGTGCGGGGCTGACTTGTGGGGACTAGGGGTTCAACGAATTCTGGATGCGTTTCCGAACGCATACGTTCTTGGGACGACAGCAACCCCGACTCGGTATCTGGACAGTGGCCGGAATATGGCCGACGAACTGTTTCACGGCCGCGTTGCCGAGAACATGAGTTTGTTCGATGCAATCGTCCGCCGAATCCTGCCAATGCCAACTTACGTTTGCGCTTTCTACGACCTGCAAGAAGAAGCCCGATCCCTCAAAGAGAAGTTGGAACACTCAAAGGTCTCCGATGAAGACAAAGAGTCGATTCGGAGGCAGATCCGTGCCGCGACCGTTGCTTGGGAAAACGCATCCGGCGTTCCGGCAGTCCTGACGAAGCATGTAACCGGAGACTTGCTGAAATTCATCGTCTTTTGTGAAGACGTGAAGCATCTCAATGCGATGGAAGAAGTTGTTCGTGGGTGGTTTCAAAAAGCGGTTCAGAAAAAACGCGCGTCCTATCGCGTTGTGAGCGAAGAATCCGATGGGACGCAGCAGTTGGCCGCGTTTCGGAACGCACAGGACAGAGACTCGGTTCACTTGCTGTTCAGCATCGCCATGTTGAACGAAGGCGTTCATGTCGAAGATCTCACCGGCGTCATTCTTTTACGCCGAACAGCGTCTCCGATCTTGTATTACCAGCAGATCGGACGTTGTTTCCAAGTCGGAACTCAGCGCACGCCGTTGATCTTTGATTTTGTCAACAACTTCCGAAGCATTCGTGCGGCTGATTTCTCCGGCGAATTGCGAGTAGCTCAGAAGGACGAACGCAAGCGTCGCGCTGCTTGTGGCCTGCCTGACAATTCCCCGACGATTAGCATCATCGACGAGACACGCGAAGCGGTTCGCCTCTTTGAAGAAATCGAAAATCGCCTGTCGCCGAAGGAAGTGGTTCTGAGTCGGACACACGAATTCTGTCGCCGCTATCGGCGGCTTGACTGCCTGCCCAAACAGAACAGTCAGAATCAACAAGAACGAGACGACGCGAACTGGCTCAGCCATAAGCGCCAAGCGAAGAAAGGGCGAAAGAAAGGATATGGCTTCTATCCTGAAATGGACGCGATTGCCGTCGAGCATGGAATGGATGGCCTGTTCGATACGGTCGATTTCAGGCAGCGGGCGATTGAGCGCACACACATCCTCTGCAAGCAGATTCTTGCAGGTCGTGTTGCGCTGAAGGTGGAAATTTGGATGAAGAATGTTCGGCAGTACAAGCAACGGTTTCTGTGCGGTGAATCCATTGGCGGTTATTACCCGGAGTTGGAAGAAGTCGCTGCGAGTTACGGCCTCAAAGACATCTTTGACGTTCAGGACTTCAAGGAAATCGCACTCAACCGCCTTCGCGAGATTTGCACCCGTAGTCAAGACCGAGGCCATCCGCCAGCCACAAGCAGCCCTGACGAACAGGAGCGAAGTGACGCTGGCGTCATTTCTCGACTACGAACTGCAAAGCAGGGAAAAGGGAAGTACCAATACTTTCCCGAAATGGAATTGATCTTGTCTGAGTTCGGCCTTGCGGGCTTGCTCGACAGCCTCGACGAAAGACTGTTGAGGGACGTGATGGAGTTCTGCGCGAGATACCAAAATCGAAAGTTGCCTACCGCAAGAGCAAATGACCCCAATCGGAGGGACGGGCAGTGGTTGTCAGCGAAAAGACAAATAAAAGCAGGCCGGAGGAAGGGCGTATGGTCCGCAAAGTTCGATGAGATTGCGCATCAATTCGGCCTGAATGGTCTCTTTGAATTCGACGTGGTGACCGAGGAACGAGCAACCGATTGGGTTCGTCGATACCTTGGCCGGAACGGAACTTATCCGACAACGACCTCCGGACATGTTCACGAGGCGAATGAAGATGGCTACGGTTACCGCCACATTTCTTGGAATGGCGTCCATCGTCGATTTCCGCTCAACCAATTGGCTGAGGCGATTCGCCCAGAGTTTTCACCGGAACATGTCAAGAAATGGAATGACGAAGAAATCGCGGAGGGCCGACCGCCCATCACGAAGTCAGGCACTGCAATCGTAGTCGCTGCCCAACGAGATGGCTGTCCGTTGACCGGAAGCGCGATCAATAGCCGCCTGCGAAGTCAATTCGAAGTCTCGCTTGCCGAACTATTGCGGCGCAGCCCACGGGAACCATTCAGCATCGAGTTGGCCGCGAAATGGGTGCGAAGTGAATTCGACCGCAACGGTTCATGGCCGACTGCTGAGTCATTGCAGATTCCAGCGGCGGCAGCAGACGGCTACGAGAATTTGTCCGGCAACGCATTGAACAAAAGGTTGAAACGACTCGGCACGACAATAGGTCAATTGAAAAGAGACCTTGAATGGAACGGGCAGCCCACTATGGTCACTGAATGACGCGGCTTATCAAAAGGAGCAAGAGATGTCGCCAAATCGTGAGACCTCCATTCGAGATCGAATTGACCATTCCACAGCACGAACCTGCGTCGGTAATGCTGCGCGTTGGGCAGATTACTTCTACATTCTTGTCGCGGCCCGCAATCAAGAGGGATCAAGCGCATTCAGAGACGCGATCAGCTTCGTGTTCTCCGTTTATAGCAATCCAAGCACCGTGGGCGGCAGTGGGGTCATTGCAGCGATTCAACAACTTGAAGATCGCTGGGCGCAGGATTCGTCACTTGACGATGCCGCGGTGTTCTCGGTCCGCGTATGCAGATTCGCCGCAGAGGCCGCACTTGCATTTCTCAAAGGAGACGACTTCGCTGTTCGCTCAGCGACGATGAGTGCAGCCAAGTGCGCATTGAGAGCGGCGGACGAGGGGCTTACTCCGTCAGCATGTCTCGAAGTGCAATCCATGATTGTTGGGAATGACGGAGCCGACAAAAATCTGACCTATGCCGAAGTTGAGATCCCGGTCCCGATTGCGGGTGCTCTCCGAAACCAATGGGCGTAATTGACCAGAGCAAGCAGAGACATCCACAGCAGCGGTCAGCACGAGCGACAACGTCCTGAAACTCGACAACGATCACATCGGCACGTACGTCCTGGACGCCAGCGGCTACAGACTCCATGAGCCGGCTGCCTGGCAGTCATGGTCTGCAGGTTGAATCCGAGAACTCGGTGCGTCTCATTGAGCCGTTACAGAGTCCGCAGCCTGCCGAATTCCAAAATCATCTGGGTGAAGAGCGCGCCACGTGTTTTTGGGACAACAACTTTGTCCCACTGGGACAGGAACTTTGTCCCAAATGACAACAACTTTGTCCCAAACCACA
>CAMAWN010000138.1 GCA_945861865.1 Candidatus Kuenenia stuttgartensis | reverse complement strand
CCGCTGCTCGACCGTCCGCGTCAGCTTCTCCACCAACGCTTCCAGCTCGCCAACGCGCCGTCGCAACCCTTCGACTTCTTCCATGATGCCCGGAGATTACATTCCCCACGAACAGGGCGCAAGTTCAGTCACGCGGTAATCAATCACCGACGAACTTCGTCAGCGCGTATCCAGCCACGAGGATCGATCCGTCCCCTTGATTGAAATACCGCTGGCCGTTGTCGCCAGTGTGGGTGAGTTGCAGAGGAGTCCAGAGCTGAGAGCTTTGCAGACTCCCAATCCACGAGTCGCCGCAGCCACGTCACGCGATCGGTCTCGGTCACTGAATCGTGAAGCGGTAAGAACCACCAAGGCACCAAGGCACGAAGAAAGACGTTGTGTCTTCGTGCCTTGGTGGTTCACCGCAACTCCGCCTCGCGAGCGTTTCCAGCCGTGAGTCACTTTCGCAACGGCTCCGTCTGCCAGCCGAGCGATTTGATGCGTTCAAGTTCGGCGTCGATGTCGGTGCCCTCGTAGAACGACAGCCAGCCGCGCAGGCTTTGCGTCTCACCAGGAGCACAATCCGGAAACTTCGGGTCGGAGTGCAGGCATGGACACGGCGCGTTGCCCCACGGGCGATGACACGGCTCCCAAGCGGTGATGATCCAGCGTTTTTTTGAATCGTCATGCACAGCAACGAACGGTTTTTGGAAGAGTTTATTGTCGTTCGTCTGCGCCGCGAAGCCGCTCGCTCCCTTGAGCATCACGCAGTTCTGGACGCGTAAGTCAGACAGCTTTTCTTTCGAGCCATTCTTCAACCACAACTCCATGCGGACGGTTTCACGATGCGGAATGACGAGAGCACCGAACTCAATCCCGTTCGGCAGTCGGCGTTGAATGTCGAGCGAGCCATCCTTGCGGCGACTCCATTCCAGCCGCTCCATCGCGATGCCTTGCTTGGACCAAACCGTGTCGATGTGCGTGTGCGCGAGATACGTCAGGCCGAGGTTCGACCACAACGCCTCCGGCACATCGACGACGACGTAGCTCGCTTGGTCCCAAGGGGTGAAGACACTGACTTTCGTCTCTCGCTGCGGATTGACCGCTCCGTCGAGAAACCCGATGCGCGGATGCCGGCCGCCAGGATACGGCAGCACGAACAGCGGTCCATTCGCCACGCGAGCCGGACGGTTATCGTCCCGAATGTCGAACTTCGTTCGCGAGGATTTGATCTCGTCAGTGGTCAATCCCGTGGCGGTCGTGATCTCGTCAGTCGAGAAGCGGTGATGCCAAGTCATGTTCTCCAGCCAATAGCAGAGTTCGGCATCGTCCTTCGGCCGGCGAGCATTCAACGGATCGTCGGCCCATGTTGGAATCGCGGTTACGAAGGTGATCCAGACGGTAATGGCCAGCCAACAGAAACGAGTCATGGTCCGTAGTCCTTTTTTTGTGGTGGCGTCAGCAAGAACAGACAGCATTCAGCCGCCGTTGCAAATCGGTGAACGCGGAGTCCACACGATCTGGCAGAGTCAGCAGCCAATCGCGAGTGATTTCTCGCACGAGAGACTGAGCTTCCGAGGTCAAATAATCCACCGTGCTTTTGCCATCCACGCGAGCCAACATGCAAGCCGCCAAATGCGAGACGATGTGCTGCTCGTGGGGCAAGTTTGCAACCTGCCCGGCCTTTGTTAGGTCAAGTGGCCGGGCAGGTTGCAAACCTGATCCACGATAGGCCGACCAAAATGCGCGGACCATGTCGAGGAAAAAGTCCGCTCGGCGGGCGTGTTTGATCGTCTTCAACAACAGATGGCTCAGGAAGAAGCCGAGATCGAACGCCGGGTCGCCGAAGTGACCAGTCTCAAAATCGACCAGCACGAGTCGCGGTCGCTCGCCGTCACTGCTCGACTCGCTCGGCACGAGCAAGATGTTCTTTGGGCTGAAATCGCCGAGGACGAGACAGACAGAGGTCGCCATCGTCTCGTCGATCAGCCGTTCCAGCGCCGGCCGCAACTCGGGCTGTCGTTCGGCCACGAAGCGATAAAACGGATCGAGTCGCAGTTCGTCGAAGATCGTGCGGTCGTCGAGTCGCTGTCGCAGGTCGGAGTCGCCCATCGTGCCGGCATGAATCGTGGCCAGTGTCTCGCCGAGTCGGTGGCCAATCGAGACGTCTGCCTCGCCGTTCAAGAGGCTGCTCTTCCAAACGATGTGCTCGCGCGGAATCGCTTCCATCGCGAACAGAAAGTTGTCGCGATCCTCGAACAGGAGCTTGGGCACCAGGCTCGGAGGTGTGACGCGCGACAAGACGTCCAGCACGTCGCGTTCGCGCCAGATCCGTTCTGGTTGGCTGAACCAAGCCGCTTGCGTGCGGAGTTGTGCTCGCGACTGTTTGACGACGAAGTCCTCTTCGCCCGGCACCGACACGCGCATGACCACGTTGGAGACTCCACCGGAGAGAACCTCGGCGGATGACCGCAAGGCGATGGCGGGCGATAGCCGACCCGTGTCGCGCAGGTAGTCGATCAAGTTGTCGGGACCGAGTTCGAGCATGTGGACTCCGTGCCTGTCAAAGTGGGTTGTCAGAGTAGTCATTCTTTCGGAGAAGACGAGCCGATCGGCGTCAAGCCATCTTGACGGTCGCGCGCGCGACTTCTAGCATCCGTCACACAGTCTTGGGCTTCGAGGGGCTTCTCTTCCACGATGCCGTCTGAGCATCGAGCTTGCTGCCAACTGTCCGCAACCGGAACACAGCGCATTCGGCAGAAGCTGTTCTCCCCTCCCGGCTCGGGATCAATTCTGTTTTCGAATTAGGCTCACGGGATGTGACGCCGATGCTTGTTCGGCAACTAGGCTCAGCGCTGGTCGTTCACACCCCTGCCAAGCTCAATTTGTTTCTGGAGATTTTGGGGAAACGGCCCGACGGCTTCCACGAGTTGGAAACGCTCATGGTCACCGTCGGACTGTACGACACGTTGCGGTTCACGGAGGACGACTCTTCTGCTTCGCCGGTGCGATCTGCGTCGGCAGTGTCTGCGGCTGGTCTGCCGTCCGACATTCACCTGTCATGCCGTTGGGCCGGGTCGCCGGAGTTTTCTCTGGGACCAATTCCGACGGGCAGCGACAACTTGGTGGTGCGGGCGGCGGAGTTGTTGCGTGAGGTCACGGACACTCGGCGCGGAGTGTCCATCGAGCTGACCAAACGCATTCCGATGGCCGCCGGATTGGCAGGAGGATCGAGCGACTGTGCCGCGACGTTGTTTGCCTTGAACCGGTTGTGGAAGTTGGGTCTGTCTGACCAGCGATTGCTGGAATTGGCGGCTCGGCTGGGGAGTGACATTGCTTTCTTTCTGACGCGGACTTCGGCTGCCGTTTGTCGTGGCCGAGGCGAAATCATCGAACCAGTGGCTGCACCCATGAGACTGCACTTCGTGATCGCCAAACCAACCAGCGGGCTTTCGACCGCCGCCGTGTTCCGCCAATGTCGTCCCGCCGCGTCGCCTCGATTCGCTCAACCGTTGGTCGACTCGCTGCGTCTGGGACGTCTGTCGGTTGCCGCGCGACAACTGCACAATGCGTTGCAACGGCCGGCTGAGCAACTCAACTCGGACATTGTTCGCTTGCGTCGCACGTTTTCTCGATTGCCGTTCCTGGGACATCAGATGAGCGGCAGCGGCACGTCGTATTTCGGTCTTTGTTCGCAACTCGATCAGGCACGGGCATTGGCGGCCCGAGTCCGCTCGGCAGGCTGCGATGATGTGTTTGTGGCTTCGACTCAACCGTGATTTGTGAGCTTGGTTTTCATTCAGTGAAGGAGTGCTGCCGTGGAAATCACCGAAGTTCGCGTGAAGTTGATGAGTGACCCCAACGACCGCCTGATGGGCTTCTGCTCGATCACGCTCGACGGCAGCTTTGTCATTCGCGATCTGAAGATCATCCAAGGAGGCAAAGGCTGCTTTGTGGCGATGCCCAGCCGACGCCTGATGGATCGCTGCACGCGCTGCCACACCAAGAATCACTTGCGGTCACGATTCTGCAACCACTGCGGCGGGCAACTCAGCGAAGATCGCTCCGCCAAGGACTTCGACGGCCGAGCCAAGCTCTATGCCGACATCGCGCACCCCATCAATTGCGATTGCCGCGAGAAGATTCAAGCCAAAGTCATGGTCGCCTTCGAGCAGGAGAAAATTCTCGCTCAGCGCGAGGGCTACATCTGCCGCTACGACGACTACGGCGAAGACGATTACGAGGACGAACCGATCGCCGCCACGATCCCGCGTCGCGAGGCTCCCGGCCGCGAAGGAACGATCCGCATCGACCAGCCGCAAAACGGCGAAGGCCCCGCGGAACCACACGTTCTCAAGATGCCACAGTCCGAACCGGCCCGGGCCTCGGTCCACCTCAGGCACAACGATGACAACGAATCGTTCGGCTCAGGCGTCAACTGAGTGACTGTTTCAATACCAGCCCGACGCGCTAGCGAGGGGTTCTGGCTTCAGCCACTCGCTAGCACGTCGTGCTGATTTTGCAGCTACTTTCCGTCGCTGGGCTTCGCGGAATTTTCTTTGATGAACTCCCGCGATCGAGCGATCACTTCGTCGGTGATCTGCATGTGGCCCAAATCCGGATAGTGGTGAAGTTTGTGCCGTGCGTCGGCCTTCTTCAGCACCTCGACCATCGTCAGCGCGTTCGCGAACGGCACCGATCTGTCGTTGTCAGAATGCAGAATCAGCAGCGGCTTTGAAGTCTTGGTGACATGTTTCGTTGGTGAGGCGTAGGCCCGCGCTTCGGTCGGATCAACTCCCGGCGGCGTCCACAGATTGCCCCAATCGAGGGCGACCAGATCGTAGGCCGCCGCGACGCTAATCGCCGCGCGAAAGTCATTGCTCTCTTTTTCCCAGCCGCCCGTGCGTGGATAGGTTCCGTCACCGAGCGTCGCCGCCAGCGAGACCATGTGACCTCCCGCTGACTGCCCGATCAAGAAGATGCGCTGAGTGTCGAGGTTGAATTCCTTCGCGTGTGCGTGGACGTAACGGATCGCGCACTGAAAGTCCTGGTAGCAGGCCGGAGCCGGCGTGGAATTCTTCAGGCGATAGTCAATCGACATCGCGAAGTAGCCAAAGCCCGCCCACTGCTCGACCTTGATCGTCGAGGTGTCTTTCTTGTGCCCGCCGACCCAGCGTCCGCCGTGGACGGAAATGATCGCCGGCAGCGGCTCTTTCGATTCGGGAAACGCGATGTCCGCCAACAGTCCCGCACCATGCACACGGCCGTAGACGACGTCCTCGCGCAGGACAATCTTCGGAGCGGTCTTTTCATCCGCCTTGCCGACTTCACGCTCGCTGAACTTGTTCGTGACCAATCCGGCCACCAACAAACCACAAACCACCCACGCGATTCCGGATCGTGTCGTCGTCATGCTGCACCTGCCTTGTCGAGAACGGAGTGTTGAATTTGCCTTGGACTCACGAGCCATCATCGGCAACCGTGATGACGGGCACAACCTTGTGCCGTCAGCCATTAGACATTGCTTGGCTGATCTTCCTCAGCAGGAGATTCTCGAACGACGGGAATCGTACAGTCGATGACCAGCCACGACAGAGCACACAGTGCGTACGTCACCCCGACGATGGCGAACACCGGCCGCCAGCCGTGGTGATCGGAGACGTAGCCGAAGACCCTTGGAGCGACAATGAGTGAGATGCCGGCGACCGTATTGCTGAACGCGAATACCGACGCGGTTGCTTTGCCGCCGATGTCCGAGACCACGCCCCAACTGGACGCCAGGCTCCAGTCACCGAACAGTTTGATGAAGAACAGAAACGAGCAGAACACATACGGCCGATCAAAGAATTGCAGAGCGGCGAACATCAACACAGCCGCCAGCCCTTTGCCGACAATGGCGACGCCCGCTCGCGACCAGCGGCGACTTCCCGTCCGGGCAATCCAAAGATCATTTAGCTTCCCGCCGACAACTCCCGCGAGGGCACCGCCGAGTAGCGGCAACGCCCAACAGAAGCCCATCTCTCGAAACTTCAATCCATGCACTTGCGCCAGAAAGAGTGGGATCCAATTCGAATAAATGTTGTCAGCGAAGGTGCTCAGGGCGTTTTGCACGCTGAGCCAAATCAGATTGAGTAACGATCGTGGAG
Source organism: Candidatus Kuenenia stuttgartensis (assembly GCA_945861865.1). Classification (GTDB taxonomy): domain Bacteria; phylum Planctomycetota; class Planctomycetia; order Planctomycetales; family Planctomycetaceae; genus SXKJ01. The sequence goes on along the minus strand of CAMAWN010000138.1, from coordinate 10,422 downwards.
TCAGCGACCGCAGCAGGGTCGTGATGCCAGGAGGGCGAGGTTTTTGATCGACTGACGGCGAAGCGTCCCCTTCGATCAAGTGGGCCTCCGCATCGTTGACGCCGGGATGCTCGCGCGGGGAGTTGCGAAAGACAGTCGCGAACAGCAGCAAGTTGGCGACTCCCATCGCGACGAGAATCCAAATCGCCGTGCGCCACGGGATTCCTAGCGTGTCCAGCATCAACGAGACGAAGACCAGCGAAGAACTTAAGGCTCCCAGCCGACCGGCCAGAATCCCCACGGCTCCCTGCATCGTCGTCCGGACTTGCTGAGGAAACCAGATCCGGGCGACTCGATTGAGGCACGCATACACCGCCGATTGTCCAGTCCCCAGTAACGCTTGGCCGAACCACATCAGCTTGGCCGATGGTGCCCAAGCCATCATCGCCAGCCCGCCGCACCAGACGACGATCAATCCAGTGAGCACCAGATGCACGCCGGCCACATCGGCGAGAATGGCCAGCGGAAATTGAAATAGCGTGTAGCAAGCCGAGAACGCGCTATCGAGTTTTCCCAGATCGTCGTTGCTCAGCCCCCATTCCTCCGCCAACGTCGATTTGATGCCCGCAAACACATAGCGGTGCAGATACAGCATCGCTGACGTCGCGAAGGCCAACGAGAAGACGCTCCAGCGGACATTGGTTGGCTTCGTCACGCTCAGCAATCCACGCGGTACTTCCGCAGTTTTTCGGGATCGACCTCGATGCCCAAACCGGATTTGGTTGGCACGGCGATCGTTCCCGATTGGATTTGAAACGGCTCGGTGATGATGTCGTCTTCCAGGCCGTAATACGTCGTGTCGTTCGCTAGCGAGTACGCCGGCCCCGACGCCGCGACGTGCAGCATCGCCGCCGTCTTCGGGCCGAGGTCGTGGCCGCAGTGCATGATGCACGGCACTTCGGCCGCCTCGCAGACGTGACCGATCTTCACGCACGGCAGAATTCCGCCAGCGATGTGCGTGTCGGGCAGGATGAACTCGGCGGCCTCTTCGCGGAGGATCGCCATTACGCTGGCGGGATCGGTGACGCTTTCGTTGAGCGCGATCGGCACGCGAGTCTCGCGCCGCAACTTTGTCGCGTCCGACAGCGGTTCGGCCGGGATCGGTTGTTCGAGATACTGCAAGTTGTACTGTTCGAGCTGTCGGCACAGCTCGGCCGCTTGCTGCGGCAAGTACGCTCGGTTCGGATCGATCCGCAGCTTGAGCCGATCACCGACCGCGTCTCGAATGCCGCGCACCATTTCGAGGTCTTCGTGCATGTCTGCTCCGGCCTTGGTCTTCAACGTGCCGAAACCCATCTCGACATACCACCGAGCGAACTCGCCGGCCCGTTCGTAGTTCTGAATTCCCATGCACGCGGCGACTTCGACGTGTGGCCGAATCACGCCTCCCAGCAGCACGGAGACCGGCAGGCCAGCAGCTTTGCCACAGATGTCCCACAGCGCCAACTCGATGCCCGACTTCAACCGCGTTTCGAGCGGACAGTCGCGATGGAAGGCCGCGATGTTCTGCGGATCACAACCGATCAACCATTCGCGAGCTTGCTGTTCGCTCCGTCGCCCGCTGAGGTTCGGCAGGAAATTGACGTTGTGCTCGCCCCAGCCGATCAGCCCCGCGTCAGTCTCAACTCGGACGATGCCACTCTGCGTCGTCGAGCTACTGCGAATGTGCGACCGATACGGAGCCAACGGAGCCGTCTGCGGCACTTCGACAATCGTCACGGAGACATCGGTCACGCGCATGTTCGTTGTCCTCATCAAACCCAAGCCAGCACGACGCGCCAGCAAGTGGCAGCAACACAGGTCGGCTCAACCACTCGCTGGCACGTCGTGCTGGATGGCATCGAGTCACTTCTTCGGCGGCAACTGATATCCCTCGCGGTTCAGCCGAATGCGATACAGGCTCTTGCCGGCGGTGATGTAGAGCACCTTGGAGTCCTTGCCTCGGCCGAAGCCGACGTTGGTGGGGATCTCGGTCTTGATGAAGGCCAGCTCTTTTCCTTCGGGCGAATAGACGCAGATCCCGGGACGATTCTCGGCGCGGACGGCGACGTAGAGGTTTCCGTCCTTGTCGCAGACCAAACCGTCGGGGCCGTCGAACGGAGCGTAATCGACGAGCGTCTTGCGGAACTTCGCGGTGCCGTCCGGAGCGAGATCGTAGGCTTGCAGGGCCATGAGTCCTTTGCGGAGCGGCGCGGAGACACTCGCCGGATTGTCGGAGCCACCCGGTTTGCTCAGTCGATCAATCGCGGTGCCGCCGTTGTCGTTGCTGACAACGTACAGCGACTTCTGATCGGGCGAGACGCACACGCCGTTGGCTTTGCCCGCATCGGTGATGATGCGATGAATCGAACCGTCCGGGTCGATGCGATAGACGCCGACAACCGGCTGATCAATCGGCTCGTGGCCGAGATACCGCGGGTCGCTGAAATAGATGCGGCCCTTCTCGTCGATCGTGATGTCGTTGGGCGAGTTGAACGGCCGCCCCTCGAACAGCCCGGCGACGATGTGCGTCTTGCCGGTCTTCAGGTCGGTGCGAGTCACACGGCGTCCGCCGAAATCGGCTCCTTCGGCGACGATCATGTTTCCGGCCGCGTCGAACTTGATGCCATTCGACATGCCGCTGGGCGAGCGAAAGATCGACGTCTTGCCGGTCGTCGGATCGAACCGCCAGATATGCCCCGCCTCGATCGCCCCGTTCTCGTCGCGAGCGATGTGCGAGAACGTGATTTCGCTGAAATAGACCGAACCGTCGAGCGCGACCGCCGCTCCTTCCGTCAGCACGCGCGACTCGAACAACTTTTCGACCTTCGCGTCGGGCGGCACGATCGGGTCTTGAGCGTGAAGCGAACTGAGGCACAGGCTGGAGGCCAGCACGACGACTTGCAGAATGGTGGAATTCGACAACATGCGGTGCTCCTCGAATGCAGGGTTTTGAAAATGGTGATTGATCCGTGCTATTTCCACGGGTTTCCTTCCACGGTCGCGCAGCGTTCCTCGACGACGATGCGTTCCGGCTTCGGGCCGGCGTAGACCCACAGCATTTCCATCGTGCTCTGCGTTTCGTTGATGAAGTAATGCACTCGGCCGCGCGGTTGCAATGCGGTCGCGCTGTCGCGCATCGAGTAGCGGCGGCCTTCGACGACGCAAGTGGCTTGGCCGGAGATGATGCAGATCGACTCGTCGAAGTCGTGGACGTGCGCGGGCAGCCGGCCGGTCGGATGAAACAAGCCGTAGCCGCCGCTCATCTCGAGGCCGGGGATCAGATCCGAGTTGAAAAAGTCGATGAACTCGGTGTTCGGCCCGGCGGCGAAGCGTTTCGCGGTCGCGAAGCGGTTGACTCGTTCGGCTCCGGGGAAGCCGGTTGAATCGTCAGGCATCGCGCGACGCGGGAAGAATTTCTCGACCAACGTACGCGTCGGCGCATCGGACGCGAGTGCGATGTGAAAGACAGCCGGCTCCGTCGCCGAGGGATTTCGCGCCGCGTGAACTCGACCAGCCGGCACGACGACGTTGTCCATTTTCTTCAGCGAGTAACTGCGGCCTTCGACTTCGATGATCGCCGAGCCGCTCAGCAGCGTGATCGATTCGGAAAACGTGTGATTGTGGTACGGCAGCGTCGCTCCGGGAGCGAACGTCACGATGCCGGTCGTCAATTGCTTCGCCTGATTGTGCTTGCCGACCAGACATTCAAAGTTCACGCCGCGGGCCAGTTCGACCTTCGGTCCCGCGCCGACCGAATTCATGACTTCGGGGCGATCGGGCCGCATCGATTCCGGCGGCCGAGCCAGCGGCGCAACTTTCGTTGCCGACTCCGGCGTCAGCGAGGCTTGAATCTGCTGATCGCGACCGACGACGTTCAGCGCACCTCGCAACGAACGGAGCAGCAGGCCGGAGTCGATGCCGACGCCGATCATTCGAAAGCCCTGTTGCCGGCGTTCCAGCAAGTTGTCGTGACTGATGGCGATGACTCCGCAGTTCTTGCCCGCGCGGCGCAGCGTGTCTTTCATCTGCAGGATTTGCTCGGCGACTCCTGGCCCTTCCCATTGTCCGCGAGCACCGGCCGTCGACGAAAAATCGGCCGGACCGAAGAAGAACAGCTCGGAGCCTTCGACCTGGCACATCAGCGGGACTTGCTTCACGGTTCGCACGGTTTCAAGGATCGGCACGACGAGCACATGCTCGTTCGCCTCCGACGTGTGCTCGACGAAACATTGGCCCCAACAGGTGGCTCGTTCGGCTCCGATGCCGCGCAGACCTTCGAGCGGATACCGCGAATACGCGATCGCCTGCTTGAGTTGCTCGGCGGTTTCGATCCAGGGGATGACGACGCCGTCGGCTCCGATGTCGAGCGCCCGCTTGATCAGCCCGCTGTTGAGTTCGGCGATGCGCACGAGCGCGACGGTCTCGCTGCGGACGGTCGCTCGCAGATGCTCGACGATGTCTTTCCAGTCGAGATGCCCGTGCTCGGCATCGATCACGACCCAATCCAGTCCCAGCGCGACGGCCATCTCGGTGATGCTGGGTGATTCGAGCGTGACCCACAATCCAAACGTCGGCTGATCAGCGGCTAACTTGCGACGGAGGCTGCGAATGGCGTTTGTCTTCATGGCGGCGCCTTGCCGAATCCTTCGGCGAGTTCGAGAGTGATTTTCGGTCAGTCCGTTGAGCGGAGAAGCATATCGGCCATCGCGATCAACCGGGATACTGGCTCACTGGATGATCCCGATTGTTCTCAGCCACGCCTCGCACGGCTTGGGCCAGTCGGTGACGGGTTGGCCATCGACATGCCGCAGGCCGTAGCCGTGACCGCCGGTCGCGTAGACATGCACTTCCGCCGGCACGCCGACCTTCTTCAACTCGGTGGCGAGCAGCAGCGTGTTGAGAGCCGTCACGCCGTCGTCGTAGGCATGCACGAAAAACATCGGCGGCGACTGCTTCGTGACTCGGACTTCGTCGCGCAGCTTCGGTTGCCCTTGGACTTCCAAGCCTCCCGGATAGATCAGGACCGCGAAATCGGGACGACACGCGACCTTGTCCACATCATCGAGCGGTTCGTACTGACGCTTTTCGTCGAAGATCGAAGCCAGCCCTGCGACTTGTCCGCCCGCCGAGAATCCCAAGATTCCAATTCGCTTCGGATCGAGTTTCCATTCCGAGGCTTTGCTGCGCACGAGGCTCATCGCGCGCTGCGCGTCCTGCACGGCCGCAAGCCAGCGTTTTTCCGGATCGCGAAACGGAACGCGGTATTTCAACACGATCCCGGTGACGCCAATTTCGTTGAGCCAGTCCGCGACCTCGGTCCCTTCCAAATCATAGGCCAGAATGTGATGCCCGCCACCGGGGCAGATCACGACCGCCGCGCCGGTGTCCTTCTCTTTCGCGGGTCGATAGACCGCCAGTTGCGGCGTCGAGACATTGCCCAGCTTGATGATCCGGCGACCGGCGATAAGCCTGTCTTGCGGTTTGGTTTGATCCGCTTCGGGCGGCAACTCTTTGGTCTCTCCGGGAGGCTTGCCCGGCCAGACGTTGAGCGTGAGCGGTTCGGCACAAAAAGCGAATGATCCTCCGAGGACGATCAATCCTGCGAACAACGGCAAGGGCTTCATCGAGTTCTCCAACGAGTGGCGTTCGTGGACCGGTTTCATCCAGAATAGGGCCGACCGCGCCATTCGTCACGGCGCGGAGGGGAGCCGAGCGCATCAGAAAGGCATCGACCATGCAATCCCATTTTGGCACGCGGCGCGAGTTCCTGGCGGCGAATGTCGCTGCTGGCTTGACGCTATTCGCTTCGTCCGCGCGAGCGGCCGGCATCTCCGAACTTTATGCCGGCTTGAAGTCGGGCGACTTCTTCGACGGGCCGCTGAAAGAGGAGACCAAAGTCGTCGATCAAAAAGTCTTCACCGAAGGTCCGACAGTCGCACCCGACGGCCGCCTTTTTTTCACGAACGCGACTGCTGCGAAGATTCTGATTTGGAACCCGATGTCGCGCAAACTCTCGACGTTTCGCGAGAACAGCGGTGAGGCAAACGGACTGCTCTTCGATCACTCCGGCCGACTGCTGGCCTGCGAAGGGAAGTCCGGACGAGTGACTCGCACCGATCTGAAAACGGGCGAGATCACAGTGCTTGTCGATCAGTTCAACGGCCATCCGCTGGGAGCTCCGAACGATTTGACGATCGACTCGAAAGGGCGGATCTACTTCACGTCGCGTCTCCCGAACACCGACGAGAAGAAGCGGAACGTGAACTCGGTTTATCGCATCGACCCCGACGGCAAAGTCTCACGAGTCCTGCATGAGCCGGATATTCACATGCCCAACGGAGTCGAAGTCTCACCCGACGGACGCACGCTGTACCTGATCGAATCCGATGGCCGAGAGAACCGCAATCGCTGCCTCTTCGCGTATTCCTTGAAGGACGACGGCACGGTCGCGAACACGCGACGGATCATCGACTTCTACCCCGGCCGAGGGGGCGACGGGCTGTGCGTCGATGCCGAGGGGAACTTGTACGTCGCAGCCGGCTTGCACAAGACACGCGGCACGTCCGAAACGCTCGACACGAAACCGGGCATTCATGTGGTCTCGCCGACGGGGACGCTGCTGGCGTATCTCGCAACTCCAACAGACACGCTGACGAACTGCACGTTCGGAGGCGACGATCGGCGGACGCTGTTCATCACCTGCGGAGACCGGCTGCTGAGCGTTCGGACAAAACGTCCCGGACCAACCGCTTGACGGGCCGTTACCGCGCCTCGAACTGCGGATTTTTCGGGGCGAAGTCGGTTGAGTCGGCGGGGCGATCCCGTCACACTGTCCGCCTTTCTGGCCGGCCGGCCCGTGTAAGCCGAGTGATGTCGCTGAACTCGCCTGAGTTCAGGATCTGGATCGTTTGTCGATTCGGCATCCTTGGTCGCACGGCTGGAGTTCGCCATCACTGTTTTCGAGACGTGGCACTGCGTCACGCTTCTCCTCTTGCTAACCAAGGAGAATCTTGTGTCGGTTCGCATTCGTATGACGAGAATGGGCCGTAAGCATCGGCCGTTCTACCGGATCGTGGTCATCGATCGTCAGAAGGCTCGCGAGGGCAAGTCCATTGAAGACGTCGGCACTTACGACCCGATGGTCAAAGACAAGTCCGCTCGCGTGAAGTTGAAGATGGATCGGATCGAGTACTGGCAATCGGTCGGCGCAACGCCGTCGGATCGCGTCGCCACGCTCATCAAGAAGGTGAAGAACAACCGCTGGACGGATCAAGTGGCTGCACCGGCGCTGACTCCGCAGAAGGCTCCGCCAGCTCCGGCTGCCGCCGAAGCACCGGCAGAGGAAGCTCCGGCCGAAGGCGGCGAGGCCAGCTAACCCGAGCAACTCATGCGGTTCGACGTCCTCACGCTCTTCCCGGATTTGTTCGAGAGCTACCTCTCGCAGAGCCTGCTCAAGTTGGCGATCCAACGCGAGCTGGTGAGCGTCAAGCTCTGGAACTTCCGAGATTGGGCGACCGGCAAACGCAAGTCGGTGGACGACACGCCGTATGGGGGCGGACCGGGCATGTTGATCATGTGCCCGCCCGTGTTCGATGCGGTCGAAGCGGTGCAGCAGGACGGCGACCAACCCGGTCAGCTCATCATGCTCACGCCGCAAGGCCGCAAGCTCGATCAAAAATTGGTGGAAGAACTCGCTCAGCACAAACGGCTGCTGTTGCTGTGCGGGAGATACGAAGGATTCGACGATCGAATCCGACAAGGTTTGCAGCCACTGGAGGTCTCGGTTGGCGATTTCATCTGCAACGGCGGCGAAGTGCCGGCGATGCTCTTGATTGATTCCGTCATCCGGCTCATTCCGGGCGTGCTCGGCGATGAGACCTCACACAAGTACGAATCGTTTTCCGACAGCGGACTTCTGGAATACCCGCAGTTCACGCGACCTCGCGAGTTCCGCGATATGATGGTTCCCGAAGTTCTGCTCAACGGGAATCACGCCGAAATCCAACGTTGGCAAAACCAACAAAGTTTGAAACGAACCCAAGAGCGTCGCAGCGATTTGGTCCCGCCAGTCGCCGCTGACGAAGACAAAAAACCGAAACGCCAGCGACGATCGAAAACTCGTCGCGATCCAGGGAGTCCTGAATCATGATCAACAAGCTCATCAAAGAGGTCGAAGACAAGTTCCTGCGACCTGACCCGCTCAAGTTTGAAGTCGGCGACACCGTCGATGTTCATTGTCGAATTCTGGAAGGTACGAAAGAGCGTGTCCAGATTTTCACGGGCGTCGTCCTCGCTCGCCGCGGAGCCGGCACTCGCGAGATGTTCACCGTCCGCCGCATTGTCGGCGGCGAAGGCGTCGAGCGAATCTTCCCGGTCAACTCGCCGAAGATCGCCAAGCTGGAAGTCGTCCGCCACGGCAAGACGCGCCGAGCCAAGCTGTACTACCTCCGCAAGCGCGTCGGCAAAGCCACAAAGCTGGTCGAACGCCGAGCGAAGGAAGCCAAGGTCAAGGTTCCAGGTGCCAAGTAGTTACGATTTGGACTGCGGTGTCCGTAGTCACCGCTTTTCAAAACGCATTGATCGGCTGTAAAGCGGCCGAACCGACAAAATGATGTGTTTTGAAAAGCGACGACTCGGCTTCGTCGCAGTCCAAAGGTTTTGAGACCACCGCCATGCGGAGCCTTTGGAACAAGTTGTTCGGTGATCGCGGTGAGCGAGCCGCCGCGAAGTTTCTCAAACGGCAAGGCTTCCGCATCGTTCAGCGAAATTACTCGACACCGTTGGGTGAGATCGACATTGTGGCGCTCGACGGCACGACGATTGTTTTTGTCGAAGTCAAAACTCGCTCGTCGCTCGTCGCCGGTCGACCGGAAGAAGCAGTCACTTTCGAGAAACAAAAGAAGCTGACGAACATGGCTTTGGCCTATTTGAAAAAACACAAACTCTTGGAACATTCGGCCCGCTTCGACGTCGTCGCCATCGTTTGGCCGGACGACGCCCGCGAGCCGGAAATCCGCCACCTCCGCAACGCCTTCGAGCCGACCGGCAAGTGGCAGATGTTTTCGTGATTTCACGTAGCCGTCATCGCTCGTGACGAGCCTTTGTCGGTTCGAGCCGCGAGCGCTTCTTGAAAATCCAAACCTGTCACCATTCGGCTCGTCACGCGGAGCGACGACGGCTAGGTTGAGGCAATCATGAAAATCGGACTGGTCGGATACCAAGGGAGCGGCAAGAGCACGTTGTTCGAGTTGCTCAGCGGACATAAGCCCGACATCTCAAAGTCACATCTCGGCCAAGTTGGTATCACGACTGTGCCGGACGAGCGCTTTGACAAGCTCGTCGCGTTCCACAAACCCAAGAAGATTTCTCCCGCAAAGATCGACCTCTTCGACACACCCGGCTTGCTGAAAGGGGACAACAACCAGAACGCTCAGCGTTTGGGCATCATTCGTGAGTCATCCGCGCTGGCTCAGGTCATCGGTGTCTTCAACGGCGCCGATCCGGTTGCCGAGGCGCGAGCCTTTGAGGACGACATGATCCTGGCCGATCTGCAAGTCGTCGGCAATCGCATTGAAAAGTTGAAAAAGGATCTGCTGAGGCCCCGCCCGGCGACCGAGAAGGATGAACTGACCGCCGAACTCGGAGCGCTGGAATTCGTCGTCGCGAAGCTCACCGACGGCCAAACGTTGCGCGGCATCACGTTCACCGAAGTCCAAGACAAGGCCACCAAATCGTTCGCACTGCTGACTCGCAAGCCGAAGATGGTCGTGCTCAACACGGCCGACTCGTCAGTCGATGCGAAACAACTCGCCGACCTGCACGCCATCGGCATCACCGCGATCGCCGGCCCGGTCGGACTCGAACTGGAAGTCGCCTCGCTCCCGGCAGAGGATCGCGAACTCTTTGCCTCAGAGATGGGCCTGACCGAATCCTGCCGCAGCAAACTGCTCCGAGCGATCTTCGAAATCACCGAGCAGATCACCTTCTACACCTGCGACGAAAAAGAGGTCCACGCCTGGCTGCTGAAACGCGGCAGCAGCGCGCTCGAAGCCGCCGGCACGATTCACACGGATTTAGCTCGCGGCTTCATCCGCGCCGACATCATGTCCACCGAAGACCTGCTGCGACTCGGCTCCGAAAAGGAAGTCAAAGCCGCAGGCCTGTTCCGCACCGAAGGCAAAGAATCCCCCATCCGCGACGGCGACGAAATCGTGATCCGATTTAGTGTGTGAGCCATCTGCGCGGCGGCTCATCTTATCCGGTTCGCAGAAATTAGGTGCGCGTTGGGATGTAGCTTTTGGCGCAGACGGATTTGATCAGGTTGGTGTTGAGGCAGTGTTGGCACCAAGAGCTGGAGGCGACCTCGAAGAGGTCGTCGTAGTTTTCGTAGGAGCGGTTGGA
>CAMAWN010000137.1 GCA_945861865.1 Candidatus Kuenenia stuttgartensis | reverse complement strand
ACGCTGACCTCCGAGCAGTTGTCCGGCCAGTCCAGCAACGCCGTTTTTCAGATGATGTCCACTTACCAACGCATCATGTCCGGCGATCGAGTGCTCAGCGCGGCGTTGGAAGACTTACCGAAAGAGTACTGCATTGATTTTGAGGGGATCGCTCCCGAAGTCTGGCCGACCGCTTTGAAGAACAACGTCACCGTCACCAACGAACGCGGCACGACGCTGATCGACGTCCGCTACCGTTCGCGCAGCCCGAAGGTGGCGGCCTTCATCGTCCAAAGGATCGTCACCGAGTACATCAACAACATCAATCGCAGCTACGGCAACCAAACGCTCGAAGACATCCAGCGACTGACCGAGGAAAAAGAGGAGACCGGCCGCAAGCTGGCCGAAAAGAATCAAGAATTCTTGGACTTGCAATTCCAATCCGGAAGCATCTTCGACCCGGAAGGCAAGAGCACGAGCCTGCTCAGCTTGCGACTGGTCGAGTTGAATAAGTCGTTGATGGAGGCGGAACGCGTGATGTTGGATGCGCGGTCCCTTCTGCAATCGGTTGAACAAGCCGCACGAACTGGCCAGGACTTGCAACAGTTGTTGTTTCAAGCGGTCGAGTCCCTGGGAGCATCGATCCTCGCCAAACAAATGGGACTCGGCGAACAAGACGCCTGGGCGGTCGCCAGAATGAATGAGGACTTGCAGAACCTCCGTGATGACTGGAACGAGAAGCGGTCAATCCTCGGGGACAACAACCCGGAGTTGTTGGAACTGGCTCAACGGATTCGCAGCCAGGAGGAAATCGTCAGCAGCTACTTCCAGCGTGCCAAGAAGAACCTGGCGGTGAACTCGACCGAACTGGGGCCGCAGTTGTTGGGGATGGCTCGCCAACGCTACCAACTCGCGATGTTGCGCCAGCAATCGCTGCAACAACAATTCGATCTCGAAAAAGCGGAAGCCGTCAACCACAACACGGTGATGTCCAAGCTGAGCATCGTCGAGATGGATCGCAAACGATTGCAGGCCAAGGACGACTCGCTGCTCAAATTGATCGAGCATCTGCAACTTGTCGGCGACGAAGGGATCAAGGTCGATCTGAACAAGCTGCCGAAGGCGGCCAAGTTACCATCGTCTCCGCGATTGGTGCTGGTCGTCGCCGTCTGTTTTGTGCTGGGGCTCGGCGGCGGATTGGGATTGATCTACCTGCTCGATTTGCTGGACGACCGGTTCCGTTCGCCGGATGAACTGCGAATGCAACTTGGCGTGCCGGTGCTGGCGATGGTGCGCGCGATGGAACCGACCGGCGGCACCGGAGCCGACGCCGTGCAATGCCACGCGAAACCAAACGGCGTCGAAACCGAAGCCTTCCGGACGCTGCGCACGGCCATCTCGTTCTCCGATCGGCAAGCTCAGCGAATCGTGGTGACGAGCACCGAACCGGGGGACGGCAAGACGACGGTCATGTCGAATCTCGCGGTCGCGTTCGCACAATCGGGCAAGCGGACGCTGCTGATCGACGCCGACATGCGACGTCCCGGTTTGACCGCTCTGCTGGGTCTCAAAGGTCAACAAGGCCTTTCGCAAGTCCTTCGCGACGAACGTCCGATCGCGGCCAGCGTCGCGGACAATCTGTTTGCTCAAATCACGCCGGGACTGGACGTCATCCCGTCCGGCTCGCGGCCCAGCAACCCGGCTGAGCTACTGACCAGCGAACGCTTCTCCGAATTACTGGCGTGGGCGGAAACCTGTTACGACCAAATTCTGATCGACGCACCACCAGTGCTCGCGGTCGCGGACCCAATCATCATCAGCCGCATGGTGGATGCCGCGGTGCTGGTGGTTCGCCCGGACAAGAATCGCCGCCGCATGGTGATCCGCGCGGCGGAAGCGTTCGCGGCGGTGGAGGTCAACCTGATGGGAGTCGTAGTCAATCATCTCTCCAGCGGTTCGTCGGGCGATTACTACGGATACGGCTATGGGTACGGCTATGGGTACGGCTATGGCTACGGCTACGGTCACGATGATGCCAACGCCGTGGCCGAGTCGGAGTCGGAACACGACGCCGAAGAATCCATCGACGACGAGTCGGAATCGCTTCGACGAGCGGCGTGATGCACTATCGTGCGAGCCGTGTGTTTCCACACACCGAGGTCCATGATGACAACGCTTCAACGAACACGCTCATCAGACGAGAACTCGGACGAAACACTGCCGGAACTCGGCTGTCGCTGGGCAATCGACGCCGCATTGGCGGTGTGTGTCTTCGTCGTCCCCTGCCTACTGGGGGGCCGCATCGCACTGGGACAGTACCTGTTGGCGACGAGCGCGGCCGTTGCGGTTCTCGCGTGGTCGGCCAGTTTGCTGTTCAGCCGCCGACCGTCGTGGACGGTCACTTGGGTTGAGCCGTTGCTGTTGGCGGTCATCGGAATTGGACTGTGGCAAATCACTCCCTTGCCGCCGGCACTGCTGCACTTCTTGTCGCCTCAGCATGGCAAGCTGCTGCCGCTGTGGTCTGGCGATGCGGACGCGGCCGGTGCTTTGGGAACTTGGCAGACGCTGTCGCTAAACGTCGGCGAGACGCGGCAGGCGATGATTGTCGGGCTGAGCTACATCGCGTTGTTCTTCGTCGCGACGCAGCGACTGCGCCGAGTCAGCGACATCGAACGCTTACTGAAATGGATCGCCGCGTCGGCGGGATTGATGGCCCTGTTCGGTGTCATGCAGTGGCTGACCGGCAACGGAAAATTCTTTTGGTTCTACGACTATCCGATGACAACCGCCGGACTCCGTTTGAAAGGCGCGTTCACGAATCGCAATCACTTCGCGCAGTTCTTGGCGATGGGATGTGCTCCGCTCCTGTGGTGGGTGTTGAACACGCTCGAAGGTCGTTCGGTCACGGCCAGTAGCTTTGGCCGCCGCTCGGCTCGCAACAACACCGACACGTTGCTGGGCGGACTGCTGCTGTTGCTGGGGGTGTTGGTCTTCGCAGTGCTGTTCTCGCTGTCGCGTGGCGGGACCGTGGCATTGAGCGTCTCGTTGGTGGTCATGCTGGGATTGCTGTTCCGCGCCAAGCGATTGTCGGGCCGCGTCGTCAGCGTGCTGCTGGCGACGTCGCTAGTCGCCGGGAGTCTGTTTTGGATGCTCGGTTATGAACAAGTTTCCAACCGGCTCGACAACTGGGAGTCGGATGAACGGCTGGCGGTCTGGGAAGCGAACTGGCACATCCTGCGCGACTTCCCATTGTTCGGCACCGGCTTGGGGAGTCATGCGGAAGCTTGTCCGATGTACTACGCCCCCCCGTTTGTCGACATCGAATTCACGCACGCGGAGAACTCGTACTTGCAAGTTGCGTCGGAGTGTGGATTGTTCGGACTGGGGCTCGCGCTGTTGGGTGTGGCGTGCTGTGCGATCTGGTGCGTACGAGCGATGAACTCGCGGGCGGATGTTCGGATTCGAGTGCTTTCGGCGGCGGTCTCAGCCAGTTTGGCGGCGAACGTCGTGCATGCCGGCGTGGACTTTTCGTGGTACATCCCAGGCTTGATGGTCATCGCTTTGCTGCTGGCCGCATGTGCTCGGCGACTGGATCAATTGTCCGCGGGCCGCGAGAGCAACTCGTCGGCAACAGAAGCGACTCTGTCTGGTACGACGATTCCGCGCTGGCTTGGACTGGCAACCGCAGCGATTGCGGTGAGTTGTTCGCTGTGGGCATTTCCGCAATTGGAGCAACTCGCAAAAGGCGAGCCGCATTGGTTCGACTACCTGCGACTTGCCATGCCGCAGAAGGGACCAACGGCGATCGTTACGGCGGATGCGGACGATTCGGAGGATCTCGAAGCCGAGCGGATCACGCAGTTCAAGCGGCGTCTTTCGGCGTTACGAGCCACGGTGAAACTCAACCCGTCCCAGGCGCGAGCCCAATTGCGATTGGCTTCGTCCTACCTGGCGGCGTTCGATCACCTGCAGCAGCACAGCGACGATCCGATGTCGTTGTCGCAAATCCGCGATGCCGCACTGGCGGCACAATTCGAGTCGAACGACGAAATGCGTGAATGGCTGGAACGGGCGGTCGGAGCGAATCTGAAGTACCTCATCGCCGCCGCTCGACATGCCAAGAAGGCGGCGCAGCTCTGCCCGTTACAAGGCCAGGCGTACATCCACTTGTCGGAACTAAGATTCCTCAACGATTTCGACCCGCAGCATGGCCCAGCCCTCTTGCGACAAGCCTTGTTGGTTCGGCCGCAGTCCGCGTCGGTGCAGTTTGCTGTCGGTCGCCAGCATTGGCTCGATGGACAGATCGACGAGGCTCTGGGATCTTGGAAATCGGCGTTTCACCAAGACCAGTCCACTCAGGAACAAATCTTCACGCTGCTGGTCGGCAACGTGCAGGCCGATGTCATTCTCGACCACTTGCAACCGGACCTCGCCGCGTTGCAGCGTTTGGAATCACGCTACCTCAACGATCAACAGCCGTTGCCGGACTACCCCGTCATCGCGCGAGCCTATGCCGAGGCGTTGAAGCAAGAACTCACGAACCCGGAATGCGACCAGCCGATCGACCAACTGATCGCCGCCGCCGCGATCTACAACCGGCTGCAGGATGCCAACGAAACCGAAGCGTGCCTGCGCCACGCATTTCAGATCGACCGCACTTCCTTTGCCGCTCGCAAGATGCTTGGAGCCTTCTTGCTGGCCCAAGAACGATTCGCCGAGGCCTCGGAACATCTCAACTGGTGCGTGCGGATGAGCCCCCATGACCGCTGGCTACGCGGACTCGCCGAACAAGCTTTGGCCAACAGCCTGCGAGGCCCGACCGGCATTCAACCCGTTGGAGCCGCAACCTTCGAGCCGAAACGCCGCAACCGTCCGTAGACTTGCGCTTGGCCAAGCCATTTGTTTCGCTGCCGAAGACGCCGGAAATCGCCCGTGCGCGACGGTTGCTCACGAAGTCTTTTCCGATTTCAATCCCGGACTGGAGAAGTCGGAATTCGGAGCGCGGAAGTCGGAATGAAAGCCACGCCGCTGAGAGATCGGACGAAGCAGTTTGCTTTGAGAGGCCGACGAACGAATTCGCATCACCGTCCAGTCGATCAAGACCGCGAAAGCGAACCTGAGCCGCCGGCCGAACATCCCGACATCCCCTTCCGACTTCCGACTTCCAACCACCACCTCCGTGACTTTCACCAAAGGACTTTCAAATGGCCAAGCCACTCAACATTGGCATGATCGGTTACGGCTTCATGGGCCGGGCACACTCGAATGGCTACAACCGCGTCGCCAACTTTTTTCCGGAACTGGAATACAAGCCGGTGCTGAAGGCCGCGTGTGCTCGCAACGCAGATGCGATCAAATCGTTCGCCGACACTTGGGGCTATCAATCCACCGAGACTGACTGGCGAAAGCTCGTCGAGCGGAAAGACATCGACGCTGTCGATATCTGCGTCCCGAACAATCTGCACAAGGAGATTGCTCTGGCCTGCGCGGCCGCCGGCAAGATGATCCTGTGCGAGAAGCCGCTGGCGATGAACACGGCCGAAGGCGAGGAGATGTGCCAAGCCGTCGAGAAGGCCAAGGTCGCGAACACCGTCTGGTACAACTATCGCCGCATCCCCGCCGTCAGCTTCGCGAAGCAATTGATCGACGAGGGGAAGCTCGGCCGCATCTTCCACTACCGAGCGAATTTCTTGCAGGACTGGACGATCTCCGCCGACTTGCCGCAAGGTGGCAATGGCCTCTGGCGATTGGACGTCGCGGCGGCCGGCAGCGGCGTGACCGGCGATCTGCTGGCTCACTGCATCGACACGGCGATCTGGCTCAATGGCGGCGTCACGAACGTCTCGGCCATGACCGAGACATTCATCAAAGAGCGAACGCACACTCTGACGGGCAAGGTCGAGAAGGTCGGGATCGACGACGCCTGCGCGTTCCTGTGCCACTTCCAGAACGGATCGCTCGGCCTGTTTGAATCGACGCGCTACGCCCGCGGCCACAAGGCGCTGTACACGTTTGAAATCAACGGCGAGCACGCCTCGATCAAGTGGGATTTGCACGACCTGCACCGCTTGCAATGGTTCGATCACCGCGACGCCGGCAACCTGCGCGGCTGGCGTTCAATCCACGTTACGGACGGCGATCATCCCTACATGGGCAAGTGGTGGGTTCCCGGCTTGCAGATCGGCTACGAACACAGCTTCGTGCATCAAGTCGCCGACTTCTGCGACTCGCTGGCGAAAGGGACTCCGTGCGGCCCGACATTCCGCGACGCCTTGGAAACTCAAAAGATCTGCGACGCGGTGCTCAGCAGCGCAAAGAACGGCCAATGGACCAACGTCTGAAACACTCGGAGCGATGTCGCCATCGTAGCACAAGGGGGCATGACCGCCGCCGCCATTCAAAATTCCGACGATGGCGGACGTGGAAAACAATATTGGGACACCGTCGATCAACGGCTGAGGCAAGCGGGAGTTTCGCGAGAGCAAGTCCAAGTCATCTGGATCAAGCAAGCCGACGCCGGGCCGAATCAAGGTTTTCCCAAATACGCTCAGACTTTGCAGAGCGAGTTGGTTCGCATCGTGCAAATCTTTCCCGCTCGGTTCCCGAACGTGAAGCTGGTGTACCTGTCGAGCCGCACCTACGGCGGCTATGCGACCACGGGACTGAATCCTGAACCGTATGCCTACGAGTCCGCCTTCTCGGTGAAATGGCTGATCGAGCAACAGATCAGCGGTGACAAATCGCTCAACTTCGATCCCGCTCGCGGTGAGGTCAATGCCCCGTGGCTCAGTTGGGGGCCGTACCTGTGGGCCAACGGCTCGACAAAACGCGAAGACGGCTTCGCCTACGAGCCGGCCGACTTCACTCCGAATGACGGCACGCATCAATCACCGTCCGGCCAGCGCAAAGTCGGCCAGTTGCTGCTGAAGTTCTTCGAGTCCGATTCGACGACGAAGCCTTGGTTCACGCGGCCGTGAGGACGAAGAGAGTGGGCAGCGGGCAGCGAGCTTGGATATCATGCCGCTCCCACCGCTCGCGAGGGCGAGCGATTCCTGCCTTCTGGATTCGTCGTTTCGGAGACTCCCGATGCGCTGCTGGTTCTCCCTGAGTGTGCGACGGTTCGTATTTGTGTTCTCGGTGGCCGTGATCGGAGCGAACGCTCACGCTGCTGATTCGCCCATCGACTTCAATCGCGACATTCGCCCGATCCTGTCGAATCGCTGCTGGAAGTGTCACGGGCCGGATGAAAAGGAACGACAAGCGGGGCTGCGGTTTGACTCGCGTGACGGAGTGATCGCGAAACTCGAATCTGGGAAGACGGCTGTCGTTGCTGGCAAGCCGGACGAAAGCGAGTTGATTCGGCGGATCACCTCCGACAGCGCGGATGAGCGAATGCCGCCAGCCGGGCACGGGAAGGCTCTGGATGCACGCGAAGTCGAATTGTTGCGAGCGTGGATTCGGCAAGGTGCCAACTTTGCGAAGCATTGGTCGTACGAAAAGCCCGTGCGTCCAACGGTGCCGGATCTCAAATCTCAAATCTCAGATTTCAAATCTCAGATCCGAAATCCGATCGACAACTTTGTGTTCGCTCGGCTGGAACGCGAAGGGCTGAAGACTTCGCCGGAAGCGGATCGCTACGCTCTGGGACGTCGCGTCGCGCTGGACCTCATCGGATTGCCGCCGACGGTGGTTGAGATCGAAGAGTTTGTGAAGGACTCAGACCCGCAAGCCTACGAAAAGTTCGTGGATCGGATGCTTGCGAAGGACAGCTACGGTGAGCATTGGGCACGACAGTGGCTCGACCTCGCGCGGTATGCGGACTCGGCGGGATATGCGGACGATCCGGCGCGGACGATCTGGGGTTATCGCGATTGGGTCATCAAGGCGTTCAACAAAAATATGCCGTTCGATCAATTCACGATCGAGCAAATCGCCGGTGACTTGCTGCTGAACCCGACCGAAGAGCAGCTCATCGCAACGGCGTTTCATCGCAACACGTTAACGAACAACGAAGGCGGGACGAACGACGAAGAGTTTCGCAGCGTCGCGATCGTTGACCGAGTCAACACGACGATGGCCACCTGGATGGGAACGACGATCGCGTGTGCTCAGTGTCACACGCACAAGTACGACCCGATCACGCAGGAAGAATTCTTCAAGCTGTTCGCGATCCTCAATCAGACCGAGGACGCTGACCGGGGGGACGAAACGCCTCGATTGGAATTGTTCACTTCAGAACAGCTCAAGCAAAAAGAGAAGTGGCTGGCGGATGTGACTCAGCTGGAAAAGGAAGCGACGACGGCAACGCCAGCGGTGCTGGGCTCGCTCGCGAAGTGGGATGCCGCGTTTCCGAGAGCGTTGGCCTGGAAGCCGCTCAAGCCGACGAGTGGCAAGTCGGACGGGGGCGTGACGCTCAGCGTGGCTGACGACGGAACGGTTCGCGCGGACAAAGCCGCGACGAAGGCGACGTACTTGGTTGAGATCACGCTCGCGGCTGGCAAGCTGAATGCCGTGCGGCTCGACACGCTGCCGGACGACTCGCTGCCGGGCAAAGGAGCGGGCTTCGGCGGCGGCAACTTTGTGTTGTCGAAGGTCTCGGCCACGATCACGCCGCCGAACGGGACGCGGCTCAACGGTCGCTTCGTGCGAGTCGAATTGCCGGGCAAGGCTCGCTTCCTGCATCTCGCGGAAGTGCAGGTCTTCGCCGGCAACGACAATCACGCTCCGAAGGGGGAGGCCAAGCAGAGCACGACCGATTACGGCGGTGAAGCGAAGCGAGCGAACGACGGCAACACCGACGGTGAGTACACGAAGAATTCCGTGTCACACACGGCTCAGGAAGACAACCCGTGGTGGGAAGTCGATCTGAAAGCCGAGCAGCCGATTGATCGTGTCGTGTTGTGGAACCGCACCGACGGCGAGACCGAAGAACGGATTCGCAACTTCCGAGTCCTCGTCTTGAACGACAAGCACGAGCCGGTTTGGCAGAAGGATTACGTCGATCCACCGAAACCGTCGTCCGAGTTTGCTCTCAGCGGCGTGCGCGGTGTGCCGTTCACGACAGCGTTTGCGGATCACAACCAAGGGGACGGGTTTGAGGCAAAGGTTGTGCTCGCGCCGCAGGCCAACAAGGGTTGGGCTGTTGGTGGAAAGCTCGATCAACCGCACGCGCTGACGTTGGTGACGTCGGCTCCAGTTGAGGTCGCGGATGGTTCGACGTTGACGATCACGCTCGAACAGACATCGTCGTTCGAGAATCATGTGCTCGGCAAATTTCGGCTGTCACTGACGGACGACCCGCGCGCGGCCGAGTCAGCTCGCGTCCCGGCTCCGATTCTGGCGATCCTCACCACGCCGGCCGAGCAACGTAACGAGACTCAACGCGCTGAACTGAAAACATTCTATTTGACGATCGCAACCGAATTGGCCGCTGCACGCGACCAGTTGATGGCGACTCGCAAGAGCCTTGCGGAACTCAAGGCCGCGACCACCGTGCCGATCCTGCGAGAACTCGCGGCCGACAAACGCCGCACGACGAACATCCAACTGCGTGGCAACTTCATGGACCTCGGCAAAGAAGTCACACCGGGAGTCCCTGCCGCGTTTCATCCGTTGCCGGAAGGTTCACAGCCCGACCGGCTGGCACTGGCCAAGTGGCTGATCGACGACAACAACCCGCTGACCGCTCGCGTGCTGGCCAATCGGTATTGGGACACCATCTTCGGCAACGGACTCGTGCGGACCAGCGAAGAGTTCGGTTCACAAGGCGACTTGCCGACGCATCCAGAACTCCTCGACTGGCTGGCGACGGAGTTCGTGCGGCTGAAGTGGGACACGAAAGCGTTGTTGAAGTTGATCGTGACCTCGGCGACATACCGGCAATCCTCGAAGGTCACGCCGGAGTTGTTGGATCGCGATCTCGAAAACTACCTGCTGGCTCGCGGCCCGCGTTTCCGACTTTCGGCCGAGATGATTCGCGATCAAGCGTTGGCAATCAGCGGATTGCTCAGCCCAAAGATGTACGGCCCGCCGGTGAAGCCGTTTCAGCCGAATCTGGGGGTCAGCGCGGCGTTCGGCAGCGGGATCGACTGGCAGGCGAGTGCCGGTGAGGACAAATTCCGCCGCGGCCTGTACACGACTTGGCGACGCTCGAACCCGTACCCGTCGATGTCGGCGTTCGATGCTCCCAATCGCGAAGTCTGCACGATCCGACGTGCTCGCACCAACACGCCGCTGCAAGCGCTCGTGACGCTCAACGACCCGGTCTACATCGAAGCGGCTCAAGCGTTGGCTCGCACGATGGCCAAGAGCGGCACGTCACCTGCGGATCACATTCGAGCTGGCTTCCAGCAAGCCACATCCCGACCACCGACCGAATCGGAACTGGCGGACCTCACGAAGTTGTTCAACAGCGCTCGCGAGCGTTTCGCGAAGGATGTCGAGAAGGCCCGCAAACTCGCCACGAATCCGCTCGGCCCGCTGCCCGAAGGGGTGGACCCGGTCGAACTCGCAGCTTGGACGGTCGTCGGCAACGTGCTGCTGAATTTGGATGAGATGTTCATGAGACGATGAGAAAAGTAATTTCACGCAAAGACGCAAAGGAAATAATTCTTGTATCTTCTCTTTGCGGCTTTGCGTGAACCAAAATCAAAAGGTGACGACATGAATCCACGACTTGAACGGCTTCAAGCCACAACCCGCCGGCATTTCTTCCAACAGACCGGAGCCGGCCTCGGTGGGATCGCATTGGCGTCGATGTTGGCCAAGGATGCGCCAGCGGCTCCGGCCAGCAAGGTGGTTGATCCGCTGGCTCCGAAGAAGGCGCACTTCGACGGCAAGGCCAAGCGGGTGATTTATCTGCACATGACCGGCTCGCCGCCGCATCTGGACCTATTCGATTACAAGCCAGAGTTGGTCAAGCACGACGGCGAGAACTGCCCGGATGCGTATCTCAAAGGCAAGCGGTTCGCGTTCACGTCCGGTGTGCCGAAGTTGCTGGGGACACGGCGAACGTTCTCGCAACATGGCAAAGAAGGGGTCTGGATGTCGGATGCGATTCCGCATCTGCACAGCGTCGCCGACGAGATGTGCGTCATCCGTTCGATGAACACTGACCAGTTCAACCACGCTCCGGCCGAGCTGTTGCTGTACACCGGCTCGCCGCGATCGGGTCGGCCGTCGATGGGGTCGTGGGCGACGTACGGGCTTGGCACGGAGAACGAAAATCTGCCAGGGTTCGTCGTGCTCATCAGCAGCGGCGTGCAGCCGAACGGCGGAAAGAATTCGTTCGGGACCGGTTTCTTGCCGTCGGTCTTTCAGGGAGTGCAATGCCGGTCGCAGGGAGATCCCGTGCTGTATGCCTCGGACCCGGAAGGGATGGACCGCGAGATGCGTCGGCTGAGTCTCGATGCCTTGCGCGATCTCAACGAGCAACAGGCGAAGGAACTGGGGCATCCCGAAACGGCGACGCGGATCGCTCAGTACGAGCTGGCGTTTCGAATGCAGACCTCCGTGCCGGAAGTCATGGACATCGCGAAGGAGCCACAGGCGATGCTCGACGATTATGGCGCGAAGCCGGGGATGTCGAGCCTCGCCAATAATTGTTTGCTTGCGCGGCGGCTGATCGAAGCGGGCGTGCGATATGTGCAACTCTTCGACTGGGGCTGGGACTTCCACGGCACCGGGCCGGGCGAAGGGATCACTGAAGGGCTCACGAAAAAATGTGCGACGATGGACAAGCCGGTCGCCGCGCTGATCAAGGATTTGAAGCAACGCGGATTGCTCGAAGACACGCTCATCGTTTGGGGTGGCGAGTTCGGCCGAACTCCGTTCCGCGAAGGCCGCACCGCCGCCAGTGCGGTCCTCGGGCGCGATCATTACCCGGATTGCTACAGCATGTGGCTGGCCGGTGCCGGTGTAAAAGGAGGCACGATGCACGGCGAATCCGACGACCTCGGCTTCTCCGTCGCGAAGGACAAGGTCCACGTCCACGACCTGCAAGCCACAATCATGCACCTGCTCGGCTTCAATCATGAACGCCTGACCTACCGCTTCCAAGGCCGCGACTACCGCCTGACCGACGTGCATGGCAAAGTGGTCCAAGGCGTCTTAGCGTAGGTCAGCCTTTCCAGGTTGACCCGATCAACGACTGGCGTGGTTTCTCCAATTCGAGTCAGGCTGGAAAGCCTGACCTACTTCTTCAGGAGTCCCGACATGAAACTGCATCCGTCATTTAAGGCTCTCACTTGTGCTCTCGTTTTGGGAGTCGGCTTGTTCGCGCTGACCGGCGCGAAGGAAAAACAAAAGGTTGCCTCCAAGCCGGGGGACTTCACGAGCACGACGATCGACTTCGGCATCGTTTGTTCGGATGTCGAACGCTCGGTCGATTTCTACACACAGGCCGTCGGCATGACGGAACTGGACGGCTTCGATGTCCCCGCCGAGATGGGGCAAAGCGTCGGGCTGGCCGACAACCAGCCGTTTCGAGTGCATGTGCTGGTGCTCGGTAAGGGAGACAACGTCACCAAATTGAAGCTGATGGATTTCAAAAAGGCTCCCGGCAAAAAAGCCAATCAGGATTTCATCCACTCGACGCTGGGGATGCGGTACACAACGATTGCCGTGAAGGACATCACCATTGCCAACATGCGAATGATCGCCTACGGCTCGATGCCGCTCAGCAAGGGATTGCAAGAGATTCCCGATGGCCGATTTCTCGGCGTGTATCGCGATCCGGACGGCAATTTCGTCGAGCTGGTCGGCCCAAAAGCGAAGAAATAGTGCGGCGGTCTCGCGTCTGGACGAACGACTGTTCCAATCGGCACTCGTTGCAATCCGCGCGAGGCAATCTGCGACAAAAGCCTCGCGAGGGGACGAAGACGTCCGTAACATACTGCCGCCATGCCTGAATTCCGCTACATCGCTCGCGATCTTTCCGGCCGTGAGTCTTCTGATCTGCTGACCGCCAACAGCGAGCTGGATGTCGTCTCGCAGTTGTCGGCCAAGCAGCTCTTCCCCGTGAAGATTCAGGCGGCCGAAGCGTCTAAGAGTCCCGCGCTGGCATGGGTTCGCAGGCCGCGAGCGGCGCACTTGGCGACGTTCTTTTCGCAACTGGCCGATCTGCTGCGAGCGGGCGTGCCGTTGCTACGGTCGCTGGAATTGCTCGAACGGCAGACATCCCATGCCGGTTTGAAGACCGTGCTGCGCGACCTGCGAGACAAGGTTGCCGACGGCACACGGCTCGCCGAATCGATGCGGTTGCACGAAGACATCTTCTCCGAACTGGCGGTCAGCATGGTCCGAGCCGGCGAGGAAGGCGCCTTCCTGGAAGACGTGCTCAAACAGATCGCGGACTTCACCGAGCATCAGCAGGAACTCAAAGGCCGCGTCTTTGGAGCGATGGCCTATCCCGTTTTTCTGTTGGCAACTGGTGTCGGTGTGGTCTGGGCGATGCTCGTCTGGTTCGTGCCGAAGTTCGCGGGAGTCTTCGAGCGCATGGCCGAACGGGACGAGCTTCCGTGGGCAACGACGGCGTTGATGTCGCTCAGCAAGTACGCCGGCACCTATTGGTTCATCACGATTCTGGCGATCGCCGCCGCGACTTGGTTCATTCGCCAACGCCTGAAGACTGAGCAGGGATTGAGACAGTGGCACCGAATTACAATCTCAGTGCCAGCGTTGGGGCCGGTGATTCGCAGCTTGGCGGTCGCTCGGTTCTGCCGCATTCTGGGGACGTTGCTCAAAAACGGCGTGCCGATTCTGCAATCACTGCGGATCGCCAAAGACGCGACCGGCAATCGTGTGCTCTCAGACGCGATCTCGACCGCCGCCGACAGTGTCTCGACCGGCAAGTCACTCGCGGCCCCGCTGGGTCAGAGTAAACAGTTCCCCGCCGAAGTCATCGAGATGATTTCCGTCGGCGAAGAAGCCAACAACCTCGAACATGTGCTCATCAATATCGCCGACACGATGGAACGCCGCACTCATCGTTTGTTAGACCTCGCCGTCCGACTGCTCGAACCGCTGATGCTGATCGTGATGGCCGCGATGATCCTGTTCGTCGTCATCGGCCTGCTGCTGCCGGTCATGAAGAGTTCGGGAACGATGTGAACTTCGCGGCACGGTGACCTCAGTTCACCGCAGTTCTAGATCGACCACCGTGCCGTCGATGGGCTTCGTGGAGACTCCGGCCTTGGCTTCGATTCCAGGCGTGGCGGCTTGGAACTTGAACAACTTCACGAACGCACCGACAACGAGACCGACTTCCAATTGGCCGAGGTGTTTTCCGGGACAGACTCGTGGCCCGTGGCCGAAGCCGAAGTGCAGGAACTCCTTTGAGCCAGAGCCTTGCTCGGCCAAGCGAGCCCAGCGTTCGGGCGCGAATTCGAGGGCGGGGAAGCCGGTCGTGGCAACTCCCCAATGATCCTCGTGACGGTTCGCATGCCAGACATCCAGCAGGATGTGAGTTCCGCGCGGGATGAGCATCTTGCGACCATCGGCCGTCTCGATCCAGACATCGACGGGCGCTCGTCGCGGCAGAAAATACAGCGAAGGGGTGAGCCGCAGTGTCTCATCCAAGACGTGGCTGAAGTATTTCGCGCCGTTCAAGTTTTCCGGCGTGTAAACCTCGATGTCCCGGACCTCCTGAAAGACTTTGTCCTGAGCCGGGATGTTTCGAGCCAGATGCGTGATCGCCCAGCAGGCGTACGACGTCGTCGCTTCCAGCGCTCCCGCAAGAAAAACTTTGAGGTTGCTGCGCAGGGCCGCGTCGGGAGCGTCCGATTTGAACTGTTTCCACAGACCCGCTCCGGCCCGACGGGCAGCGAGCACAACGTCGGTCAGCTCCTCGAAGCAAGCGTAATCTTGTTTCGCCTGTGCGATTCGTCTCGTGAAGCTCGGCAGTTTCATCACGGGAATTCCGAACCGGTTCATCACGGTGTCACGGACGATGTGATCGATGACTCGTTCCAAAGCGGGAACGTGACGCTCGCGGAACTCCTCATACGGCAACTTCGCACCGAAGAAATTGTTGACCAGCATCTCCAGCATGACGGCCTTGAGTTCCGGTTCGAGCGCGATGCGTGCCGACTGCTGGCCGGTGCTCGCGAGATGTTGTCGTAGCGTATCGAGACGTTGCAGGACCGTGCCGCGAAACGTCTCAGCGAATTCGTGAAACATTTCCGGCTGAAAGAGTGTCGTCTTACCGAACGGCGACGCGGCAAGCATTCGTTGTCGCCGCCATGACGCTCCGTTGGAAAACAAGAGCGTGTCCTTCCCCGTAGCTCGCGCGATGCCGGTCGAGGGGAGCGTGTCGCGTTCAAATTGACCATCGCGGTCCCCGGTCTCGGTCGTGATTGCGCGAATCACTCCGGGATCGCGAGTGACCAGGACCGGCCCGAATCCGGGCACCTCCAAATAGCGGTTGTGTCGGCCGGAGCCTTGCTCGCGATCGGCGTTCCAGAAGTAGGTCTCCAGAATCCGAATCGGCTGGTCGTAGTTCCACGGATGCGGAAACGGCAGCGAGGGTCGGCCTGACCACGGCTGAAACAGTGGCACGCGCGTCGGTAGACAGTCGCCGGCGAATGGATTGAAACGCAGCAACTGACTCGGCAATCGCAGCAGTCGCCGCAGGCCGGGTACAGAATCCAGAACCGGGGAAAACGGTTGGTTGATCATCGAAACGCCTTCGCCGACGGCATCACTTGCCGGGGCTACGAACGAAACGACCACACTTCGCCGAGTGTCTCGCGTTGAATCTGTGTCAGTCGTGCGATGCTTCGTTCAGCGAGGGCGAGCTGAGCGTCGAGCAGTTGGCGATTGAATGGCGTCCCTTCGGCGGTCCCCTGGACTTCGACGAATTCGCCTCGGCCAGTCATCACGACGTTCATGTCGACTTCGGCGTCTTTGTCTTCAACGTAGTCGAGGTCCGCAACGACTTGGCCCGCGACGATGCCGACGCTGATCGCGGCGATGCTGCTCTTGAGCACCGGTCGATCCGTCGGCAGCAACTCTTTGATCGCGGCCAGTGAATCAACCAGCGCGATGAAGCCGCCGGTGATGCTCAGCGTGCGCGTGCCGCCGTCCGCTTCGAGCACATCGCAATCGACGGTGACCATGCGCGGGCCGAGCGCGGCGAGATCAACAACCGCTCGCAGGCTGCGGCCGATGAGGCGTTGGATCTCGTTAGTGCGGCCGTCGATTTTCGTCCGTTCGCGTTGTTTGCGCGGCGCGGTGCTGGCGGGAAGCATGTTGTATTCGGCCGTGACCCAGCCGTTCGGATTCGCTTCGCGTTTCATCCACGGCGGCAGATCGTTGTCGATACTGGCCGTGCAAAGGACCGTCGTACGGCCGGCTTTGATGAGCACGCTGCCGGGGACGGCTCCTGTGAAATGTCGCTGAACCGTGATGGGTCGCAGTTCGTCGTGCTGTCGTCCGTCATGCCGCATGGAAGGCTCCGTAAGATTAAAAGGCTGGGTTGCCGATAAAGAAGTGTAGCCGAGTCACTCCGTGACTCGAATCGAGTCACGGAGTGACTCGGCGACGTTGCGGCGTCGCCCCCAAACGGGTGCC
>CAMAWN010000136.1 GCA_945861865.1 Candidatus Kuenenia stuttgartensis | reverse complement strand
CAGCCCCCGGACAGGAACCGCTTGGTGGCAGGTCCGGGGGCTGACGCCGCCCGGCTCGCCAACAAATTGTCTATGAGACCCTCCCATGAACGAACGGAAATTTCGCGGTGATTGGATCGTTCTTCCGCTGCTCGGCATCGTTGCCGTCGTGGTGTTGTGGGCGATCTCCAGCAAGACCTGGGCACCGAATCTGCCAACGCCGTGGAAGACGTGGCAGGTCAGTCAGCCGTATTTGATGAAACCGTTCGAGAAACGCGGCGAGTTGGATCAAGGCATTCTGCGGTTCACCTGGTACTCGCTGATTCTGGTGGCGAAGGGCTACACCATCGCGCTGTTAATTGGCACGCCGCTCGGCTTTGTGCTCGGCATGTCGAAGATGTTTGCGAAGACGTTCGATCCGATCATTCAAATTCTGCGCCCGGTCTCGCCGCTGGCGTGGTTGCCGCTGGGCTTGGTGCTGTTTCAGAAATCGGAACCGGCGGCCATCTTCACGATCGCGCTCTGTTCGATGTGGCCGACGGTGCTCAACACAGCGGTCGGTGTGCGAGCGATCCCGCAGGACTATCTCAACGTGGCTCGCGTGCTGAATCTGTCGCGGATGAAGACGCTGTTGAAGATCCTGCTGCCGGCGACGCTGCCGTACATGTTCACCGGCTTCCGGCTGAGCCTGGGGATCGCGTGGCTGGTGATCGTCGCGGCCGAGATGCTGACTGGCAGCCCCGGCGTCGGCGGCTTCTTGTGGCAGGAATACAACAGCCTGATCTACGAACACATCATCCTGTGCATCGTGACCATCGGCGTGATCGGCTTCATCCTGGATCGCCTGATGGGTCTCGTCGAACGGCGGTTGCAAGTCGCCAAGGCGTGATCCTCATTCCGGCTGATGGCTGTCGGCTGAAAGCTGATGGCTGTTATTTCAACCCCAACAGCTTGAGTTGGAATGACAGCCGACAGCTATCAGCTTTCAGCCCACAGCCGGCCATCACCATCACTGAAAGTGAATCGAATGTCCGCTCTCCTGGAATCGCCGCCAATCACCGCCCGATCCACTGCGCCGGATTATGTCCGCATGTCTTCGCTGCCATTCGTGAAACTGAAGCACGTCTCGAAAAGCTACGGCACTGGTCAGCAGCGTCGCGAGGTCCTTAAGGACTTGAACCTCGACATCGCGCGCGGCGAGTTCGTCGCAATTGTCGGCTACTCCGGTTCGGGCAAGACGACGCTGATGTCGTTGTTGGCCGGTCTGATTCGGCCCGACATCGGCAGCGTGATGATGGACGGTCGCGAGATCACCGGGCCCAGCCCCGAACGTGGACTCGTCTTTCAGAACTATTCACTGCTGCCGTGGCTGACGGTCTTCGAGAACATTGCGCTCGCGGTCGATCAACTCTTCCCCAACTGGTCGAAGGTAAAGCGACGAGCACACATTGAGCACTACATCGCGATGGTGAACCTCACGCCGGCTCGGAACAAACGGCCGCACGAACTGTCCGGCGGGATGCGGCAACGCGTGTCCGTCGCGAGAACGTTGTCGATGAACCCAGAAATGCTGCTGCTCGACGAACCACTCAGCGCACTCGACGCGCTGACGCGAGCGACGTTGCAGGATGAGATCGAACAAATCTGGGAACGCGATCGCAAGACAGTCCTGCTCATCACCAACGACGTGGACGAAGCCTTGTTGCTGGCCGACCGAGTGATCCCGCTCAGCACCGGCCCTGGAGCAACGCTCGGCCCAGCGGTCGAAGTCGATCTCGACCGCCCGCGCAACCGCAAGACGATTCAACGCGACCAGCATTTCAAACGCTTGCGAAACGAGGTGCTCGACTATTTGCTCGGCGAAGGGGCACGCAAGAAGCCACGCCGCGAACCGATCCACGCAGCGGGATAATTTGGAATGCGACGACCTGAGTCGTCGCTTTTCAAAACGCGCTAAACCGGCTTCGGCGCTGCGATTGAAACATGGAGCCGTGTTGAAAAGCGGTGACTCAGGTCACCGCAGTCCAAAGGAACGACATGAATCATCCCGAAAAATATCTAGAAATCTGGAAGCTGCAGAAGGCGTATCCAACGCCCAGCGGCCCGCCGGCCGTGATCGTCGAGGACTTTACGCTCAACGTGGCCGAGGGCGAGTTCGTGTCGGTGATCGGTCACTCCGGCTGCGGTAAATCGACCGTTCTGTCGATGATCGCAGGGCTGAACCAACCGACCGGCGGCGGGATCGTGCTTGCGGGCCGCGAAATCACCGAGGCTGGCCCGGATCGCGGCGTTGTGTTTCAAGCTCCCTGCTTGTTGCCGTGGATGACGGCGTTGCAGAACGTGACGCTCGGAGTCGAACAAGTCGCGCCGGACAAGTCCCGCTCGGAGCAGCGAGAGATCGCAGCGCACTATCTCGAACTCGTCGGGCTTGGCGATTCGTTGGACGTTCATCCGAATCAGCTTTCCGGTGGAATGAGGCAACGAGTTGGTATCGCGCGGGCGTTCGCGCTCTCTCCAAAGATGCTGCTGCTCGATGAGCCGTTCGGGATGCTCGACTGCCTGACGAGAATCGAGCTGCAACAAGTGTTGCTCGACCTGTGGGCGACCGATCGCAAAACGGCGCTGATGGTCACGCACGACGTCGATGAGGCACTGTTTCTCTCCGACCGGATCGTGATGATGACCAACGGCCCGGCCGCGCGGATCGGCGACATCTTGGAAGTACCGTTCGCTCGGCCGCGGGATCGTCATGACGTCTTCGAGCATCCAGAATATGACCGCTTGCGACAACGACTGATCTCGTTCCTGGAGGACCATGCTCACCACCCGAAACCCAGCGAGGAGACAGCCAACGATCAGCAGAACATTCCCCCGCGCGAATATTGGGATCACGGGTCTTTTTCAGGTCGGCGGACAATTTCCGTGACACTCGAGTCCCACGACGCAGCCTGAAAAAGACTCGCGGTCCCCAAGACATTGCAGCACGACGCGCCAGCGAGTGATCGTTCGCGGAATCCACTCGCTGGCGCGTCGTGCTGCTCTCGTGGTCCGAAGTCCTGTGACTTCCGCTACACTCCGATGCCTCAGCGGCTTCTGACAGAACGTAACGGCGGACTCGGAGAGTTTGCCCAGGGTCGCGCAGTCAAAGGATTGATCCATGATCGACCTCACTCATTCCTCGCGGCAATTCTTCGATTCCGATCCCATGCCGAAAGAGACTCTGCCCTCGACGCGATTTCTCACGCGCCGCGATGCACCGCACGCCGCCAGTCACGCGCTGCGCGGGTTGCAAGAACAATTTCACAACATCATTGCCAGCGCCGATGTCCGATGGACGACGCGTTATCGGCTGATCGAAAAGTTGGGGGCCGGCAGCCAGGGAATCGTCTTCCTCGCTGAGCGGCAGGGAGCACACAACATTTCGCTGCCGGTCGCCCTGAAGGTTTTTTCTCCGCAATTACACACCTCCTCGCGAGCCTACCGCCATGAAATGGAGCGAATGGCGCGAGTCTCGATGCAATTGGCGTTGATCCAGCAAGACCATGTGTTGGACGTCCAGAACTTCGTGCAATGCCGCGGAGTCCGCATGTTGGTCATGGAATGGGTCGACGGCTTTGACCTGCGGCATCTGCTGAGGCCGGTGACTCTGCGAAACGTGCAAAGTCGACTCAACCCAGAACGCGTCGAATACTTGACCGACGTGCTGATTACGGACGGCCCACAACACTCCCGTTTGAAACCGGGTTTCGCGATCGCGATCCTGCGCGAATGTTTGTCGGCGTTGGCGGCAATTCACCGCAACGGGATCGTGCATGCCGATCTCAAGCCGTCCAACATCATGCTCAAGCGAACTGGCAACGCGAAGGTGATCGACTTCGGCTTCGCGTTTGAGATGGACGACAAGACCGCTCCGCGCGCCTGTACGCCGCGATACGCCGCCGTCGAAGTGCTCCGCGGAGCGAATTCGTCGCCGGTGTCGGATCTCGCCAGCCTGGGTTATGTCTTGGTCGATCTGCTGTGCGGCATGACTCCTTTCGCCGGAATGCAGCGCTTCGCCGATCTCATCACCGCCAAGAAACAACTCCCCGAACGCCTGCCGGAGTTTCTGCCTCCGGAGATCAAGCACGATGAGCGCTTGCTTGCCCTGCTGCGAGGCTTGATCGACCCGGAACCCGCCAACCGTTTCCCCAACGCCGAGGCTGCGGAACTGCTCGACCACGGAGCCGCCAGCTTCCAACGTCAACTCGTGAAGGGGGATCTTTCGAGTGAATACGAAAACGAAATCCGCCTTTGGCTGCAGGAAGTCAACTGAAGTATTACGCTGCTCCACCGAGAGCGATTCTGCATCCAACCATTCCTCATCAGAGTTTCAGCATTCCTCCGTCATTGGCGTTTCGTCTCTCCACTGAAAAAGCCTCCCCATGATCAACGAGACTCTGACAATCCTGCTGGCTGGCGGCGTTGGTTCGCGACTCAATCCGTTGACGGCGGATCGCGCGAAACCGGCGGTTCCGTTTGGTGGCAAATATCGCATCATCGACTTCACGTTGAGCAACTGCCTGCACTCCGGGCTACGACGAGTGCTCGTGCTCACGCAGTACAAGTCGCACTCGCTGCAAAAGCACCTGCGCGACGGCTGGTCGATCTTCAACCCGGAACTGCATGAGTACATCACTCCGGTCCCGCCACAGATGCGCACGGGAGACTCGTGGTATCGAGGCACAGCGGATGCCATCTACCAAAATCTGTACCTGCTGGAACGCAGCGGTGCCGAGAATGTCCTGATTCTGTCGGGCGACCACATCTACCGCATGGATTATCTGGCGATGTTGGAGTTCCATCGCGAGCGGCAAGCCGATTGCACAGTGGCTTGCATGGACGTCCCTCTGGCCGAGGGGCGCGAGTTCGGCATCATGGCCACCGATGCCAAGCATCAAATCATCGACTTCCAAGAGAAGCCGCGCGAACCGCGTCCGATGCCGGACGAACCGACCCGCACACTGGCCTCGATGGGGATCTACGTTTTCTCGCTTACGTTGTTGTGCGAACTGCTAACGTGCGATCACGACAATGAGATTTCGAATCACGACTTCGGCAAAGACATCCTTCCAAAACTGATCCACACGCATTCGGTCATGGCCTACCGTTTCGGTGGGGCGAGTGGCCGAGTTTCGTGCGACCGCTACTGGCGTGATGTCGGAACCATCGACGCCTACTACCAATCGCACATGGATCTGTTGACCCCGTCTCCACCGATCAACCTCGATCAACCCAACTGGCCGATTCGTACCTACGAACCGCAAGTGCCCCCCGCACGCACGGTTCTTGGCCCATCCGGCCAGCAAGGCGAACTGGTCAATTCCATGCTGTCCGCCGGCGTTGTGATCGAAGGTGGCTCCGTGCGGAATTCCATTCTGGCATCCAGTGTTCGCGTTGAGGAACTCGCGAACGTCGAAAACTCGATTCTGTTTGAAGGGGTCATCGTCGGAGCCGGTGCTCGATTGCGAAACTGCATCGTCGACAAATTTGTCCGCATTCCGAACGGTGAACTCATCGGCTTCGATTTGGAATCAGATGCCGAACGCTTCACAGTCTCCGAAGGTGGAGTTGTGGTGGTGCCCAAGAACGACCAGTTCGCGGAAAACACGACCACACCTGCAAAACCCCACGCCACTCCAATCGTTGAAGCTCCGAGACAACCGGTGTCGATGGTCAGATGAGTTCCGTTGCTTTGGTGCGGATTTCGGCCGCACGATTGGGAACCAATCCTCTCGCCGCCAACAGCGCCAACACCGGCTCGACCGGAGCGCGCATTCGCAGGTTGCTCCAATAGACCACATGCACCAGCGCGAAGCTCAGCACGAGCAACACCAGCGGCCACCACATGGCCCACTCGTCGCGACGTAACCGCCACAGACCGATGGCCGCCGCCAATAATTCGATTGCGAAAAAGACTGCGACTCCCCACCGCGCAAACTTCGGCAGCGATCCCGCATCCGCACCGCCGGGGAAGATGTTCCAAAAGCGACGCACGCGCAGCCAGCACGACTCCGCGAACTCACGCGGATGCCGACCAATCCAACCCCTCGCGGATGCCGACATCACTTCATCCCGTCGAACTTCATCCCAACTCTCGACGCCCAACTCCCAAAAGACGATTTCCCAAACGTGCTGAAATTCCCGTGAATCCCAAGACGTGTCCGTTGGATGTGCAATTTCCGCTGCGTATGCCTGGTTATTGTTTCCCAACAACAACGTGTAGCCGCCGTGCGTCGTCGTCACGATCGGTTGTCCGAAGATCATCCAATTCCGTATCACCCACGGCGCGATGGTTAGCCCACACGCCACGACGATCGGCCACCACTCGCGGACGACTTCGCGAACAGCCCGGTGCGAGCCACTTGACCTTAGCTTCAACCAACCGGCCACGGTCACGACGCTCGCCAGTGCGACAAACGCCCACACAGTCGGACGGCACAACGCGGCCAGGCCGACCAGTGCTCCGACCAACCAACGAGTTCTCGACGTCGGCACGAACCGACTCAGCAACAGCCCCATCAGCAGGAACGCACAGAGAGTTTCGGTCATTGCCAGCGCCGTCGATTGGATTAGCAACGGATTGAACACAACCAACGCCGCCGCAAGCAGCGCGTTGGACTTTCCGCCGAACTTGCGAGCCAGCCGCCACGTCAGCCACACCGTGGCAACACTCAATCCAATTTGCACGACCGCCAGCGTCTTCGATCCGCCACCGACCAAGACGATTACAGACAACAGCAGCGGATACAGCGGCGGTCGATACGCGGTCGGATGTCTGAGGTCCGGGTGACTGAAGCCGTCACCCGCAACCAAGCGATTCGCGATGCCCCAATACAGATCGCGGTCCTCGACCAGCAATTCCGGCTTCCAGCAAATGACTCCCAGCCGCAGCAGCGCGGCGATCACCAACAACGCAACCAGACAATGAAGCTCGGTTCGAGTCGGCGGCGCGGCGTCAGCGGCTGGAAGTGGTGCGGACATGGCTGACTAAAGTAGCCCTCTCGCTCCGCGAGAGGAATTGCCGGACGTCAATTGACTCGCAATTGTGCGAACCACTCGCAAGAAAATTTCGGGCCACGATGCGCGATCGGCTTTCCTCTCGCGGAGCGAGAGGGCTACTTTCCACGCAGCCGCGCGATCACGCGGTCGATGCGTTCGGCTGCGTCGTCCATTTCGTCGAGCGTGTTTTCCATGCCGACCGTGAAGCGCACCGATGCCTTGTAGACCTCCGGCGGAGCACCCATCGCCACCAGCGCTGGAGCGGGTTCAGCGGAACCACTCGCGCAGGTGCTGCCCAGCGAGCAGGCGATCCCTTCAAGATCCAAGTTGACGAGGATCGCTTCGCCATCCAGTCCCGGAAACGCGATGTTGAGTGTGTTCGGCAAACGATGCTCGCCCGAACCGTTCACAACGGCCCACGGGCAACGATCGAGCAATCCCGCTTCCAACCGATCGCGAAGTTCCCCGAGCTTCGCCGTACGTTCGTGTCGCTCGCGATGCCACAGTTCGAGCGCCTTCGCCATGCCGGCGGCGAGCGCCACCATCTCGGTCCCAGGACGGCGACCCGATTCTTGATGTCCGCCGAATTCAAACGGCGCGAGTGTCACACCTCCTTTGAGCAACAGTCCCCCGATGCCGCGCGGGCCATGAAACTTGTGCGCACCGAACGCCAGCGAGGTCGCGCCGAGTTCCGTGAAATTGACCTCGATCTTCCCGACCGCTTGCACGGCGTCGATGTGACAGAACACGCCACGCTCGCGACAGAGCGCCGACAGCGGCCGCACGTCTTGAATCACGCCGGTCTCGTTGTGGGCGAGGATGACGGTGGCGACTTTGATGTCGTCCGTCCAAAGCGGCGATGACTCGCCGCACTCCAAAGGAAGCAACCGCCCATCACGATCGACGGGCAAGATCGTCACTTTCCAGCCGCGAGGCTTCAGCGACTTGCAGGCTTCCATCGTCGCGGGATGTTCGCCAGCAGTCAGCGCGATCGTGCCGGGAGTCATTGAATTCGCCGCTCCGAACAACGCGAGGTTCGAGGCTTCCGTCCCACCACTGGTGAAGATGACTTCGTCGGGCTGCGCACCCAGGATCGAAGCAATGCTCTCGCGCGAGGATTCCAGCACCTTCCGAGCTTGTCGGCCTTCGGCATGGCGGCTGCCGGGATTCGCGTAGCTGTGCTGCAAGTGGTACGCGACGGTTTCGATGACTTCCGGCCAGGGCCGAGTCGTTGCGTTGTGGTCGAGATAGATGCGAGCGGGCATAAGTTCCACTACTTCAATTCGCGAATCAGGATGCTGGCAAATTGAATCGGATCGCCGTGATGTTGCAAGGCGATGCGGCCGCGAGCTGGAATTCCTGGAAGTTGCACGTTGTCGATGACCGTTTCGCCGTTGAGCACGACGGTCGTGCGGTCCCCTTTCATCGTGATGTGGAAGCGGTTCCATTGGCCGATCGGTTTGTCAGCGCGCTTCTTGGGAATGCAGCCGGTGCGCACTTCCGCCGGCATCGACTTGTCGAGTCGGTAGCCGCGAATCTCACCGCTGCCGATCGGGCGGCACCACATGTTGATCTGCGACTTGTCATTGCCGCGCAGATAAATGCCGCTGTCACCAGCGTCCGCGAACTCTTCTTCTTCTGGACCCTCATCGCCGTTGGGCTGAATGACCGGGCGCTTGCTGGTCTTTGGTTTGCCAGTCCATTTCCAGTCGCAGATCAACTCGAAGTCGCCGAATTCTTTCTCGGTCCAAAGATGTCCGGCATCGGCGGGGCCGGTTCCTTTGGCTTCGCTTTTGCCGTCGTAGTTGAGCACCCAGTCCTGCGGCTGCCAGTGACCGACATGACCCGGATCGCTGACCCAATTCGCGAGATCAAGTCCCGTGTACAGCGAACGAAACCCGTCGATCACCGGCTGCACTTCATCGGCCGGCGGATTCGATGACGGCAACTCTTTGATCCGCAAGTTACGGAAGTGACACTCCGAGCCTTCCGATTCGAGGCAGATGTAGCCCTTGCGCGGTCGGCACTCACTGCCGCCCGAAACGACCTTGCCGTTGACCGCCAGCTTGAGGACTCCGTCGCGACATTCGACGCGGTAGTGATTCCATTCTGGCGATGGCTTGCTCCGCTTCTCGCTCGGCAGGCAACGTTCGGCACCGGCGGGATGCGGGCGATCGGGTTTCATGCGCGCTCCGTGAATTGAGAAGACATCGCCGTGGCTGGTGTAGTTCGCGGTCTCGTGTCCATCGAGCACTTGAACTTCGATGCTCTTGGCGAACGGCGTCCCTTGAGCCGTCAGCGGATGACTCCACACGAACACGCCAGCGTTCCCCTTCGGCTGCATGTGCCGCCACTCAAGTTCGAGAATGAAGTTCTCGTACTGCTTCGCGGATCGCAACACGCCGGTCGGCTTGCCCGTGCTGACGATCAGCCCATCCTTCGCGGTGAACGTGTTCGGAGCGACGTTGACCGGCACCCAGCCCGATAAATCTTTGCCGTTGAAGAGCGGTGCAAAACTGTCGTCATCCGCTGCAACGGGCCAAGTTGCCATCACAACCACCAACAGAACGACGTCTCGAAGTTGAACTCTCATCGTGATCTCCCTTAGCTGAGTCTGGCAAATACCGCGCACGGGTGACGCTGCCACCAACCCCACCGAGCTTGCCTCGGTGGAAACGGGCCTTTGCACTACGAGCGAACTCACTTGAGACATCGCTCCGCGAATGCAAAAGCCCAAAAACCACCGAGGCAAGCTCGGTGGGGTTTGTGTCGATCGTTCCCACGTTACGTTTTCTACTTCAACAACGCTGTGATCTCATCGCGACTGAACCGTCGCTGCAAGCGTGCTCCGAGTTGTCCGACGATCCGGGCCGCCGCGTGTGAGGCGAGGTGGCCGGCTTGCTTCCAGCTCAGACCGTTGGTGATGCCGTACAGAATTCCGGCGGCGTACATGTCGCCGGCACCGGTCGTGTCGACCGCGACCACCGGCACTCCTTCGACCGGGATGACTTCGCCTTGGTGCATCAGCAGGCTGCCGTTCTTGCCCAGCGTCAGTGCGACATTCTCGCAATGCTGGTGAATCCTCCGAGCACACTCGATCGAGTCCTGTTTGCCGGTCAACGCGCGAGCTTCCTCTTCGTTGCAGAAGAGCAGATCGACGTCCTCTTCGATGAGCTGCCAGAAGCGGTCGCGGAACAGTCCGATCAAGAATGGATCGGAAACCGTGAACGCGACCTTCACGCCGTTCTTTTTCGCGAACTCGATGGCCTTGAGCGCGGCGGCTCGCGGGCCTTCGTTCGTGAAGAGATAGCCTTCGATGTAGATGTATTTCGCCCGTCGAACGTCCGCTTCGTTGATGTCGTCGGGGCTGAGCGTCGCCGACACGCCGAGATTCGTCAGCATTGTTCGCTGCGCGTCATCGGTGATGAGCACGACACATGTCCCGGACTGGCCGGCCGATGGTGGCACCTCGATGCTGACCCCACGTTGTCGCATGTCGGACAGAAAGAACTCGCCGATCTCATCGCGGCCGGTTTTCCCGGCGTAGGCCCCCTGCCCTCCGAAATCGACGACCCCCATGATCGTGTTTGCGGCCGAGCCTCCCGCGCAGCGATTCGTTGGCCGGTCAGCCAGCTTTTCCAGCACGCGCCGCTGAGCCGTTTCATCCACAAGCGTCATGATCCCCTTCGGAAATCCAATCGTCTCCAAAAATCGATCATCGACGCGCGCTTGAATATCGACCAACGAATTCCCGACGCCGTAAACGTCGTATGCCATGAATGTCCTTTCTCAATCGGTACTCGAAAACTTGACGACCTCGGTAAACTGTCCTCGTCATGCCTCAAACAATTGCCGTTCAACCGTTGATCCTGCTGGCCGAGCAACGATTGGCGCGTGCGGCTCTGCGCCGTTGGCGGAATCCGACGTCCGCTGGCAAAGGCCGCTTGCTGTATCTCGTCGGCCCGACCGGCATCGGGAAGTCCGCATTGCTGGCGGAGTCTTTCCGCGAGTGGCCATCCTCGCAAGTCCTGCCGCTGCAAGTCACGGCTGCGGAGTTTGCCGCTCAACTGGCGGAAGCTTCGAGCAATCAGCAAGTTCCCGACTTCCAAGAGCGTTTCCGATCTGTATCGGTGCTGGTTTGCGAGGATCTCCAAGCCATCGAACGCCGGCCGGAAACTCAGCGACAACTGTTGGTCGTGATCGACGAATTGCTCGCTCACGGCAGCGATGTCATCGTGACAAGCACCAAATTGCCTGGGCAATTAGAGTCCTTCCCCGCCAAGTTGGTCAGCCGGTTCCGAGGCGGAACTGTGGTCGGAGTCAAACCGCTGGGGCCCGATAGCCGAGCCGAACTCCTGCGGCTCTTCTGCCGCCAGCGCCGCTTGTCGATCTCGCGAGATGCTCTCGCACTGCTCGCTGAGTCGCTGGAAGCTTCTCCACGAGAACTGATCGGCGTCATCACTCAGCTTGCCGAGCAACATCGCCCGCTCAAAAGAGCCGACATCGAAGACTTCTTGCAGCGGCAACTCCCCAGCAAATCGATCACCCCATTGAAAGTCAGCCGAGCTGTCGCCAAGGACTTTGGAATCGCTTTGTCCGCATTGCGTTCGAGCCGCCGCTCACAGGCGCTGGTCTTGCCTCGGCAATGTGCGATGTGGCTGTGCCGGAAGCTGTGCCACGTCTCTTACCCGGAGCTCGGTGCGTTCTTTGACCGGCAGCATTCTTCGGTCATTCATGCCGTCCGAAAACTGGAGAGCCGCCTCGACCACGAGCCGACTCTGAGGCAACGGATCGCCCGCCTGGAGAGTGCCTGTCGATAAGCCGTTGGTCCGCCGTTGATAACGCTTGACTCGTCAACAGCGACCGGGAATCCGCTGCGAGTCTGTTGATCCAAGGGTTCGAAATCACGTCCCGATGACACAGTCGGACGGCCACTCCACCGGTTGTCGACAGGCACTTTGGCTCGTTGTGAGAACGTAAGTTTTTCGCTACTCTTCCGCTCCGTTTTGACGTGAGATTTCACTAACAAAAATCGCCGTCTCTGATACGACGACTGCTCTCTAAAGATCTTTTAGAAGAAGCTTAACACTCCACTCTCCAGCTTCCTCCACAAGCGAACAAACCATGAAGTTACATTGCCATCGACCGACTCTGGCCACAGCATTTCAAATCGTC
This sequence comes from Candidatus Kuenenia stuttgartensis, assembly GCA_945861865.1. Classification (GTDB taxonomy): domain Bacteria; phylum Planctomycetota; class Planctomycetia; order Planctomycetales; family Planctomycetaceae; genus SXKJ01. The sequence goes on along the minus strand of CAMAWN010000136.1, from coordinate 4,366 downwards.
AGCGGCGTTGTGCCGTCAAGAACTCCGAAGGACATCTTGCGGAATGTGAAACTCCAAGTCGGTGGCGGCAAAGCGACGCTCATCGGTACCGATCAGGAAGTCGGTATTCGGTACGATATTCCTGGCGTCGAGACGGATTCCGACGGTGAAGTACTGCTCCCGAAAGATCGTTTGATCGCCATCCTTCGCGAATTGACAGACGATGGAGTTGATCTGGAAGTCACCGAGAAGGCTTTGTGGGTTCGATCGGGACACAGCGAGTTCAAACTCTCGGCCGAAGACCCCGCTGAGTTTCCGCCGGTGCAGGCGTTCGATGCCACGAGCTATCACGTCGTTCCGGCTGCGTCGTTCAAAGAGATGATCAAGCGAACTGTTTTCGCGACCGACACCGAGAGTACGCGATATGCGCTCGGTGGAGTGCTGATGGAATTTGCGGCCGACAAACTTACGATGGCCGCGACCGACAGTCGCCGCTTGGCGGTGGTCAGCACCGCGAGCAGCACAATTGGAACCATCGAATCACGAGCAACACAGCCAGTGGTTCCGGCAAAGGCGTTGAGCCTGATCGAACGCAGCATCAGCGACAACGACCAAGATGTTTATTTGGCGGTGTATCCCAACAGCGTTTTGGTCAAAGTTGGCAGCAGCACGATTTACAGCCGATTGGTCGAAGGCCGATTTCCACGTTATGGAGATGTCGTCCCAGCACCCGGTGGAGCAATGATCGACATGGTTGTTTCGCCGTTCTATTCAGCGGTGCGACAAGCTCAGATCGTGACGAATGAGGAAAGCCGTGGCGTCGATTTCACATTCGAAAACGGAGTCTTGCGACTGACGAGTGTTGCGGCGGACATCGGGCAATCGAAGATCGAAATCCCGATCAGCTATGACGGTGCAGCAATCACAATTACCTTTGACCCACGTTACATCTCCGACTTTCTGCGGATTCTGGACGCATCGACGTCCGTCAAATTGCAGCTCACTGACGGAGAGAGCGCGGCTGTTCTCCGCACGGATGACGGCTACACCTACGTCATCATGCCACTTGCACGAGATCGCTAGGAATTGGGAGCCCCAGACTTCCGAGTCACTCTTTGTTTGAGACGATGCCGCACGACCCGTATCACAATCTCCGAGGATTCGCCGCTGCCGCCGAAAAAACGGCCGAGCCACAGCATGTCCGCAAGGTGCTCTCGGAATTGATTGCTCTGAAGGGCCTGGCGCGAGTCCATGGGACAGAGCAGTTGCAGCAAGCCTGGCGATCGGTGGCCGGGGAAGAAATCGGACGCAAATCCAGAGTGCTGGAATTGACTCGCGGGGTCTTGAATGTCGGTGTCGGTAACTCAGGATTGCTCAACGAGCTGGTTGGATTTCACAAGCAGACGTTGTTGGAGCAACTTCAGCAGCAGTTTGCTCACTTGAAGATTCAAGACATCAAATTTCGACTGAAGACGGAACGGAAGTAATCGGTTGGACGGTTTTCCAAACCGTCACTCACATTTCGGCCGGTTTGGAAATCGGTCTACGGAATCAAGAAGCATGAGCGACCAACAGCCCAATCCAGCATCATTCGATTCATCAGATGATGAACCTACATCACGGGTTCCAGATCCAGCATCACCCGATTCATCAGATGATGAACGTACATTACGGGTTCCTGACGTTTCAGACTCGGTAACTCTTTCGGAAAAAGTCGAAACCTACGACGAAACGCAGATCCAAGCCCTCGAAGGGATCGAGGGCATTCGCCACCGGCCGTCCATGTACATCGGCGACACGACAGGTCGCGGACTGCATCACTTGGTTTACGAGGTTGTTGATAACAGCATCGACGAAGCGGTCAACAAGTTTGCGACGACGGTCTCGGTGAAGATCAACGCCGATGGTAGCGTCACCGTGATCGACGATGGTCGAGGCATCCCAGTTGGACGAATGGCAGAACAAGGTGGCAAGTCCGCGCTCGAAATCGTGTTCACGAAAATTCACGCAGGCGGCAAGTTCAATCGTGTGGGTGGCTACAAAACCGGAACTGGCGGACTGCACGGCGTCGGCATCACCGCCGTGAACGCGCTCAGCGAATGGCTGGAAGTTGAAGTCCGCCGCGAGGGACACGTCTGGACGATGGAGTTCGCTCGCGGTGAAGTCATTCACGACGTGCAGAAGATCGGCAAGAGCGACTCCACTGGCACGAAGGTCACGTTCTCGCCCGACCCGCAAATCTTTCCCGAGACCAAATTCACTTACGACGTGCTGCATAAACGGTTGCAAGAGTTAGCGTTTCTCAACGCTGGCGTCGTGATCCGCATTCTCGACGAACGAACCAATCAAACCGACGAGTTCTGTTACAAGGACGGATTGCTGGAGTTCGTCAAGTTTCTCAACCGCACCGATAACCCGCTGCACGCGGAAGTGATCCATGTCAAAGGGGACCATGAGCACATCACGGCCGACGGCGTGAAACAGATCCTCGGCATCGAGATCGCACTGCAATACAACGATAGCTCGTCCGACATCGTCCGCTGCTACGCCAATAACATCTACAACCCGGACGGCGGCACGCATCTCACCGGCTTCAAGACCGGGCTGACTCGCGCGCTCAACAACTACGGCAAGAAGAACAACATCTTCAAAGACTTCACCCCCAGCGGCGACGACTTCCGCGAGGGTCTCACCGCTGTTGTCGCGGTGCTGATTCCCGATCCGCAGTTCGAGGCACAGACGAAGGTCAAACTCGGCAACAGCGAAGTGGAAGGAGCCGTCTCATCGATGATCGGCGACGGACTCAGCCGCTTCCTCGAAGAGAATCCGCAGACGGCGAAAACCATTCTGATGAAAGGCATGATCGCTGCCGAAGCACGAGAGGCTGCGCGAAAAGCCCGCGAACTCGTCCGCAACAAGAAAGGCGGCCTGACGACCGGCGGCCTGCCCGACAAGCTCCGCGATTGCCGCAGCCGAGACCTCAACCTCAGTGAGCTGTACCTCGTCGAAGGTGACTCGGCCGGCGGCTCCGCTGACACTGGCCGTGACTCGAACACGCAAGCGATCCTGCCGTTGCGCGGCAAGATTCTAAACGTAGAGAAAGCGGTCCTCACGAAGGTGCTCGACAACGCCGAGATCGCCAACATTTTCAAAGCCGTCGGTGTGCCGCCCGGTGCGGAACTCGAAGACGTCGAAAAACGTCGCTACGGCAAGCTGATCCTGATGACCGACGCCGATGTCGATGGCAGCCACATCCGCACGCTGTTGCTGACGTTCATCTTCCGACACCTCCGCAAACTGGTCGAGAACGGCTGCATCTACATTGCTCAACCGCCGCTGTTCAAAGTCGAGCAACGCAACAAGATCCGCTACGTCCAATCGAACGAGCAGATGATGGGCGAGCTGATCGAGATCGGCCTCAACGAGAGTGTCGTCGTCCTGGAAGACGGCACGCGCATCGAAGCCGAGAGCCTGCACAAACTGGTCGCGCTGATCCGCCGCCTCGCCGAGCCGCTCGAAACGATGGAACGTCGCGGCATCGACCTGCGTCACGTCGCCACGCATCACTTGTCACCCGATGGCAGCCTACCGCGCTTCCGAGTCTTCGTCGGCAAAGACCAGCATTGGTTCTTCGTCAAAGAAGACCTCGACAAGTTCCTCGCCTCCGAAGAACTTCGCCGAGGTGAAGAGTTCACGATCGCCGCCGCCGAATCCGCCGTCGGGCACGTTTCCAACGAGCCAACTCCGGCCGTGAGCGACACCGATGGGCAGCACAACTTGAAGGCGATCAAAGACGGCGTTCTGCAGATCGTCGATCTCCACGAAGTCCGCTCCATCAATGAGACGTTGAAGGATCTGAAGACGTTCAATCTCGCGATGCGCGACCTGCTCCCCGCCGGCAACCGCAACGGCGAGCCGTACTACCCGTTCCACATCGACAACCCCGCCGGCGGCATCAAGCTCACCAGCATCCGCGAACTGATTTACTCTCTCCGTAAGCTTGGCGAGAAAGGGAAGAAGATCACCCGCTTCAAGGGCCTAGGTGAAATGGACGCCGAAGAACTCTGGGCCACCACGATGAACATCGAGACACGCACGCTGTTGAAAGTCACGATGGAAGACGCGGCGGCGGCCGACGAAATGTTCCGCGTCCTCATGGGCGACGCCGTCGAACCCCGCCGCGAATTCATCGAGAAACACGCCCTCGACGTCAAAGACTTGGACGTGTGAGTTTGAGTTGTGGTTTGGGACAAAGTTGTTGTCATTTGGGACAAAGTTCCTGTCCCAGTGGGACAAAGTTGTTGTCCCAAAAACACGTGGCGCGCTCTTCACCCAGATGATTTTGGAATTCGGCAGGCTGCGGACTCTGTAACGGCTCAATGAGACG